>ONKA01000034.1 GCA_900318265.1 uncultured Bacteroidales bacterium | reverse complement strand
CCTCTTTCACAATCTTGCTTTCCCCTCTCGTTTAGCGGGTGCAAAAGTACTACCTTTTTCCCATTCCGCAAGCACTTTTTTCAATTTTTTTTCTTCTTTTTTACATCTTATTGATTGTCAGGTGGAAAAAATTGCAAAAATTTTGGTTCATACGGGATTTTTAGTGCCATTTTGAAAAAATTGCGGCCTAAAAGGCCTCTATTTTTCAAAGTTTTTGAACCTTTGATACGCGTTTTTGTAAGAATCCCATGAAAAAAATGAATCCAATAATGACAGTCCAAAAAGGGACACCTTATTTATATAAAAGGAATCGCACATCAATTATTTTGACGATTACACTATTATGTTTACCTTTGCAGCACAAACCACAAAGAATAAAAATCCTTATGCCAAACAAAACAATCAAGGGGAGCCTCAGCGAAATCGTCGACAAAATGAACAAAAAATATGACGGACTCATTGGCGAAGGGTTCAACCTAGGTCTTGACAGACGTGTCGTGCCCATGATGATTGACGGAATGGTGTCAGGATGGAAAATGCAACGCTACGAAAACGGCAAATGGGTAGATATGGACGAAACGCCATTCGAGAGTATGCAGGCGTTGATTGAACACTATAAGAGTGAGAATTAATTACCCCTCCACCACGCCGTAGCAGTCAAAATAATCCGCTTGGGTGATTTTGACTTGGTAAAAATGGCCGATTTGTAGTTCCTTTTCGGCTGAAATAAGGATTTCATCATCCACTTCAGGAGAGTCGTACTGTGTACGACCGATGTAATAGTCGCCTTCGAGACGGTCTATCAACACCTTCTCGGTCTTGCCCACACGCTGGGCATTGATCTCCAACGAGATGTTCTGCTGGATATCCATGAGTTTGTCGACACGCTCTTGTTTCACCTCGTCGGGGACATCATCAGTCATCTCGTAGGCCGCCGTGCCTTCCTCGGGTGAGAAGGCAAACACCCCTGCCCTCTCGAAACGCATGTCCTTAATAAACTGGCAGAGTTCCTCGAAATCCTCCTCGGTCTCGCCAGGGAAGCCGACGATAAAGGTGGTACGGAAAGCAATATCGGGCACATGTTTACGCACATTCTTCACAAAACCGATGGTCTGCTCGCGGTCCACGCCACGGCGCATATCCTTTAATATATGTGTGCTGATGTGCTGCAAAGGCAAATCGATGTAATGGCAAATTTTAGGATTCTCGCGCATCAAATCTAAAAGTTCATCGGGGAAACCGAGCGGATAGCCGTAATGCAGGCGGATCCATTCAAAACCTTCGATGTCGCAGAGGGCTTTCACCAGTTCAACGATATGGGATTTGCCATCAATGTCGTGGCCATAATAGGTCAGGTCCTGAGCGATGAGGATGAGTTCTTTCACGCCTTGCTTGGCCAGACCTTCGGCCTCCTCGATGAGGTTGTCCATCGGCACGGAGACATGGCCGCCCCGGATGAGCGGGATGGCACAGAAGGCGCAACGGCGGTTACAACCTTCGGAGATCTTGATATAAGCGTAATGACTCGGGGTGGAAAGCACACGACGACTGCAATAGTCGGGCCGCACCTCTTCTTTCAGCAGGTCGGCAGCGATGAGATTGACGCTCTCCACACCATAAAAGGCGTCCACCTCGTGGATTTCGGCTTGCAGGTCCTTCTTGAACCTCTGCGAGAGGCATCCCGTGACGTACAGCTTCTTGATTTTGCCTTGCTTGCGCAGCTCTGCATATTCGAGAATTGTATCGATGGATTCCTCCTGTGCATCGCCAATGAAGCCACAGGTGTTGATGATGACCACATCGGAGCGACGTTCGTCGTCGTGACGGATCACATAGCGGTGTTTCAACAAAGCAGCCAGATGCTCCGAGTCAACTTTGTTCTTGGAGCAACCGAGGGTGACGATATTCAAGGAAGGTTTTCGCATTACACGTCTTTTTTCTATCAAGAATTAGAGAAAACAGAGAATTGTTTTACTGAAGTCTTGCACCTTCGGCGTTGAATTCGCGAGGTGAAAATCGCTCGCGATTTCCTCTCAAATTCCTCTACAATTCATAAGCGAAGACCCGAAACGGAAAAATCTCAAATTCTCAAATTCTTGATAAAATAACTTGATTAACACTATTCGAACAAGGAATCCACAAAGGCCTTGCGGTCGAAGACCTGCAGATGGTCGATGCCTTCGCCGACGCCGATGTACTTGACCGGGATTTTGAACTGGTCGGAGATGCCGATAACCACGCCGCCCTTGGCGGTGCCGTCGAGCTTGGTCAGCGCGAGGGCGTTGACCTCGGTGGCAGCGGTGAACTGCTTGGCCTGTTCGATGGCATTTTGTCCAGTTGAAGCATCCAGCACGAGCAAAATCTCATGCGGGGCGTCTGGGACGACTTTTTGCATAACAGTCTTGATCTTGGTCAACTCGCGCATGAGGTTGACCTTGTTGTGCAGACGCCCGGCAGTGTCGATGATGACCACATCAGCATCTTGGGCCACTGCCGACTTCACCGTGTCGAAAGCCACGGAAGCGGGGTCGGCGCCCTGACCTTGTTGAACGCAAGGTACACCTACCCTATCGGCCCAAATCTGCAACTGACTGACGGCAGCGGCACGGAAGGTGTCGGAAGCACCGAGCACGACCTTCTTGCCCGCATTCTTGAAGTTATAGGCCAGCTTGCCGATAGTGGTGGTCTTGCCCACACCATTCACGCCGACAACCATAATCACATACGGTTTCTTGTCGGCAGGAATGTCGAAAGTGGTACCGTCGCCCGACTCGTTCTCCTGCAGCAGGCCCATAATCTCCTCTTTTAATATAGTATTGAGCTCGTTGGTGCCCACATATTTATCGCGGGCCACGCGCGCCTGTATGCGATCGATGATCTTCAAAGTGGTCTCCACACCTACATCGGAGGTGATGAGGATTTCCTCCAAGTTGTCAAGCACCTCGTCGTCGACAGTCGACTTGCCAATGATGGCTTTGGAGATTCGGGAGAAGACGCTGGTTTTGGTCTTTTCAAGTCCTTTGTCGAGGTCTTCTTTCTGTTCTTTTTTACGGGTTAGAAATGAGAATAGGCCCATGGTTGTTCAATTTATACAAACACAAAAAAGCTCTCCCATAATGGTTATGGAAAAGCTCTATTGTTATGCGGTTAACGCAAATTATCTCTTAGCAAGGAACTCCTGCACCTTGTCGGCGGGAACGACGGTCTCCTCGAAATAGTAGGCACCGGTCTTCTCAGAACGCTTCATTCTGATGATCTTGCTATAGGTCTTGTCCAAGCTACGAAGGGTAGCAACAGCTTTCTTTGCCATAACTCTTAATTATTTAATCTCCTTGTGGAGGGTCATCTTTTTCAGAATCGGGTTATACTTCATCAACTCCAGACGATCGGGAGTGTTCTTCTTGTTCTTCATGGTGTAGTATCTCGAAGTGCCGGGCATGCCGCTGGCCTTGTGCTCAGTGCATTCAAGAATGACTTTCACGCGTGCATCTTTCTGTTTCTTTGACATTGCTTATACTCCTTTCAAATTTGGCTGCAAAAGTACAACTTTTTCAAATACCCGCAACCAATTTTTCAAAATTTTATTCTCCTGCGATAACCTTGTTCACAATTTGCAGAATTTCAGCCTCTTGCACAAGGGCGGCAGCCTCAATCTCGGCGGCTTCCTTCAAGATTTCGGCCTTGAAAGCCTCGTCTTTCAGCGAAGAAGCGTTGATTTTGACGTTCAAATGGGCACCCATGACGGCCGAACGAGCGCACAAAGCACCCACACCGGCGTCGGTGACGGAGTTCGGATTGCCAGTCTCGGCCATGGCGCGGACGACCTCGAAAGCCTTGAAGGCGACCTTCATCGTGCGGAACGGCACTTGGGTGGCATACTTGGTGGCCTCTTGGATGGCAGCACTACGGGCAGCCTTCTCCTCGTCGGTCTTTTTCGGCAAACCGAAGGCATCCATGATCTTATTGAAGGCATTGGTGTCCTCATCAACCAGCTCAAGCAGCTCGTCCTTGATGGCCTGACCCTTGACGGCCCAGTTGGAGAACTCTTCCCAGCGCTCGTCCCAGCCCGGTTTGTGTGACGACAGGTTGGCGACCATCGTGGCCAATGAGGCACCGAGAGCACCCATGTAGGCCGAGATGGAGCCACCACCAGGAGCAGGGCTTTCAGAAGCGGTCTCGTTGGCGAAGCCCGTGCAGGTCATGTCGACGAGTTTCTTCTGGCTGTGGTCTTCGATGAGGTATTCGATGACCTTTTCCTTCGGGTCGAAGGGCTTCAGGTCGTCGAGGCCCATCGACTTGATGGCGATCTTCATGATTTCCTCTTCGCTCACGCCGAGGCTGCGCTGTTGCTTGGCGAGGTAGAACCTACCAGCGTCCATCAGCACCTTCTTGGGCACGAGGCCGACGATTTCGCAGCCAGTGACACGCACGCCACGGGCAGCAGCCTTGGCACAGACCTCCTCGAAGCAGACGTGGACGGGTGACACGCTGATGTTGGTGATGTTCATCGACACTTGGGCGATGCCGTAGTCCTCGATGAACCAACCGATGGCCTTGGTAGCCTTCAGCGTTCCAGGGATCATGATCGGTTTGCCGTTTTCGTCCTTCATCGGCTTGCCGGTCACCTTGCCGCCTTCGCGCATCGGGCGACCCTTTTCGCGCACATCGAAAGCGATGGCGTTGGCACGACGCGTCGAGGTGGTGTTGAGGTTATAGTTGATGGCCACGAGGAAGTCGCGGGCACCCACTTGGGTGGCACCCGTGTGGGCCACATGTTCGTTCCATTCGTTGGGGCCGAAGTCGGGCTTCCACTGCTCCGTGCCGAGGCGCGAGGACAGGCTCTCGTACTCACCCGTGCGGCAGTAAGCGAGGTTGCGGCGCTCCTTGATGTAGGCGGCCTCTTCGTAGCAGTAAATCGGGATGTTGAGTTCTTCGCCGAGGCGCTTGCCCAACTTGTGGGCATACTCGACCACTTCTTCCATGGTGATGTTGCTCACGGGGATGAGGGGGCACACGTCGGTGGCACCTTGACGCGGGTGGGCACCGTGGTGCTGGCTCATGTCGATGAGTTCGGCGGCTTTCTTCACCACGCGGTAGGCGGCTTCGCACACAGGCTCGGGCTCGCCCACGAAGGTTATGACAGTGCGGTTAGTGGTCATACCGGGATCCACGTCCAACAATTTGACGCCTTCCACTTTCTCGATTTCAGCGGTCACTTGGTCAATGATATTCTTGTCGCGGCCTTCGCTGATATTCGGCACGCATTCGATGAGTTGTTTCATTATTGTTTGATTTAATATTTAATTCAAGATTCAAATTTGCTTCTGGCTGCTGGCTATTGGCTTCTGGCTGTCCCAGACCCAGGCCTCATTGCGGGCGCAGACCCGCAATCTCCTGAGGACGGAAGGACCGCCAGTAGCCAGAGGCAAAAAGCCAAGGGCCATTAAGCCGCTGCAAAGGTACGGCTTTTTTCGGCACAAAATGAAAATCAATCTAATTTAAAAGAAACAGAAATCAATTTCCCGTTTCCACACTATCAGGCTCCGGCGCCATCACCTCGCCTCCAAGCAAGACAGGCTCCTCAACACTATCATTCCTAATCGTATCCGTGGCAACAATAGTATCCCTTGGATGCTCCATCATTCCATTCGGGGTCGGTGCCAACGGGCCACATCCCGCTGCGGTAATGGCGGTTCCAATGGTCATTCCGGCAAAGATGGCCGCCTTGCCCATGCGCTGGCGTTTTTCCAGTTCGCGCTCCAGATAGCGTACCTCGGCCTCGCATTTCGGGCAGGTGCCGAGACAGTCGCCTTGGTAGGTACATTCCTCGATGACCAACTTAATATCGTTCTCTTCCGCTATCTGCTTGCGGATTTCCTTAAGGATCTTGCAGGTTTGTTTGCCTTTGGACATAACTATTCAGATTTTTTGTTTTCCAACTTGAAATTGAGAGGAAATTGGTATTGCACACGAACTGGTTTACCCCTCTGCGTTGCAGGCTTCCATTTAGGCATTTTCCTCACTACATCCATCGCTGCCTCATCGCAACCGTAGCCAATCCCTCTCAGCAACTTGATGCTTGACACACTACCATCTTTCTCAACAACAAAACCGACAAAAACCCTGCCTTCAATTCCCGCATCTATCGCCTCTTGAGGATAAACAAGATTGGCATTAATGAAATCGAACATTGCATCAAAACCACCCGGATACTCTGGCATATTTTCAACGGCATTTATTATCTCTTCAACGACTTCCTGTTTATGACCAAAAAAGACTGGCACCTCATAAGGATAACAAATTGCCTTGCCACGTTGTATGGCCGGCATCCATTTGGGCATTCCCATAAAAACCTCCAATGCCGCCTCGTCACAACCATAGCCCAATCCTTTAAGCACCTTGGCACAAGCCAAACTGCCGTCTTTCATCACGACAACTCCAATAAAAACGCGTCCTTCAACGCCTGCATCCTTTGCTTCCTGAGGATAAACCAAGTGCTCAGAAATGTAATTCATCAGCGCAGTCTCTCCACCAGGGAAATTGGGCATTTGCTCTGGGACTCCCAACATGACTTGCTCGTCCTCGGGCCACCAAAAATCACAATCAATGGTATCCGTTGTTTGTGCCATTGCGCCTTGGGCCAGCAAAAACAGAATAAACCCAAAAATGAACTTCTTAATCATGGCCTTTATGTAATTAATGTGTAATCATCGGAAAATGCAGTTTCTGCACGCATTGGCAGGCGAACGGAAACTTCTCTTCCGACTTCATTTCCCAAATAGCAGGCCTCCATTCCATGAACTTGAACAGTGCCGCAACTTGAGCATCTAATTGCTCATTGACACCTTTTATTATTTCAATGTGCGACAATTTGCCATTGGGTTCCACAGTGAAGGCCACTTCCATGTCGCCGTAAGCGTTACCATCGGCATTCTTGCCCAAGTTTTGGGAGATGAATTCCAAAAGATCCGATTCGCCGCCCTCAAATTGTGGGACATAGAAGGTCAATGAATTGTTGATTAATACATTAACATAATCATCAGTATCGACATTTTCTATCCGATCGGGATATTCCAAATCAAATCCCACCACAGAAAGGTTCCTCATCCCTGAGAAATCAAACATATCCATTACCGTTCTATATCTTTTTGGATCAACATGATAGCATGAAGTCATCGGAATCTTACCCATCAGCATCACATCCGACTGCTGAATCTTAGGTACCACATATCCATCCAATATATCTACTATACTATCGTTCCGTGAAGGAATCGTATCCGGCGTCTGCGCCAAGGCCACTTGGCTCGGGCCCAGCAAACCAACGGAAAGGCCTGCCACAACTGCCGCCTTGCCCATACGTTGCCGTTTCTCAAGTTCATGCTCCAGATAGCGTACCTCAGCCTCGCATTTCGGGCAGGTGCCAAGGCAATCGCCTTGGTAGGTGCATTCCTCGATGACCAACTCGATGTCGTTCTCCGCCGCTATCTGCTTGCGGATTTCTTTTAGGATTTTGCAGGTTTGTTTGCCTCTTGCCATGATATTAGTTTTTTGTATTAACGCAGCAAAAATACGATTTATTTTGAATAAAATGCAGTTTAAAGTAATTTTTTCAAAATAATCGGGCCCTTCGACGGGCTCAGGGACCCTCAACTTTTGTAAAAGCAAAGGTCCCTGAGCCTGTCGAAGGGCCGCTATATTAACAGGGTCACTATCTGTAGGGCCGGCCATCTATATCATTACTCTTTCCCTGTACCTTTCTTAATCAGGTTGGGGTCGTCTGGCGAAACGGGAGGTTCGCCTTCGAGCCGATCAAACTCATCCTTACCAGAGCATTGCTGGAGACTGTCGGGCTCGGGTGCCAGCACATCGCCTTCAAGCAGGAAGGCTTCTTCGGGGATGGTGTCGTCAAGGTTGGGCATCTCGGTGGAATCGGGGATGTAGGGCACATCGCCTTCGAGGGGTTGGGGAATGATACGGTCACACGAAGTGGCGGTAAGCAGCGTTCCCACAGCCATTCCCGCGATAACCGCTGCTTTGCCCAAGCGCTGACGCTTCTCCAGTTCGCGTTCAAGGTAGCGCACTTCGGCCTCGCACTTTGGACAGGTACCAGCACAATCGCCCTTGTGGGTGCATTCCGAGGTAACGAATTCAATGTCATTCTCCACAGCAATCTGCCGGCGGATCTCCTTAAGGATCTTGCAAGTCTGTTTTCCTTTTGCCATGGCCGTATCGATTTAGGTGTTTATTTCGTCTTTATCGGGAAATGAATCTTCTGCACACAACGGCATTCGAAAGCGCCACCAATAATATCCGCATCTTTGTAATCATACAAACCCGAATTCCAACCCATTTGCGTCATGGCTTCGGCAACTGCCTCATCCAATGCCTTGTTAATCCCCTTCACAACCTCAACGTCCTTCACATCGCCCCAGACTGGCACCGTAAACGCCACTTCCATATCGCCTTTGTATTTGCTGGCATCCAGCTTCAAAAGGGCGGCGAGGTCTTCCAACATCTTTTGCTCTCCACCGGAATAATAGGGCGCACGGAATTCCTCGACGCCTTGGATGAATTGCTCCAAATTCTCATAGCGTTCGCCATCGCCAACATATCGGTATTCAATATTGCCACTTATTACAGACAAGTGCTGCATCTCGGGGAACACAAACTTATCCTTCATCAAGGCCTTATAATCCTCGGCATTGAACTCGAAATAGTTGGTATACATCATTACCAAACCCATGACATCATTGTCGGTAATGACGACATTGTTCGTGTCAGGCTTCTGGGGCTCACGAACAGTAGCCACCACATCACCCTCAAGGCGCCGCTCCGGGATTGAGTCACACTGTGCCACATCGCTTCCATTCGGACAGTTGGGGTTTGACGCCACTTTTGCCGTGGTATCACATGCCGCGGCGGTGAGCAAGGTGCCAAGCGACATGCCGGCAAAGACCGCAGCCTTGCCCAAGCGTTGGCGTTTCTCCAATTCGCGCTCCAAGTAGCGCACCTCGGCCTCGCATTTCGGGCAAGTACCAAGGCAGTCACCTTTGTAAGTGCATTCCGAAGTCACGAATTCGATGTCGTTCTCCGCCGCAATCTGCTTGCGGATCTCCTTTAAGATCTTGCAAGTTTGTTTCCCTTTAGCCATAATAGTAAGTATTTCTTCAAGTTGCAAATATAGTAATTCTTTTCAATTATCAATTGTCAACTATCAATTGTCAACTATCAATTATTCTCACCTTATTATATATTGAAACTCATCCACCTCCACCACCCCCATCGCCTTGAGGCGTTCCACACTTTTCGCCACATCTTCATCGGTATTATACTCGGGAATATGGGGAACACGCACCTTGATGCGCTTTGGGTCTCCATGCTGCAAAATCCATTCCAAATTCTTCAAAACCAGTGGATTTTCCTTCCCAGTATAGGTCAAATAGATGTCTGGATTCAGGTCTTTGATGTCGACGATGTAGCCATCCAAGACTTCGTTCATCTCCTGAACGGTCTCAAAGGGCACGTGGAGGCTGGTCTCGACCACAATCTGCCACTGCGGTCCACAAATCGCGCGAAACTCCTTGATGAACTCCTTCTGCAACAGGGGTTCTCCCCCACCAAAAGTGATGCCTCCATGCGTGGCCAAAAAATACAACTGGTCAATCTTCACCTCCTCGAAAAGCATTTCAGGGGTGTAGTCGCGGCCTTTGTCCATGTCCCACGAGGTCTTGTTGAGGCAATACTTGCAGCGCAAAGGGCAACCATTGAACGCCACCAAGGTAGTGACGCCTTCGCCATCGGTGGTCAAGCGGTGACGGTCGAGTCCGAATATCTTAGCCGTTGTCATCCAAAAACTTAGGTTTTCCAGATTCGTCGACATAACGTCGCTCGGGAATCCAAAGGTTGAACACGATGCCCACCTGGGCATTGAACCCACTCATATTCAAAGGCCTGAACAGCCCTATAAGATTATTGGTAGTCAGATAGATGTTGCAGGTCTCAATCATCGCCGAGACGCCGAGACCGATGTTGTCGTAGCTGTGGGGCATCATCGTATAGGTAGCACACACGTTAAAGTTATTCCAGAAGGAACCGCAGTAGGCCAGCGTCAAGGCGGGACGGAAGCCACTGCCCAAGAAGCGACCCTGCACCTGTGCACTGAAGCGGTTGCGGGCATCGAGGTCGTAGTTGCCGCGCAGCAGGAGGTTGGTATTCAAAGCGGTGGTGTACTTATCCAAGGGCGAGAATCCCACTTGGAAATAGCGTCGCAAGGTATCCAAGAAATGCTCACGATAATAGTCATCGGAGACAATGCGTTGAACCTCGTCGACACTTAAACCATCAAAGAGGAAGTCGCCGTTGTCGTAGAATTCGCCCATGTCGTTCACCTTGCCCGTCATGGTGATGTTGTTCTTCCCCCAATGGATGAACCCCAGGTCACGCACCGCTGCCACAGCGCTGAACTGCTCGTTGAAACGGTATTCGGCGGCCAAGTCGACGCCAAAGCCAGGATTGCGGAACAACTCGCCCACGCTGAAAGGACCATTGGTCTTCAGTTTGCCAGCCTCATCCACATAAACGGCGTTGGGCATAGCACCCCGAATGGCGATGTTTTCCCTGAGGCGAAGCGCATAGGAGTCGGCATCGGTGAAGAGCCTGACATCAAAGGCGTCAGTTTTCACATTGGCCACGCCGAAAAGCACCTTTGCCCTACCGCCCAACGATAGTTGCTTCGTGACATTCCACTGATAGCCCACCGCCAGCTCCTGATATCCCATAGCATTGATGTCCATATTGATCTTGGCAGGGTTGTCGTTGCCAACGAAAGCCGAGTTGCCGTAAGCCGCCAAATTGAACAGTCCGTCGTTAAAGGCAAAGTCACCTTGGGCCTTCACGCCATAATTGATAGTGAGCATACCTTTATTTAGACGCTTGTACAATGTGAACAAATCTATATGCATGTCAAGGCCGAGGTAATTGTCTTCCTTTAAGCTATTGGCCAGTTGGCGCAAATTGATTGTTGCAGGGCGGCCTTGTGCGTCGAAGTCGAAGCAGTTGTCGAAACGCAACGTCGTGTTTTGCACGTCGAAGCCGATGTCGCCAATGACGAGCGACATGACGCTCGAATAGGGCAAGTCGGTGGCTGGATTGGCGTTCATCTGATAAGGATTGTAGCGCATGAAGTCGACAGGCGACACTTGCTGAGCCTTGACAGACCCAAACGTCAACACAGCAAACAAAGCTATAATAATTGTTTTCTTATTCTTAATCATGACTGATAATCGCTAAAAATCTACATTCCCTTTGTATTTGGCACGACCTTTTACCGAGAGATCGAGCTTTTGATTGAGGTTCAAATACAGGTTATGGTTCTCTGTATCAATTTTATACGACATAATGATACGGTTGGAATGCAACACGTTCTCGATACGGTCTTCGTCGACAACAAGCTTCACCTCTGTCGTGACAGGCTTGCCATCGAATGAAGCCTTAATGACCTTGGAATCACCAAGCAAGGTGTCTGTGATCATACCTGTTTCAGAGTCAAACATATAGAAACTTGCATTCAAATGGAACGGCAACACAGAGTTGAACGTCAGTTCGAGCGTTAGTTCCTTGATGAGTTCGGGCACCTTGAGGTTGGCAAGGTTCATATTGACCGTATCGACATATTTGACATCGCCAACCCTGAAGGAGAACGGTATCTCCACATCGGCACGAAGGTCGATACGATTGGTGTCGACAATGGTCACCATGTCAGTAACGTTCTCAGGATTGACGATGAAATCGCCCGAAGCCAAGAAATGCCCTCCGTCGGCACTAATCCGGAAATTGACGACCTTATTGAGTGCCTCTTCATATTGCATCGTCGGAGGCATTTCAATCGGCAACGGCAATGGCTCAAGGATGGAAATAGGCGCATTCTCTTTGCTCCACAACTTAAGAGTGTCGACAACGAAACGAGTTCCAATAGGGAAGGTGTTACGTTCGGTGATTTTAAGTCTGACACCCTCCAATCCGAGTTGACCATCGATCAATCCGGGAAACAGTGTAAAAACCGTGTCGGCACGGTCGCGGGTCGAATATCTCTCCACAAAACCCTGCATCTCCCTGAAAGCCACATCATGTCCCTTGATGCTGTAATTCACATACAACTCCGGTTCGGCCGTCACTTGTGCACCAACTGTAACTTCACAATTGAAGGTCAGCGTATTAGCCTCATCAGCAACATAGCGCAAACCCGACAGATCAATCACGAAAGAGTTGTCATGAATTGGCGTGTCGAGCACGAGGTCGTGGCCTGCAGCATTCTTGAGGTTGGAGGAACGCAGCACCACATGCTGCACATTGCCAGCATTAGACTCCATATTAAATTCAAGGTGTCCGGACTTGATGTATCCTTCCCTCACGAAAACATGCTCCGACTCGAATGTGATGGTGCGCTCAAAGCTCAGCACCGTGTCGAGATAGGGCGGCTGTGTGGCTGGATAGGGATTGGGATAGGTATATTGTTCTTCATAGACCGAATCATTGAATCTCAATAACTCAGAGCCTTCTAAAATGCTATCCATCTCCTGAGTGAAGTGTAGCGCCAAATCACCGTCAGCAGACCAATAAAGCAGATCCATCAAGCCGAAGCGTTCCATCAAATCCTTTACAGTAAACGAAGCTGAAGCCAGCGGTGCCACCACCTCGCCTTCAGCATTCACGCCATGCACATTGCCCACGTCATAATGGTCTTTCTTGCAGGAGACGACGAACAGCGCAAAGACCAGTGTCGTCAATAATAATCTATAATGCCTCATAATGCCTCATCACACAAACTTACCGTTAAGAATCATTTTAGCCACTTTGTTGGCGCCATAGTAATAAGGCATGAACTCGAGCTGCGTCATCGGTTGGGTGACGATAAGGTTGGCGAGCTTGCCCTTGGTAATGCTACCCACCTCGTCACTCACACCCATGGCGTAAGCCGTGTTGAGCGTGGTGGCGTTGAGTGCCTCTTCAGGCGTCAGCCGGTAGCGGATGCAGGCCATCGAAAGGATGAGCTGCATATTGCCAGAAGGCGAAGTGCCAGGGTTGAAGTCGGATGCCATGGCCACAGGTAGGCCCGCATCGATCATCTTGCGTGCCGGCGAGAGCGGCAGGTTGAGAAAGAAAGCGCAGCCGGGGAGCACAGTCGGCATGGTCTCGGTGTCTTTAAGGGCCTCAATCTCGGCGTCGCCCATCTGCTCGAGGTGGTCGACGGAGATGGCGCCGTATTTCACGCCCACCTGCACGCCGCCCGAGATGGCCATCTCGTTGGCATGGATCTTCGGCCTCATGCCATATTTGATGCCCGCCATGAGGATGCGTTCGGTGTCTTCGACGGTGAAGAAGCCCTGGTCGCAGAACACATCGATGAAGTCAGCCAAGTCCTCCGCAGCCACGAGCGGGATCATCTCGTTGATGACCAAGTCGACATAATCCTCTTGATGGCCACGATATTCCATCGGGATACCATGTGCGCCGAGGAAGTTCGACTTGATGGTCAAAGGTGAGTTCTCCTTCAGGCGACGGATGACGCGGAGGAGTTTCAGTTCGCTCTCTGTCGTCAAGCCATAGCCGCTCTTGATTTCGATGGCGCCCGTACCCATGCGCATCACCTCGTCGAGGCGTTGCTGGGCCATGTCATAGAGTTCGTCCTCCGATGCCGCGGCCGTTGCCTTGGCCGAGTTGAGGATGCCTCCTCCCCTCTTGGCAATCTCCTCATAGCTGAGACCACGGATCTTGTCGACGAACTCCAGCTCACGCGAGTTAGCGTAAACCAGATGCGTGTGCGAGTCGCAAAAGGCGGGCATCACCACGCTGCCTTTCACATCGTAAACACGATGGTTCTCAGCAAGATATTTACGGCAAGCCTCCGAGTCCATCGGACCGTAGTCGGCAATTCTCTTCCCTTTGACATACAAGAAAGCGTTCTTGATTCTTCCTGATTCGGCCATTTCCTTGCCGCGTTTCAGCAGTCGGCCTTGTTCCTCAATGCCGACGAGCTCTTTGATATTGACGATTAACATGATTCCTACAATTTTTTCTGCAAAGGTAATGAAAAAAGAGCCATTTGCACGATTTTTGCTATTTTTGTCCCCGAAAAATTGAACAACAATGAGAAAAACCATCCTTATCGCTATGGCTATTATTGCTTTCGGCCTCAGCGCCAACGCGCAGGAAACGAAAGTGGAATCGAAAGTAAAGCATCTGACTTATAAAGAGTTTCTGAGCAAAGTGTGGAACTTCGAGAGCAATCCGAACACCTTTGTATATAAAGGCAAACTACCAGCCATCATAGACTTTTATGCCGACTGGTGCGGCCCTTGCCGCCGTGTGGCGCCCATCATGGAGAAACTGGCCGAGGAATACGACGGCAAGCTGTTGGTTTACAAAATCAATACGGACCAAGAGCGAGAGTTGTCTGCCGCCTTCAATGTGAAAAGTATCCCCATGGTGCTCTTCATCCCTATGGAAGGCCAACCTATGATGCAAGTCGGGGCGATGCCCGAAGAAGGCTATAGGAAAGTCGTTGTGGAGCAACTAATAAAATAGGGATTTGGAATTCAAAATTCAAAATTCAAGATTCAAGATTTGAGTTTTGAATTTGAAGGAAAGTCATGAAGAGGATTTTTGTTTTCTCCTTTCTGCTTTTGATGGCATGCGCCACTTCTTGTTCTTTGGAAAAAGACAAAAAGATGCAGCACATCACCTACCAAGACTATATCGACAAGATCTGGGACTTCGAAAAGCATCCCGACTCCCTTGTCTTCAAAGGGAATACGGCCGTCATCATTGACTTTTATTCCAAAAGCTGCCGTCCCTGCATGATGCTGCTTCCCATTATGGAGAAAATGGCTGAGGAATATGAGGGCGACTTAACCATCTACAAAGTCAATGTGGATAAAGAGCCAGCACTCGCCAAGGCTTTTCGAGTCAAAGGCCTCCCCGTTATTTACTACATCCCCGCATCAGGCAGTCGCATTAAAAGGCAAGATGGTCTCCCATCCGAGGAGAGTTTACGGACAATCATCGAACAGGAACTTATCGACAAGCCAAAGCAAGAGGAATGACCCTTTTCACCACAGCATATTTCCCGAGCATCAGCTACATGGCGCACTTTCTGAAAGAGGACGCGCCTGTCATTGAAGTGTGGGAGACCTACCACAAGCAGACCTACCGCAACCGTTGCCGCGTGATGACGGCCAATGGCGTGGAGAGTCTTAGTGTGCCCGTGGTGAAAGTCAACGGCAACCACACCATGACCAAGGATATGGCCATCAGTCCCATCGAGCCTTGGCAGCACATCCACTGCCGCTGCTTGGAGTCGGCCTATAAGGCGGCACCCTATTTCGACCATTATTACGACTATCTAAGGCCCATCTTCGAAGGCCATTTCGAGCGCCTGATCGACTTGAACGATGCGGCTTTGCAAGCGGTGTTGAAGATGCTGAAGGTCAAGAAGGAAATCGTTCACACGACGGATTATGTCCGCGAGGCGGAGAACGACCTTCGCGAGGCGTTTAGTCCTAAAAAGGCTTTTGAAAACGGTGCATTCCCTGAATACTATCAGGTTTTCAGCACCAAGTTTCCCTTCGCGCCTGATTTGAGCGTGTTGGATTTGATATTCAACGAGGGACCGGAGGCAGTTAGTTATTTCACCAGAATCTCAAGCCCCGACCAGTCCCGGTCAACAAATCATAGTAATGGCAGATGTTCTCCTCGGTGATTTTTTCGCCGTTTACTGAAATGATTTGGTCGCCAACCTTGAACTTCTCGTTGCCGTTGACGAGGCGGGTCAAAATCTTCAATGTTCCATCGGCTGTGGAAACACGGTAGGCAGATGCCTCGAACGGCTTGACGACATTGGTTGTATGTGGTCTGGCATACATCCTCAGCTTTCCGCCTCGAGACGAGATAATCCAATCATATTTCGAAATCGCCTTGAGACCCATGTTATTGTGTGCCAACGATTTCACATACATGACTTCTGTCTCCTTGTCGACACTGGCGAGACTGAGACGCTCTTGATCTGCAAGCACAAAAGTTTGCTTATCGGTATGTCCTCCAATGGCTTGTCCAAAGGAGCCTTCAAAAACATAATCATTCTCAAGTGGGTTGCCGACACGTTGCTCATCCTGCAACAAAAAGTCAGCAGCACCATTGCCCGTGTCGAAAATGCATTCATACTCCACACCATTGATTCGCGGATAGACCCACAAAACATCTCTGTACAACTTGCATTTGATGGGAATGAACTCCGTCGTGTCGATGCTCAAGGAATCAGGTATTTCGTACATCTGATTATCGGTAAAGTCAATCATGTAACGAACCAAATTAAGCCCTTGAAAGCCAATGATATTATGCGCTGACAAAGCCTCCTCTCTTTGACAAATCGGTGGTTCAGGCCCTAAATTGGCGAAACCTAGTCCTTCCGACACCACCATGTTTGTTTTGATTGTTACCGGCAAAGTCGTCATTTTGATTTTTGACCTTTTGTCGGCCCCAGAAACCCTGTGATTATAAAACTTCATCCCTTCCGGCTTGGTGCTCGGTGTGTACATAAGCAGAGCAAAGGAATTGACACCTGTATCATACATCACCGTGTCCGATTTCCCATTGATTTCGGCCTTGAGCAACATTTGATTCTTGTTGCTGACGACAAAATGGATAGTGTCATACGTCGAATTGGTACTAAAACTCGAGTTATCATTAAAGATTTTGGCCGTATGAATCAACAGGCCGACAGTGCCGCAGGAAGTCATGGCAAAGACCATCGACAAAAGCACACAATATTTAAACAACCTGTTCATTTTTAATATGTTATTTCAGTATAATAGACTTTCATGCAAAGCATATCCTAAAAACTTACTTCACCCGAATCTCAAACCCCGACCAGTCCTTGTTTTCCGGTCAACAAATCATAGTAATGGCAGATGTTCTCCTCGGTGATTTTTTCGCCGTTTACTGAAATGATTTGGTCGCCAACCTTGAACTTCTCGTTGCCGTCGATGAGGCGGGTCAAAATCTTCAATGTTCCATCGGCAGTGTTGAGTTTGTATCGAAACATGTCGACGGGCGCCTTCTCTTCGGCCTCATGAGGTCTAGCATACGCTTTTACGTCACCGCCTCTATCCCAGTCAAAAATCCAGTCATACTGCGAGATAGCCTTGAGACCCATGTTGTGAAAAGGCAAATCCTTCACATAGCTGACGTCAACCTCCTTGTCAGGACCTACATGGTTGAATGTTTCCTTGGGAACACGAACGAAACGCTGTCTTTCCGTTAGCCCCCCAATGGTATTTCCATAAGAACCTTCATAAACCCAATCGTTTTCTTTGGGGTTTTCAATCCGTTGTTCATCCTTCAACAAAAATCCACAATTGCCGTTCCCCGTATCAAAAATGCATTCGTATTCCACTCCGTTCACTTTTGGATAGACAAACAAGACACCTCTTTTTAACATGCACTTGATGGGAACAAATTCCGTAGTGTCGATTACAACCGAATCGGGGATGGCATATATTTTAGAGGATGTAAAGTCGATCATATTTCGACTTAGTTGGAAGCCTTGAAAACCTAAAAGATGGTACTTTGATATGGTGTACTTTTCACAAGGAGAAGGCTCCGGATTCAACATAGCTAAGCCAACACCTATGTTGCTCACCCTACGCGTCCCCCATCTAACTGGGAATGTCGTCATTTTTATCCTTGACTTCTTGTCAGCCCCCGTTATCCGATTATGATAAAACTTCATTCCATCAGGTTGGGTGCTGGGTGTGTACATCATCACCAATGGCAAATTAACACCCGTATCATAAATCAAAGAATCCGAACGCCCATCCACCTCGGCTTCAAAAACCATGTGCTGACCATTGAGTGCAAAATGGATGGTGTCATCATTCAATCGGACTTCAATAGGATGGCCATCTTCCTTTGTAAAAACCCAAAGCGTATGAACAATCAATCCTATCGGAAGAAAGTAAAAAGCAGCAGCTGTCAACGCCACAATAACAGCCAAAATGACGAGTAATACCTTATTCTTCTTTTTCATTTTTAGGTGTATTAGTTTATTAGTATGCTACAAAGGTACGACATTCTTTTGAAACACCATGAAAAAAAACGAAAAAAACTACTTCTCGGGATAAGCAATCCTGACGTGATAGATATTCATCAGCTTCTTTTTCAGCACTTTGCGGCAGGTCTCAATGTCGTGCAAAGTGAGGTCGGTGTTGAGGAACTGCCCCGCCTCCATCTGCTTGTTGATGATGTTGTCCACCAAGTCGCTGATTTTCTTTTCATCGGGGTCTTTGAGGCTGTGAGAGGCAGCTTCGATGCTGTCGGCCATCATCAGCACGGCGGTCTCGCGCGAGAACGGTGCCGGGCCATGATAGGTAAATGGCGTCGGGTCAATCTCCTCGTCGGGATGGGCCTTCTGCTCGTTGATGTAGAAATAGTCGGTGCGGCGCGTGCCGTGGTGGGTGCGGATGAAGTCGATAATGCGCTCCGGCACATGCGCTTTGTGCGCCATCTCAATGCCGTCGGTCACATGCGAGATGATGATTTCGGCACTTTCGTAGTTAGAGAGGTCATTGTGCGGACTATATGCACCATGCTGGTTCTCAGTGAAATACATCGGGTTCTTCACCTTGCCGATGTCGTGGTACAAAGCACCCGTACGAGCCAAAAGCGTATCACCACCAATCTCAAACAGCACCTCCTCGCATAGGTTGGCCACCTGGATGGAGTGTTGGAAAGTACCTGGTGCAGTAGTCGCCAACTCGCGCAACAAAGGTGTGTTGGTGTTGCTCAATTCCATCAGCGAGAGTGAGGTAGTCACGCCAAAGATACGTTCGAACATGAGGATGAGCGGCTGAGCCAACAGCGCAAACAGTGCGTTGAGCACCAATAGAAGCACCACCATCCAGTCGATTTCGGAAGTGGACAGGAAGGTGAAAGCAAGATAGACCAACAGATAACCCACGAAGGCGAACAAGGCTGCTTGGATGAAACGGTGGTGCGCCCTCGTATTCGACATGCTGAACACCGTCAGCACAGTGGCCACGAGCTGCATAAAGATGAACTGGAAGGGATTGGGCACCACAAGCGAAATCAGCATCACGGCAAAGACTTGCGTGGAGAAAGCCAATCGCAAGTTGAAGAATGAGCCCACCATGATGGCCAAGAGGCAGACAGGCATCATGTATACCAGTCCCGGTGCAAACCTGACCAAAATATATGAAGGAAGGATGACCAGCAGCATGAGTGTCAGCAGCAAAACAATGTTTTTCAGCTGCGAAAACACTTTATGATGCAGCTTGTTGCCATACAATCCCATCAGCGCGAAGACCAAGGCCACGAGGAAGATCTGGCTCAGCAACACGCGCAACGAGTCGTCGCTCGACATGGAACGCGAGGCATATTCACGTTGTAAGGAGTTCAGCACGTTATAGGTGTGTGCATCAATGAGCGTGCCTTCCGAGATGATGAGTTCATCCTGCTGCACCATTCCGTAGGTGAGCGGCACTGCCGACACCGCCTTGTCTACTTCCTTTTGGGTGAGATCAGCGTTGTAGAACACGTTCTGACGCAAAGCTCCGTTGATCAATTCGGAGAGGAGTTTCTTTTCGTATTGGCCGCCCTTTTGCTCCAACATCGTGGTGACCGCCTCGGTGGCAGCATTCATGCTATACAAATCGCCATATCGGGCCGTGCGCATCACTTTGTTGCGGATAACGCTCACCTCCGAAGTAGGCTCAAGGTTGCTGGTGGCGTTGTCGTAGGCCACAATACCATGCTCTTCGATGGAGTCGAACACGGTGAAAAGACAATCAAGGTTGAGATCGCGGTCGAAATGCGAAGCCGCATCCCATTTTGCGTCGAAATTGACAAACAAGAGGTTACGCGAAGCCACCATCTCGTCGTCGTTGAATACGAAGATAGGCTTCACCTTGGTTCGGGCAGCCTCGGTTTCTGCGCCCAGGGTCTCGTAATCCTTGTAAATCGGGAAATCGAAAGGCGCATAGAGGGTCTCGTGTTGCCAAGGTTTGGAAAGCTGGTACTCGTACTTGAACTTGCCCGTACGAGGCATAAGCCAGCAGACCAGTGCTATGGCCACCAAGAAGACGAGCACCTTGCCTATGCCATAATAATTGTGTCTTATTTTATTGAAGAAATCTTTTATCTTACTCATAATCAACTGTTTAATAATCGACTTAACCGATTAAACCGAGTGCTAAATTAAGAAAAACTCCAATCGTGTGAAAAAAAACAGCGAAAAAAGGCGTTTTGCACCGAATAGTTCGCTAATTTAGCGGTCAGAAAACGAACAGAAAAAAAACATGACATACGGTATTTGCAAATTATCCACCATTCCCGTTAGAAAAGAAAGCCGACATGGCTCGGAAATGGTAAGCCAACTGCTTTATAATGAAACCTATATGGTTTTAGACAAAACCCACGAATGGGTGTTGATTCGGTTTGAGAACGGCCAATCAACGCTCCAACTTGACCCTGAAACTGCCGTAGAGGATTCCGCTTATTACCAAGGTTGGATTCAAGCCAAACAGTTTTGTGAAATCAGCGAGGAAGAATACAATGCGTTGAAAACTAAGCCCGTCTACCTTATTAATAGGCCCATCGCGGAATACCAAGGCAAAATTTTGAGTTTGGGTACGCCGCTTTATGAGCCGCATCCCGATGCCATTGAGACACCCTCAGAGTTTCATCCCAAGATGATGGTGGAATACGCCAAACTGCTGCTCGGTGCACCGTACCTTTGGGGCGGTCGCTGCGCCATGGGCATCGACTGCTCAGGCCTCACGCAAGTCTGCGCACGATTGTGCGGGCTTCTTCTTCCCCGCGATGCCAACCAACAGATTGCCTGTGGCGAGTTGGTGTATTTCCTGCAAGAGACGCAGCCTGGCGATTTGGCATTCTTCGGCGACGAGGACGGCCGTATCACCCATGTAGGCATCGTGATGGGCAACGAGCAAATCATTCACGCCTCGGGACAGGTGCGCATCGACTTCCTCGACCAGACGGGCATCTTCAACAAGGAGAAGAACGAGCACACGCATCGCTTGCAGGCCATTAAACGGCTAAGATAATCATTGCGAAATTTTTCGCAACGAAGTTTTTCGCAACGAAATTTACTATATTTGCACCGCGTTTATCAAACGAAAAATCATTTGTCAAAAACATAACTAGATGAAACAACTTTCATTATTTACAATGGCACTGCTGCTTGTGGTTAGCCTCGCATCATGCAAGAAAGACACAACAAACGGCAAAATCGTTTTCGGCGACAGCAAAGGGATGTCAGTTACCTCATGCCACGGCACTTTAAACCCAGAGCAATATGGCCATTATTCCTGGGGCAACATCGTTGACCTCAACGGCGACGGACAAGGCGACATCCAATTCAATTGGTGGGATTGCGCTTCAGAAGGACAGGGACACCATGTAGAACCTGAACACGATATTGTTATCACGCTCAAATGCCCAAACGAAAACGTTGGATTGTTGGGCAACATCGTCAACCACGAATTCTCGCTATGTGCCAATAACGCCAATGACAGCTTCGATCACAACAACACTTTCAAGTGCACCGACGCAAGTCTCAACGCTTTCCCAATGAACGAAGTGAAATACATCGGTTTTAAGCTTACCGACAACAACCAAAGCCGTCTTGGATGGATGAAAATCACCCTCCACCATGACCATGTCGAACTGTTTGAAACAGCCATACAGAAATAACACTAGACCGCTTTGTGCCCCGCGATGACGCGAAGCGGCCCAAAGAGTATTGAATCTTTAAATCTTAAATCTTTAAATACCAAACATGAACAACGCACTGATCACATTTGCGAAGCCGGATAACGAGCCTGTAAAAAGCTATAAGCCAGGCAGTCCGGAGAGAATCGAACTCCAGAAGGAACTCGAAAGACAATCCAACGAAATCGTTGAAATCCCCGCTATCATCAACGGCCAGGAAGTCCGCACGGGCGACATGGGCGAAGTGGTGATGCCTCACGACCACAAGCACGTCATCGCACGCTACCACAAGGTAGGCGAGAAGGAAGTCCGCATGGCCATCGACGCCGCCCAAGCCGCCAAGCACGACTGGGAGAACACGCCTTGGGACGAACGCGCCGCCATCATGGCCCGCATCGCCGAAATGCTGGCCACCAAGTACCGCGCCCGCATCAACGCCGCCACCATGCTCGGCCAGTCGAAGAACTGCTTCCAAGCCGAGATCGACAGCGCCTGCGAGACCATCGACTTCTTCCGCTACAACAACCACTACGCCAGCAAGCTCTACGCCGAGCAGCCCGCTTCGGCCAACGACCAGCTGAACCGTACCGAATACCGTCCGCTGGAAGGCTTCGTGTTCGCCATCACGCCTTTCAACTTCACCTCCATCGCCTCCAACCTGAACATGACGCCCGCCTTGATGGGTAACACCACCATCTGGAAGCCCTCGACGACCGCCCTGCTGTCGAACTACACCGACATGCGCATCTTCATGGAAGCCGGCCTTCCGAACGGTGTCGTCAACTTCCTGCCTGGCAAGGGCAGCGTGATCAGCGGCGTGGCCCTGAAGGACAAGAACTTCAACGCCATCCACTTCACCGGCAGCACCGCCACCTTCAAGAGCCTGTGGAAGACCACCGGCCAGAATCTCGACATGTACAAGGCCTATCCTCGTCTCGTGGGTGAGACCGGCGGCAAGGACTTCATCTTCGTCCACAACAGCGCCGACCCGCAAGAGGTGGCCGTCGCCATCGTCCGCGGTGCCTTCGAATACCAAGGCCAGAAGTGCTCGGCCGCCTCGCGTGCCTACATCCCCGCTTCGATGTGGAACGACGTGAAGAAACGCGTGGGCGACATGATGAGCACCATCAAGATGGGTGACGTGAAGGACTTCACCAACTACGTGAACGCCGTCATCGACGAGGCTTCGTTCGACAACTGCAAAGGCTACATCGACCGCGCCAAGGCCAGCAAGGACGCTGAGATCGTCTTCGGTGGCAACTGCGACAAGAGCGTCGGTTACTTCGTGGAGCCTACCGTCATCCTCGCAAAAGTGCCGAACTACGAAAGCATGGTGGAAGAGATCTTCGGACCCATCATCACCATCTATGTCTACGACGACAACAAGTTCGAGGAAATGCTGGATGTATGCGACCAGAGTTCGCCTTATGCCCTCACTGGTGCCTTCTTCGGCAACTGCATGAAAGCCCAGAGGATTGCGAACGACAAGCTGCGCCATGCAGCCGGCAACTACTATGTGAACGACAAGCCCACGGGAGCCGTGGTCGGCATGCAACCCTTCGGTGGCGCCCGCGCCAGCGGCACCAACGACAAGGCTGGCGGTCTGTGGAACCTCATCCGCTGGACCAGCCCTCGCGCCATCAAGAACACCTTTGTTCCTGCTGCCGCTTACGGATATCCGTTCCTAGCAAAGGATTAAAGGAATGCAATTCCAATTGAAAAAGGTGGGGGAAAACCCACCTTTTTCAATTATTATTCCTATCTTTGTCGCCTGTTAATGAACACACTATGAAGAAATCCCTCCTTTTTGTCATTGCCCTAGTCGCATGCATAACGCTCCAAGCACAAGAATACCGCTTCAATACCAATCAAGACGGCTTTAGCATAAGCAGCCGTAACAACACGACTACAACCATCCGTCATAACGTCAGTGTAATCACCCTTGAACAAGCTGACCGTGATGGTTTGCAAGGACAATTCATCACCTTATCGGGCATTCATATCGCCAACCAAGCCGGCGCCCCCGACCTGCCGAGCGGCAGTACCTTGGTGGCCATTCCCAATGGTGCCACACCTTCCATCAGGATGGTACGTTACCAAACGAAGACCATCCAGAATGTCGACCTTATCCCCGCTCCCCAACCCCAGTTGGACAACGACAACTCCCCTGCTGTGTATCAGAAAGACATGAATATCTATAGCCGTAATGCTTTCTATCCAGCAACACCCTATCAACTCTCAGAAGTGATGACAGTGAGAGGCGTCGAGATGGTCGAAGTGGGCGTGATGCCCTTCCAATACAATCCTGTTACCAAGGAATTGATTGTGTATAGCGACATGGAACTGGAACTTGACGTGGAAGGTGGAAACGGCACCTACGGCGACATCCGTTACCGTACACCTGAGTGGGACCAAATCCTCAGCGACATGCTCATCAACCGTGAAGTCCTTCCAGAAGTGGATTACGGCGATAGAAGACGCAAGCACTACGAAAACCGCGAGACGGGCTGCGAATACATGATCATCACTCCCGACAATGAAGATTTCATTCAATTAGCCGACAGCATCAAAAAGTTCAGGACCGAGCAAGGCATTCCCACAGAAATCTTCACCGTTTCGCAATGCGGTGGCAACGATCAGACGGCCATTCGAAACTTCATCCGCAATGCCTACAACACTTGGGACATGCCTCCTGCGGCAGTGCTTTTCTTAGGCGACCACAACACTGATGGCACACAAGGCATTGTTTCCTACACCATGAACAACCATCCAGGCGGCGACGGCTACAACCCCTATATTTCCGATCATATCTATTCTGTAATGGGCAACAACCACATGCCCCAAATCATCCTAGGCCGTATCACGGGACGCAATTACGAGGAAATGTACCACATGATCAAGAAAGACCTTGATTACGAGCGCACGCCTCCCACCGACCCCGACTTCTACGACCACCCCATCACTGCCATGGGATTCCAATTGGAGCGTTGGTTCCAACTCTGCTCTGAGGTGGTGAACGGTTTCTGGGAGCTGGAGCTCGGCAAACACCCTGTCCGCCAAAACGCCATCTACCAAGGCACACCAGGCAGCCGTTGGTCGACTTACGAACACACCAACGAAGTGCTTGGCTATTTTGGACCTTCAGGTTGCGGCTATATCCCACAGACAATGTCGCATCTCACCGACTGGAGTGCAACGGGCAACTCGGTAAACGAAGCCATCAATAAAGGAGCCTTCATCATCCAACACCGCGACCATGGTGCTGAGGAGCTATGGGGCGAGCCTTCCTACAGCATTGGCAACATCAAGCGACTGACTAACAAGGACCTCACCTACGTCATGTCGAACAACTGCCTTACGGGCAGGTTCAACTATGGTGGTGTCAACGGAGAGTGTTTCGCCGAAGCGTTCCACCGTCACCAATATGGCGCCTTGGGACTCATTGCCGCCACCGAGGTCTCCTATTCCTTCGTCAACGACATCTACGTTTGGGGCGCCTACGACAACATGTGGCCCGATTTCATGCCTACATACGGCACGCAGCATGCCACCAACTTCGTCCGCCCTGCCTTCGGCAACGCCGCTGGAAAATACTTCCTCAGACAGTCTTCTTGGACCGACGACTATGTCAAGGAAATCACCTACTACCTTTTCCATCAGCATGGCGATACCTACATGAACCTTTACACTGAAGTTCCGCAGGAGCTTGAAGTGACCATGTTGCCCGTTCTCCCCGCCGGGAGCGACCAATACACAGTGAAAGCCGACGAAGGCGCCACCATCTGCCTGACAGCCAATGGACGAGTCATCGGTTTCGACATCGCCACCGGCGACACGCAACAGATCGCCGTCACGCCGCAGGAGATAGGCACTACCGTGAAACTCACCATCACCAAACAGAACTACTACCGTTATGAGCATCTCATCAAGACCATTTCGGCAGAAGACCCCTACCTCATCTTCAATGCCATCGAGATCAACGACGAGGAAGGCAATGGCAACCAAGCTCCCGACTACAACGAAAGCTGCCGCCTGAATCTCAGCCTGCACAACGTGGGTGCCTCCGCCATGGACAACTTCAACGTCACACTCTCTTGCGAGCACCCTGCCGTGGAGATCACGCAGAACACCTTTGCCTACAATGGCATGAATGCCAACGAGACCCAGATGCAAAACAACGCCTTTGCGGTGCGTTTCGGCGACGAACTGTTGGATCGGGAAAAGGTGAAGTTCTACTTGACGATGGAAAATGCCAACTACACGTTCATCGACAGCGTGACCCTCATCATGAAAGCCCCAGATTTGAAGTTTGCCAAACTCAACATCACAGATTTGGAAGGCAATCCTGCCGACAGGCTGATGATCGGACAATCTTCCTACCTGACCTTCGACATCGAAAACCAAGGAGGGAGCAAGTCGATGGAAGTCCGTAACACCTTAAATCTCTTGGCGCCATTCCTCCATGTCGATGAAGACGTCATCACCATACCAGCCATTGACGCAGGAGCCATTGGACAAGTTACTTTCTTCGCCACTGCCGACGATGATGCCGTCGACGGCATCATCAACTACAGTCTGCTTTCCGAAAGCGGCTTCCATACCGAATTTGCCGAAAAGCACATTAATCTCGGCTATATCACTGAGGACTTTGAAGACGAGACCTTGAGCGAAGACATGCAATGGAGTTTAGGCTCAGGCAATAAAAAATGGTTTATCACCGAAGACACCACCGCCTTAGGTGGCCATTGCCTGCGGTCGCCTGCTATAACCGACAGGGCAACCTCAAGCCTTAATATTGGCTTCAATGCTGGCATGCCCGACACTTTCTCTTTCTACCACAAAACTTCTACCGAAGAAAACGACAAGCTGATTCTCAACTTGAACGGCAAGGAAATAGAAACCTGGAGCGGCATAGGCGAATGGGAGCGTTCAGAATACGCACTGAAGGAAGGATTGAATGTAATTAGGTTCACCTTCAAAAAAGACGAGTCGGGCAGCGATGGCGAGGATGCCGTCATGATTGACAGACTATGCTTCCCGCCCTTTGCCAAGATGGTACTCTATGCCGGCGACGATGCCGAGGTGTGTTCCAATGCCACCTTTGCTCCCGAAGGCTACATCTACAACCACACCGATCTCGAATGGTCCACCAATGGTGACGGCACCTTCGACGACATCACCTCGGAACACCCGACCTATACTTTTGGAGAAGCCGACAAGACAGCGGGCAACGTCGAGCTCACCCTCACTGGAACCTCAGCACTCAACGGTAATCAGCAAAGCAGCATTGTCACCTTGAACTTAATACCCACCTTCGACCCAAGCCATACACCAGCAATGCCTTCTGGCACTACGGAGATCGACCTTCGCTTGGTCAGCCAAAGCGAGTACGAAGGAGAGGAAGTCGGCGAAGCCGTCTACACTTGGAGCCTCGAGCCATCAACTGCGGGCAGCATCATTGGAGAAGGACACCGCGCCCATGTGGAATGGGACAGCGACTATCGCGGACAAGCCAGCATCAGCTACCACTATGAGAACCCCTGTGGCTCCACAGCAACTGCCGAGGCTTTGACAGTTGAGGTGTTCAACTCCACAGGAATCGGCGAGCAAGGCAATCCATCCGTAGAAGTCTATCCCAACCCTGCTACCGACATGGTTTACGTGAAAACCAACATGGAAGGCAAAGCTTCGCTACGCGTCATTGACTTGTCAGGTAGAGTTGTCCTTGAACGTGGGATGCAAGACGCAGAATGCAAAATCGCCACCTCTGATTTTGGCGGCCTGGGTATTTATACGTTACAAATCATCCAGAATGACATGGTGACCAGTGTCAAAGTGGTTGTCATGCCTTGATGGTTAGCCAACAGCAAGAATCAAACTTTACTAACCATGAAACGTATTTTTGTCTTTTTTTACACCATTTTTGCCTTCAGTCTTCTGAACGCTCAAGAGGCCTATCGTTTCCGCACCGACGCGCCACAAGGCTTTAGCATTGAAAGCAGCACAACTACAGGGCTTTCGCTACACTACTCCGTTAACGAAATCCTCGTTTCCGACTACGACAATGACGGCACCATCGGACAGGAAATCAGCATGAAAGGCTGCTTTGGCTCATTTGCCGAGGGTTTGCCTAATTTGCCTTTCGAAAACCGCTATATTGCCATTCCCCAAGGTGCAACTGTCAGCCTTAGCGTCAAGGAGAACCACTCCCAAACCATTAGGGAGGTCGACCTGTTGCCCGCCGCAGAAGTCATGCTGAATAATGCCGATGGGCTGCCAAAGATACAAAAGGACATGAGCGTTTATGGCAAAGACGCCACTTTCCCGTCCGAAAACGTAGCCATCACGCAACACACCCAAATCAGAGGTTTGGATGTTGTTATGCTTAACGTGACGCCTTTCCGATACAATCCCGTACAAAAGACTTTGGAGGTCATCTACGACATGGATATCGAAGTCCGTTTTGAAGGTGGCAATGGTCAGTTTGGTGATGCACGCTACCGTAATCCCGCATGGGACGGCATCTTGCACGACATGGTCATCAACGACGACATGCTGGCTGAATCAGATTACCACGAACGCCTCAACGAAGCCATACAAAACCGCGAAGAAGGTTGCGAATACCTCATCATCACGCTCGACAACCCAACCTTCAAAGACTGGGCCGACACTTTGAAGCAGTTCCGCACAAAGCAAGGCATCCTCACCAAGGTAGTCACCACCGCCGACTGTGGAGGTAACGAGCCCGAGAACATCCGCAATTACATCCGCAATGCTTACGAGAGCTGGGCTATCCCGCCTGCGGCAGTGCTGTTGTTTGGCGGCAACCATGTCACCAATTCCAACTTTGGCCTGAAGCCTTACATCTATAGGAGCCCTGTCAGCTGGAACCAGACCTACCGTTACCCCACCGACAATCCCTTTTCCGACATGAACGGCGACAGCATTCCCGACATTGCCCTCAGCCGCATGACGGTCTTAAATGCCAACGAATGCCAGACCCAAGTGGCAAAGCTTATCGAATACGAGCTCAACCCGCCCACCGACGCGCATTATTACGACCATCCAATTGTCAATTCAGGCTACCAAAACACCAAGTGGTTCGCCATCACCGCTCAGATTACCAATAACTTCTTCCGTGACAGGCTAGGGAAACATCCCTCCAACATCTACATGAAATACTATTTGGAGGACCACGATCCCACGCCACCCGACTCCATTTGGTCGATTGCCCAAAACACCAATGTTGTCTTGGACTATTTCGGACCAAACGGGACCCAATACATCCCGTTATCCATAGGATACCTTGACGATTGGATCGACATGGAAAACAAACTGCCATTCCAAAACGCCGTCAACGAAGGCGGTTTCCTGGCTTTCTACCGAGACCATTCCAACCCTGACTGGTGGTGCTGCTCCAACATTCGCATAAACGACATCCCTTCGTTCCATAATGAAAAGCCCACCTTCCTCTTCTCCATCGGCTGCTCGACCAACAGCTTTTGGAACAATTGGTCGTATGATGGTTGCGTCGCCGAGTTGTTTCTCCAAGCCAATGTCGGAGCCATAGGTTCGCTCGGAGCCAACACCGTCACCTATTCGCAATACAACGACCTCACCACTTGGGGCATGTTCGACTATTTCTGGCCCAACTATATGCCCACCTTAGGTAGCGAAACCGATCCCGAGTTCTCATACCCCTCGTATGCCCTTGTCGCAGGAAAACTGTTTCTAAGACAGCAATACTTTTTGCCTTACAGCTTGGACAACGTGAAAATAGACAAGACGTTGAACTTGTTCTCGTATCTAGGCGAGACCTATCTCAACCTCTACACCGAAGTGCCGCAACCGATAGCCATCGATGCACCCACAGAACTCACCGAACACCAAGAACAATACACCTTTACAGCCGAGGTAGGAGCCACCGTCTGTCTATCAAACGGAAACGGCATCATGGATGTGAAACGTGCTACGGGTGAGCCGCAAAGCATCGACCTCACACCGTTCGACATCGGCGAACACCTTACCCTTACCGCCACCAAGAAAAACCGTTTCCGTTTCGAGCAAGACGTCACCGTTGTCGACTATTCCACCCGTGATGGACACATCATTGACTTCAACCTCTACCCCAACCCGACTGATGGCAAAACCAAACTTGTCATCGGTGAGACGATGCAAGGCGAAGCCAACGTTGAAGTCTACAATATGTTGGGCGAGTGCATGATGAGCCAAAAGTACGGTCAGTTGAGGCAAGGAGAGACCATCAAACTAGACCTCAGCCATCTTGTTTCAGGGTTTTACATCGTCAAAGTGAGCACTGAAAATGGAAGCTGCTCAAAGAAAGTGAGTGTCTGGTGATAATTATTGGAAAGGTTTTCCTATTTTTGCATCAGAATACAATCACAAATAGATACATCATGATCAGCTACAAAGAATTAGGGCTTGTGAACACCCGTAAAATGTTCGCCAAGGCTGTGGACGGCGGCTATGCCATCCCCGCTTTCAACTTCAACAATATGGAACAACTGCAGGCCATCATCATGGCTGCCGTCGAGACCAAGTCGCCCGTCATCCTGCAAGTGTCGAAAGGCGCACGCAACTACGCCAACCAGACCCTGCTGCGCTACATGGCCCAAGGTGCCGTGGAATACGCCAAGGAACTCGGCTGCGCCCATCCTGAAATCGTGCTCCAC
>ONKA01000029.1 GCA_900318265.1 uncultured Bacteroidales bacterium | reverse complement strand
GGCTTCACACAGTCAACACTTCATATCATCGATGAACTTGTAAACCAGATAGAAGATGGATCCACAGACCTTCCTCGATTTAATCTTCGAGAGCATTCAGGAGTCTGCAAGGCAGGCTCGGCTCTCATCGGGGCGACCCTCGTCGCAAGCTACGCTGAAAGAAGCCTTACAGCAAGTGGCCATGCTGGAAGCGGCCAAGCAAGCCCAAGCAACTGGGAAATAGACGAATTGCAAGAAAAACTCATTGAGCAATGGGCAAAGGCTGCTCGCCTTTGGGTAGAATCGTCGGATGATATTGTCCGAAAAGGATTCGGCCCCATGATAGCCGAAGGAGCGGAAGCGAAGGTTTATTATAGAGAGGGTTCGCCCGCAGTTTTGAAAGAACGGGCCTCCATCTATTCCACCACCCAAAAGGCTCTTGATGCCATTGCGCTACACAATTACATCTTCCCTGAAACAGCCATGCACGTCATCGGCTTCACGCGCGATTCGGACGGACTTTTTCGTGTCATTCTTACACAGCCATACGTCCGTTGTCAGCGTCTTGCCTCAAAGGAAGAAATCGACAAACTTGCAGCCGAAAAAGGATTCCGTGACAATTGGGAAGGACAGGGAGTGAACTACATTTCGGATCGCATTGCATTGGAGGATATGCACCCCGCCAATGTGTTTATCGATGAAGTTACCTCGCTTCCCATCTGCATCGACTGTATCGTCAAATTCGTGAAGAAATGAATTTGATGGCACTTTGAGGAATTTGCATCTAATTGATTATCGGGACGATAGCCAAAAACCCGCACAAATCCGCACATTGTTTTTCTTGACAGGAGTGGGGAAACGGCTGTAGTTTTGCCGAAAATTTCTATCCTAACTACAATGAAAACGACAAGATTTTGCACCATTTTCATTTTGGCTTTCGGGCTGTGTTCCTGTTCGCCAAAAGTACACAAACACATCATTAAAGAAATGCATCCCGTCGGCAACGAAACAGAAGTGACGGTGTACGACATTGGGAATGTTGTCCCCGAAAATGCGGAAGTCATCGGAAACGTTTCCGTGTTGGACGGAGGCTTCACCTCGCATTGCGATTGGGAAACCGTTCTTGAAACAGCCAAACAAGAGGTGCGAGCGGCAGGCGGCAATGGCATCGAGATTGTGCAGCACAGTTATCCCGGACAAAACGGCAGCAGTTGTCATCAGATTACGGCGTATATGTTGAATATCAGTGACGATGTTGAACCCGTGGCTCCATCGGAATCGGCGCAGGAAGAATTCCATGACTATGTAGTCATGAAAGATGGAGACACCATCCCATGCCGTGTTACCGACAAAACCAACAACGCCATCACATTCCTTTATGAACGCAACGGCATCAGAAGGCTCTCCAACTTGCCATTGACGGATGTCCCACACTACTATATCGACGATCCCGTGGAACTGGCCAACCGAAAAGCCGAGAGCCAAAAGAAGGATTATAATGTTCAAATCGCGTTGAATGGTGGGTATGCCTTTAGGACGGCAAAGTTTTCCGGGGACATTTCGAGTGATTACAAAGACTATTTGAGAAAGCTGTCGCGAGGTCTTGACTATGGAGCCAGCATTCGGTTTAATATCAAAAACGGCATTACTTTGGGCTTACATTACGACCAATTCTCGAGCAGCAATGGAGCCAATGTTTATGCATACGATGATGATGGCAACTATCATGAAGGGACTATGAGCAACATTCATACCATTACCTTTATAGGTGTGTCGCTTGGTGCTTTGACGGCCAATTCACAAAACGGCAAGCACATGTTGAATGTTGAGGGACTTGCCGGATACTTGGGCTACAAGGATAGTGCTGAAGAGTTTGGCTACAAATACACATTGACAGGACAGACCTTCGGTTTGGGCTTCGCCTTTGGCTATGATTACAGGCTTACCCAGCATATAGCCATAGGTGCGGAAGCTTCGTACTACATCGGAACCTTGTCGAAAGTGACCTACGATGACGGGACTCGCAAGGAGATCATCGACTTGGGCAATTCCAAGGAGGGCTTGCAGCGATTCAACATCAAAGGGGGGATTAGGTTTTATTTGTGAGAAGCAATCGAGCAAATTGAAAACAGGGATATATAATACGAATCAATTGGCAGGAATAAACAACTAAAACACAATACAATGAAGAGAACCATGATTATTGCAGCCTTGAGGCCACGGCACAACAAACCAAGAACACAAAAAGAGTCAATAACACATTAGGCGTTTGCATGATGGGCAAGACAATGCAGTGTAACGGCATCAGCATGTCATACCTGGCTTCGGAGCAAGGTAAGATGGCACTTGCCTACGGCCTGGAATACGACCGCGAGTACATGTTAGGCAAGACGCCTCTGGGAATTGTGACAGGCATCCGCATGGAGTATAGCCGCCCCTACGCCAAATTCGAGGAAGAGGGACAAACTCTCGAGGTGAAAGCCCACGACCTTACTGGGGTGATTCCTGTTATGTTGCAATACCATGACAAGTTGGGCGACCACACCGAGCTTCAGCTCTTTACGGGTCCAAGTCTGGATTTGGTGATTTTCCGCAAAACGGATGCTTCAGGAGTCATATATGGAAGCGGCAGCTATATCTTTGGGAGTCCGCTTGAAAACACCGGCAAACCTACCTGGCATTGGATTGGTCTGTCGTGGAATTTCGGTATCGGAATCCAATACAACGACATTTGCTTCAAGATCTCATCAGGTTATGGCTTGCTGAACCATTTCGACAAGGATTATACGGCGCAGTATATGGGATATCCTTTGCGCATCAACAGGCCTATTGTGGGTACGGTGATGTTTAGGCTGTAGTGTTCAAGTGTGACTAAAAGTGCTAAAGTTTGGCTAACAATAACCTATGAGAATAAAAAGGTTTTTCAGTTTGGTTTCTGTGGTGGTCATCCTGCTGCTGGCGGGATGCCAGCGAAGTGACCAAAAGGGGCCTGCCAAAACCGCTATCCAAAGCGGTAAGGAGCCTGCCGACAGCCTGAAAAAGGACTCGGTGGAGGCCTTCAATGAGCGGATGATGCGGTGGAGGGTGCTGCATGGCGGGATGAGCAGGTGGGAGAGCGATAAATGAAATGTTGTAATCTGGAATTGCAACGTGTTGTAAAACAACGAAGTGGTTTTGCAAATGTTTGTAATGGCCTTCGGACTTGAAAAAACAGCGAAAATTTGCTATACTTTTGCGGCATGGAATTCAAATCAAATTATCAATACCTAAAATTAAAGTATTATGAACAACAGAAAATTCAGATTCGGAACGCTGCTGGTGTTTTTGGCGGCAATGACTTTCGCCCTTCCTTGCTTGACTTCGTGCGAGTATTTTGTAGATGTCTATTTTAACGTCGAAAACCCCACCAATGACACCATTGATTTTATAGGGTGGCAAGGTACTGGGGTGGTCAATATGACAACACCATACACCAATCGGCCAGGTCAGGAATGGGAGCAAACCATGGATCATGTAACAGTAAGTCTTGCGGGCAGTATGGGCGGTCCTTCAGTCGCCATTTCAGTAGAGCAGGCTTTCGCCAGTTTGTGCAATGACTACGACAGCGTGAAACTGACCCGCCGTTCAGATGGTGCCTCCACCATTACCTACCGCCATGATGAGAACGCGACGGATGCACAACGCTATTTCTTCACCCGCGAAGCGTGGAGTTGCACCCCCGAAGGCGAGACGGAAAAAGACAGGACTTACACCCTTATTCTGAAGGATGAGATGTTTAGATAAACTGATAACATTAAACAATGATAACAACAATGAGAAAAGTGGTATTATTTGTAGTTTCCATGTGCTGCATGGTTTCGGCCTCGGCACAAAATTTCAATAAGGAGCCTAAAGTTCGGAGGTCATTGGAAGAAACCCTCCAGATGGTAGAGAAAATGAATCGCCATGAGAATGTTTATACCACGGAATTGGACAGCGTTACGATGTACGGTAGTGACAATATGAAAGTTATTCTCGATTACGATGCGCATTCCAATTGTACGGGGATTGCCATATATTACCTCGATGACGAATGGGAGATGGAATTTGCCTTCGAATATGGTTATGATGACCAGAACCGCCTGACCTACGTGATTGACTATGATAGCGAGGAAAAAGAAGAATACATCTATAATGCACAGGACCTTGTGGAAGAAATCTACCGCTCCAGCTATCAAGCCAACGGAACTTGGCGCCTCTATTTGAAAAACGTCCTGGCTTATGATGAAGACAACAATATGACACTTTCCATGGGCTATTCTTATGTGGAAGGTGAATGGGTTGAGTCGGGCAAACAGACATGGGACTACGAGAATGGTCTGCTTCAAGCGAACACTACCTACTATATCAATGAGAACGGCGAATGGGTTGGCGACAGGAGAATAGAATACCACTATGACGGCGATGGCCTTTGCACGGAGATGATTGAAAGCTATTGGTCGGAGGCTTGGTATAATGAGAGCAAAACCGTTTACCATTATGATGCCCAACAGCTCTGTTATGAAAAGATTGAGTACGGTTACGGGGAAGAATGGTATGAGTTGTACAAAAACAGCTATGAATATGACGCTGAGGGGAATCTTCACATCGAGATTTCCTATTTTCATCAATCGGGCACTCAAGACTGGACTTACCGCAATAAGTATGAGTATTTGTACGATGAAGACAACAACTGCACCGACTATTACGAATACTTCTACTATGTTTATGACGAGACATGGGAGCTGGAAGAAGTGTATCACATAGCATACGGAACACTTGGAATTGAATACATCTCTGGCCTTTCGTTATTGTGGGACTTGTTTGAGTTTTCATTCCCGATTTCCAACAAGGTGGATCAACTCATCATGGACGAGGATGGCGACTATTTCTATTTTGATTTCCATTACTCATCGACTGACGGAATCGAGGAACAAAACGGCAATGTGCTGACGCTTTGGCCTAATCCGGCTATGGATAGGGTTGTCATTGAAGGAATTGAAGCCGCTGAAGTATGCGTTTTTAATGCCCTTGGCCAGTTGGTGAAGACTGTGCGGAACACGAATGAAATCCCCGTTGCAGACCTGCCGCAAGGGGTTTACCTGATGCGGATTACCAATGCTATGGGAGTTTCGCAAACGGAGCGCGTCACGGTAATAAAATAAGCCACAGAGGAGGCCTTCGATGAGCAAAAAACTATTTCTTCAGCGCCTCCTCGGCCTGTTTGATCGTGCCACGCTCGCCGTTGACGAAGGCGATGACAAAGGCATCCTTGTAGCCCAAGGCACGCACCTCGGATTGGCGTTTCATGGCAGCATCCTTGCTGGTGAACTTGCCTGAGACGTAGCGGAAAGCGCCGTTGTATTCATAGACGTCGACTTCTTTCACACCGCTGAAGGTCTTGTCGGGCGAAGCCACTTTCTTGTCGCGGCTGGCAAACTGCACGGTGAAATAGGTGTCGCCCACATTGCTTTTTTCGTTTTTCTCGTTTTTCTCTTTTTTCTCGTTGACGACGGGTTTACTGGTCGTGCTGTTCTCCGCCTCAAACTCACGCTTGTATTCCTCGAAGGCGCGATAGAGTGCCAAGGCCAACTGGGTTTGGCCTTTCTCGGAGTTGAGGAACTGCTCTTCCTTGGCATGGTTGATGAAGCCTAGCTCCACCAGGATGCTTGGCATGGAGGTCTTCCAAAGTACCAGGAAACCAGCTTGTTGCACGCCGCGATTGTGGCGACCTTTGCTGGCAAACTGTTTTTGAACCTTGTCGGCCAAGTCGAGGCTTTGGCTTTGGTAGAGGCTTTGTGAAAGCGAGAAAAGGATATAGGCTTCGGTGCTGTTGGGGTCGAAGTTGTCGTAAGCGTCGGTGTTATCCTCCAACAAGATGGCCGCGTTTTCCTTTTTGGCCACCTCAAGGTTTTTCTCGTTTTTCGACTCACCCATGACGAAGGTCTCGGCACCGTATGCCGAATTCGGTGTTCCCGTGGAGTTGCAGTGGATGGAGACGAACACGTCGGCATTGTTGCGATTGGCGATGGCGGCGCGCTCACTCAGCTCGACGAACTTGTCCGTCTTGCGAGTATAGATCACCTTCACATCGGGTAGGTTTTCTTCGATATACGCCCCAAACTTGAGCGCGACGGCCAGATTCAGCGCCTTCTCGGTGGTCACCTTGCCCAAGGCACCCGTATCCTTGCCGCCGTGACCTGCGTCGATGACGATGGTCTGGATCTTTTCGCCCTTTTGTGCCATGGCGCACAGAGGCAGCAGAAAAATCAGGAAAAAAACACCAAATCGGGAAATCTTTCGTTCTATCATATTGAGTTCGTTTATTTATGCGCGAAGAAAAACTATCTTTGCAGCGGATTTCAATCGCACAAAAGTAATCGTTTTCACGTTGACAAAACGCACGACATATATGAAATATTTTCATAAGGCGGCCTTTTCTTTGCTTGCTGCCCTGGTCGTGTTGTTGTTTGGATGCAAACAATTGTCTCATACTGAGAAAGATAAGCATGATTTCGAACCAACGGCGGTGGATACCACCACGAAGGTCGTCGAACGCATTGTTGATACGATTACTCTTGTTTCGGACACCCTTCAACCTGACTCCACTGCGTTTCACGTTGTTGATTCTTTGGGTTTTCCGACCGATAGCATTGCGCTTTCCGATTCATTGAAGCTTCCTCTTGACAGTCTTCGAGTTGACACTTTGCTTGGTGACTCTTTGCAAAAGGTAAAACCTTATCGCATAGAGCCGCGACGTTCGGAGTCGGCCATCGAGACCAAGGTGATTTGCTCAGCCGCCGATTCGTCGTATCGCGACATGAACCAGAAAAAAATCTACTATTATGGTAAGGCCAAAGCCCAATACGATGACATCACCCTTGAAGCCGATTATCTGGAGTTTGACCTTGAAACCAGCACCTGTACCGCCCGTGGCGTTGCCGACTCGTTAGGCAAGATCCAAGGTCGCCCCGTCTTCAAGCAGGGTGAGTCGACCTTCGAGGCCATGGAGATGCAATACAACTTCAAGTCGAAGAAAGGTATCATCACCAAGGTGTGGACTGAAGAGAGTGGGGGATACCTGCATGGCGAGCGCATCAAGCGCATGGACGACAACAGCATCAACATCCGCACCGGCGGCTACACCACCTGCGACCTGAAAGACCATCCGCATTACCAGTTCAAGTTCACCAAGGCGAAGGTCATCCCCGACGACAAGATTGTCACCGGCCCGATTTATATGACCATCTCCGACATTCCCTTGCCGTTGGCTTTGCCTTTTGCCATCATCCCCAACACGAAAGGCAAGAAGTCGGGCTTGGTCATCCCCACCTACGGCGAATCGGCCAATCGTGGTTTCTACCTCGAAAACGGCGGCTATTATTGGGCCATCAACGACAACTACGACTTGCAGGTGTTGGGCGACATCTACACCCGTGGCTCGTGGGGCATCAAGCCGACCTTCCGCTACAACAAACGCTATCGTTTCAACGGTTCGATGGCCTTGGGTTTTGCCGTGAATAAACTCGGCACCAAAGGCGCTGCCGACTATCAGGAGAGCACCGACTTCAAGATCCACTGGACTCACAAACAAGACCCCAAGGCCCATCCGCGGCGCAACTTCTCGGCTGATGTGAACATCGTGAGCTCCAACTTCAACAAATACAACGCCACGACGACCGCCGACCAGCTGAGCAACACCTTCAGGTCGAGTATTGCCTACCAGACCAACTTCGCCGGTAAGGTCTACCTCACCCTCAATGCCAGCCACAGCCAAAACACATTGACGCGTCAGGTGACGGCTTCGTTGCCCGAGATGACACTGACCGTCAACACCTTCTATCCTCTTAAGAATGTCGGCAAGGCGGGCAAGAAACGTTGGTACCAAAGCCTCAGCATGGGCTATACGATGAACGGCAAGGCCTATATCAACGATGCGGACACCGCGCTCTTCCGCGGCTTCACCGATGACTTTGGCGGTTGGGCCCGAACGATGATACGCGACCATGTGCAAACAGGTATCTCGCACAGGGTGCCCATCAGCGCCACCATCAAGTTGTTCAAGCACTTCTCGTGGACCAACAACCTGACCTTTAACGACTACATGTATTTCAAGCGTGTCGAACGCCAATGGATTCAAGATAGCGACTCGACGGGATATCTTCAGATGGACACCATCCACGGTTTTCGTAATTTGGTGGACTTCAACGCGAGCACCAACCTCACCACCAAGATCTACGGTATGGTGAACTTCGCCAATGGACCCATCCGCGCCATTCGACACGTCTTCACCCCGACCATAGGATTCACCTACCGTCCCAACTTCGGCGATCCGAAATGGGGCATTTACGACTCCTACATCGATGGCGATGGTAAGGAACAAGTCTACAATAAATTTGCCAATGCTCTCTATGGCACGCCCTCGCAGAGCCAGCAAGGGCTTCTGACTTATAGTTTTGCCAACAACTTGGAAATCAAGGTGCCGTCGAGTAGCGACACCATCACTGGCATCAAAAAGATCCCGATTTTGGAGTCGTTCAGCATCTCTGGTAACTACGACGTGACCAAGGACTCAGTCAACTTCTCGCCTGTGTCGATCAGTGGCCGCACCACATTGTTCAAGAAATTGGGCATCAACTACAGCAGCTCATGGGACCCCTATGCTGCCGACTCGTTGGGACGTCGCATTAACCGCTTTGAGGTTTTGGACAACGGAAGGCTGTTCCGCAAGACAGGATCGTCATGGCGATTCAGTTTGAGCTATTCCTTCAACCAAAATGACTTGAAGAAGCTGCAAGGCAAGAAAGGTAGTCAGGCTTTGCGTGACGAAATCAACGAAAACGCCAAGAAATCGGGCATGTTCGACCCCGACGAACTCAACGAGATTCTTGGCAATCCCAATGCCTATATCGACTGGACGACGCCGTGGTCGCTCTCCATAAGCTACAACCTTACTTACACCACATCTTTAGCCTATGCCGCCTTCATGGGCATCGCCACCAACACGGTAGTACATACCGTCGGCCTCAACGGCGATATCAGCATCACACCCAAATGGAAGGTGACCTTCTCGACGGGCTGGGATTTCGTGAAAAACAACATCACTTACACGAATATCAGTGTCTACCGCGATCTGCACTGTTGGGAGATGCGCTTCAACTGGATTCCTATTGGCAGCTATAAGAGCTGGAACTTCACCATCAACGTGAAGGCGCAGGCATTGAAGGATTTGAAGTATGAGAAGAAGAAGGATTATCGTGATAATTAGTTTAGAGTTTAGAGTTTAGAGTCAGTTGAAAGTTGACACTTCGCGTCATTCCTCATTCCGCATTCAACATTCCTCATTCCGCATTCATAATTAATTCTTATCTTTGCATCGGAATCACAACAAATTAATACCATTCATTATGAAAAAACTATTTACCCTTATCCTCGCGCTGGCCTTTGGTTTCGGCCTGAAAGCGCAATGTCCGCTCACTCAAGCCGTCGATTTCACGGCTACTGACGTTCACGGCACCGAAGTCCACTTGTTCGACATCCTCGATGGTGGACAAGCCGTCCTCATCGATTTCTTCTTCACTACCTGCGGCCCTTGCCAGCAAGCCACCCCGAAAATTGTCGAGTCCTACTATGCCATGGGTTGCAACATGCATGATGTGTTCTATATGGAAATCGCCACTGGCGACAGCGATGCGGCTTGTCTCAACTGGGTGAACACATACGGCGTTGAGTACCCCACCATCAGCGGGCAGGCAGGCGGTACGGGCATTTGCAGCCAATATGGCATTGGCCAATACCCCACTGTCATCCTCATCATGCCTGACCATCAAATCGTCATCCAAGACCTTTGGCCTATCAACAATGCTCAGACCATCATCAATCAACTTGAAGCTCATGGCCTTCAGCAGCACGACTGCAACACGCCAAGCTACGACCCGCAGGTAAGCATCACTGTTGACCAAGTGCTGGAGACCGAAGTCACGGCCACCTTCACGCCCAACGAAGACTGCGCCTCCTATGCCTACATGATGGCCACCGAAGCCGAGATCCAGGAATGGATGGGCATCGCAGGCCTCGACCTCCCCGAATATCTCTGGACTTACGGCATGCCTGGCTCCGACATCATTTCCAATACCTTCAGCGACTTGACTCCTGGCACGGAGTACATGATTTACGCTGTGCCTGCCGACATCGACGGCAACCTCGGTGAGGTCGTCCAAGAACCTGTCACCACCACACCCAGTGGCCCCTCTGAAATTATGCCCGACTTCACCACCGTCGACATCGACGGCAACGAAATCCATCTTTATGACATCCTCGATGCCGGTCAGGCCGTGCTGATTAACTTCTTCCTTACTGGCGATCCGTACAGCGAAACTCCCATGGCTGATGTCGTTGAAGCCTACCGTCTCTACGGATGCAACCAAAACGATGTGTTCTTCATCGAAATCTCGCCCAACGGTCACGACGACGAGTGCCATGCTTGGGTCGACCAATTCGGTGTGCAGTATCCTACCATCAGCCGCGACGGCGGCGGCAATCAGATTGCACAAGACATCCCCGTGGGTTACTATCCCACCATCATGCTCATCCGTCCCGACCACACCTTTGCGAATCGTGACATCTATCCGCCCTCGCTGGAATACATCATTCAAGCCATGGAGGCCGAAGAATACGAACAACATGATTGCGAAGACGGCGTAAGCCAGAATGACGGCCCGACCATCGTGGTTTACCCCAACCCAGCCAATGATTTCGTGACCTTGAAGAGCGAAAACCTCGGCACGGTGCGCGTCTATAACGCCCTCGGCCAGAAGGTGGATGAATTCGAGGCCAACGGAAACGAGCTCCGCATCAGTACCGCTGGTTATGAGAACGGCTTGTATGTCGTCAAGGCTGGCGAACAGACTTTGCGGTTTGTGGTGAAACATTAATACAGAAAAGACAACCTTACGCCTCTTGTCCTCATGGCGGAGGAACATCCGCAATCCCTCGTGCAGAATCGTTATCCAAAAGCACGAGGGATTGCGGGTCAAGCCCGCAATGAGGACAAGGGGAATAAAGACGCATACCCCATGAAAATAATCATCCTTCGCTCCTCGTTCCAGAACGACGCATTCGTCAGGAACGAATATGCCGAATTGATTCAAAGGCTGGAAGACGAATGTAATGCCGAAATCAATATCATTGGTGATGAAAACGTAGAGACGGTGTGCACACCGTCTCTACAAATGTTACCCGATGCATTTATGATTGCCACCGGTGGCGTGGAAAACCTGTTCAAACGTATTTGGTCGGCCATCGACGTTGAAACGATGTGCGGACCATCGCGCCCAAAAACCGTCACGATGATTGCCGACGGGCGCAACAATTCCTTGGCTGCGGCATTGGAAATCTTGACCTATTTGGGCAATATCGGGGTGGAAGGAAAGATTTTGCATGGGACGAATGATGAAATTATATCGGCCGTGGTAGAGACGTGCCATGGCGCGTCTCTACAGGGACGAATCGGGTTGTTCGGTCAACCCTCTGATTGGTTGATTGCCAGCGGCGTGGACCGCGATTTCTTGCTGCAACGCTATGGCATTGAGACCGTTGACATTGATTTGCAACGCCTCATTGAGGGCATCAAAACCATTTTGCAAACCGAGGCAGAGGAGGTGGCACAGGCCATGTTGAAACGCGCCAAAGGTGTTGTGGAGCCTTCGGATGCCGACATGCTGGAAGCCGCCAAGGCCTATTTGGCCATCAAACGCATCTGCCAAGAGGAACATTTGGATGCCATGACCATCCGTTGTTTTGATATTGTGAAAGCCTGTGGCTCGACGAGTTGTCTGGCCTTGGCCTTGCTCAACGACGAAGGCATCGTGGCAGGCTGCGAAGGTGATATGCAGACACTGATGAGCATGTATCTGGCCAAACGTTTGTGCGGCGAGGTGGCCTTCATGGCCAATCCTTCGCAACTCACGGACCAATCCTCCATGTTGGCGCATTGCACCATTCCACTGACGATGTGCGATGAGACCGTGGTGCGTTCGCATTTCGAGTCGGGCATCGGTGTGGCCATCCAAGGCTTGCTGCCTCTGAACGACTATACCTTATTTAAATGGGGTGGCCCAAAACTAGACCGTTATTTCGTTACCGAGGCACAAGCCATTGAGGCACCTTATAGCAACCATTTCTGCCGTACGCAGATCACGCTCAATGTAAACCTGAAGCCTTATCTGCTGCAACATTCCATCGGCAACCACCATGTGATTATCCGTGGGCGGCATGCCGATGAAATCCGTCAGTTTATGTTGGCAAACGGCGTATCAGAAGGTGTAACCGAATGAGAAATAGGCCCCAAAATGGTTAGTATCATCGCTGTTGAACCAATGAGCAGTTAGTGAAACTGGCCCTAATAGACTATTAAAGGAGTACTTCAGTCCTGCCCCTTGTGCCACGAAATGGAATATATCGGTAAAATTCATTCCTCCAGTACCCAACATTCCCCACGGCATTGAGGCATTATACATCGCCGTCAGGTAATGCTTGCCGTAGAAATTGTAACGCAAATCACAACGAAGAATACTTGCATTATGTGACAGGTCAATAGAAAAATCGTCAACGCTCGTCAGGCCGATAAAAGGCATTTGGTTTTCAAAGTGGCGTCCGGCAATTTCTCCACCGCAAACATTCCTCAAATTGTAATATTGAACGCTGGACTCTTTATTATCGATGTTGGCTATATAGCGGCCATATAGCTGGGGAATAATGGTGAACCGTCCGTTATATGGTGTGATATAGGCTTGGAAGGCATAGCTAATATCCATATATTTTTGCTTGGTTGAAGTCATGTAATAATAATGGCTTCCTATGGTCGACAGTATGCCATGGTTAGCAAAATATGGGTCATCCAAGTTGTCATATTGGAATGTAATGAAAGGTGAAACCATATCGTTGTTCACGTAATAGATAGAGTCGAAAGCACTACTCAAGAATGAAGTTTTGTCGTATGTTGTATGGACGAATGAGGCGCCGACTTTAGTGCTGATATTGAGCAGGTGAAACTCTGAAATATAGGCATTAGCTTTCATTTGCTGGTAATGTAAGTTGACATACTTGTTATGCACGCCTCTTGAACGGAAATGTTCGTTCCGATAGTCGGCGGACACATTGAATTTGGCAAACGAAGAGCGCGAATAGGTGTATCTGAGGTTGATTCTCGGGTTATAGCTCAACTTTGCAGATAAATTGAGCTTTGAACCGTTAAATTTCTTCTCGTTCAAACCCACATTAAGCAACAAAGCTGCGCCTTCCTCGGTGTCGTAGCGTATGCCCAAACCAAAGAAATGCGGCTTAGCGGGCTTCATATTGATCGTCAGGTTATACGCATCCGAAAGGCCAGAGCCTAAATGGAGGGAATCATTTTCTTTGACTTGATAGGTGACTTCGTCGAAACATCCCGTGCCACGATACACGTTCATGGCGCGTTCGATATCTTGTTCAGAATAACTGTTGCCCACTTCCAGCCCGCCTTTACGGATGAGCCAACGGCAGTCACGGTCATTCACATTGTTGATAGTGATGGACTTGATCTTCACCGACTCTTTAGCAAGGTTCTTGGCATGAGGGGCATGGAGTGTCTTACTAACAGGATGCCCTGCCGAGGCGTCAACGGCTTGTTTAATGGCAAGGAGCTGGTCGTGGAACTCGCTTGCTCGTTTATAGCCCCTACCCACCAAAGTGTCGATAGCCTCTGGTGTGAAACTCAGCATGCCAAAGCCACTGACGTCGGGGACGATATGCACAGCGCACATCTCGCGGTTTTCCTTTCGTTTTGAACTCGTGCTGTTGGTGACCAAACGGGCAAACACTTGGGGCAATGACTTCAAATCGCTGGCTGTGACATCCTTAGTGGACGTGACTTCTACGCCAATGATGATGTCGGCTCCCATCTCGCGCAGCACATCGGCAGGGAAGTTGTTCACCAAGCCGCCGTCAACCAACACTTTGTCACCTATTATGACAGGTGAAAACACACCGGGAATAGCCATGCTGGCACGCATTGCAGTAGGCACACTGCCGCTCCGCAGCACCACTTCGTTGCCCGTAATCATGTCGGTAGCCACACATGCAAAAGGAATGGGCAATTTGTTGAAATCCATCTCTTCTTGATAGCCTACACAAAGGTTGTTGAACAAGTTGATCAAAGAGCTGTTGTTGACGTATGCACTCGGTAACTGACTGATAAAGGTAGAGTTGGGGTCGTTTTCAAAGAGGCTATCAAGGCTAAAGGGCACTTGAAGCAGCAAAGTGCTGTTGCGCAGCCTAGCCTCATCCGACATAAAGGGACGGTCAATCTTGTTGCCGATATATTCCGACCAGTCAATGCCGCTAATCATTTGTGTGAGCTCCTCAGGCGAATATCCCATGGCATAGAAGCCACCGATGATGGACCCCATGCTGGTGCCTGCCACATAATCGACAGGAATCCCTAATTCCTCAATGTATTTCAGTGCACCGATATGGGAAGCGCCTTTGGCGCCGCCACCACCAAGCACAACGCCCACCTTCAGGCGAGACGGATTGTTATTGTTGTTGATTTGAGCCCATGATGGCAGTAATGCCAAACTTAATAGAAGTATGAGTAAGAGACGTTTCATCTGTTTGAGTTTTATCAGCACAAAAATAGAAAAAAAAGAAAGGCAAAGAAAAAAAACTCTGCCTTTCTGTTCAATAAGGGTTAGCCCTTGTTGGATTTGTGATTACATATCGAGCTTCATTAAATTCAAGGAAATATTTCCATAGACGGCATGGGCGGTGCAAACACCACCGATTTCGAGCCATTCGATAGGCTTCACTGAAAGGCCAAGACCGTAGTTGAAGTGGTTATAGCGGTTTTCTACGTCATAATCATGATAAACGGAATGGTTTTCGTAATCCACATTGATAGTGCCGCAATCCGTCCAACCTTCGGTTTCATTGCTGTAGCCAATCAAAGGGGTGACGTTCAGCCAAGATAAGACGGGAATTTTATAGCCTGCATTAATGGTGAGTGCCGTATGGTCATAATACATGTCCGGGGTGATTTTATTGCCCCAACGGTGTTCAGGCGACTGATAGATAAAGTCGACATAAACGCCCATCAAAGAAGCACTTACACCACCGCCAAAACCAACATAGGTCTTGTCGATTTGGCCATCAAAATGATAGCCTACCGCACCGAGGTTCAAGCCGATGGTGACGTCGCTCCTATTTCGTGAAAAATCAAACAATTGCGCATTGGCAGTGCCGAAAAAGACCGCCAACAAAACCGTTAGTAAAAATGCTTTTTTCATTAGTTTTAAGTTTAAAATGGGTTATTAAATAAAGAGGGAGTCGCGTGCGACTCCCTCTAGGGATTACATCATCAAGAACGACATCATCACACCAGCTGCCACTGCCGAGCCGATAACGCCGGAGACGTTGGGGGCCATGGCATGCATGAGCAGGTGGTTCGACGGGTCGTACTTCTGACCTTCCACTTCGACGACGCGGGCGCTGTCGGGCACAGCCGACACACCAGCGGCACCGATCATCGGGTTGATCTTCTCCTTCAGGAAGAGGTTCATCAACTTGGCACCGAGCAGACCGCCAGCGGTGGCCACGCAGAACGAGGCAGCACCCAAGGCGAAGATCTTGATGGAGCTTGAGGTCAGGAACACGGAGGCCTGCGTGGAGGCACCCACGGTGAGACCCAAGACGATGGTCACGATGTCAATCAACGGGTTGGAGGCGGTGTTCTGCAAACGCTTCACCACGCCCGACTCTTTTATGATATTGCCGAAGAACAGCATACCCAGCAGCGGCAGGGCCGTGGGGCTGATGAAGGTGGTCAGGATGAGGCCGACGATGGGGAACATGATCTTTTCAGTCTTGTTCACCATACGCGGGGCGGCCATCTTGATCATACGCTCTTTCTTCGAGGTCAGCAAACGGATGATAGGAGGCTGGATCACGGGCACCAAGGCCATATACGAGTAGGCCGCAATGGCGATAGGTCCGATGAGGTTGCGCGTGCCGTTCATGCCGTTGGCCAGACGTGAGGACAGGAAGATGGCGGTAGGACCGTCGGCACCACCGATGATACCGATAGCGCCAGCCTCACGCAGGTTGAAGCCGAGGTAAAGGGCACCGATGAAGGTCAGGAACACACCGAGCTGGGCGGCGGCACCGAGGATCATCAGCTTCGGGTTGGCGATGAGCGACGAGAAGTCGGTCATGGCGCCGATGCCCAAGAAGATCAGTGGTGGATACACACCCGAGGTCACACCGAAATACAGGTAGTTCAGCACACTGCCTTTCTGGTAGAGACCCGTCTGGAGGTTCAACTCGCCGCTTTGGAAGATGCTGGTCATGAAGCCTTTCACGCCTTCGATGTCGTGGTTGGTCAGACCATAGTCGGCCATATTGAGATGCTCAACTGACTTAAGGGCATCGCTCAACACCAGATGTTTGTCGCCTGGGTTGTCGCCAAAGACGGCGACCAACATGGCTTTAGCGGTGTCCAAGTCGAAGTTGAGCGTCCCCGCATCTATCATCCCTTGCAGGTTAGCCATGGCATCTGCGAAGGTGATACCCGTTCCTTGGAAGAACGGGATGTTGCCAACGATAATACCCGTGCCAATCGGGATGAGCAGCATGGGCTCAAACTCGAAGCGGATAGCCAAGAAGATAAAGAGGATACCCACCAAAATCATGATGATGTTGCCGAGCTTGCAGTTGCGGAAGCCCGTGAGCAGCCAGAAGTTGCGAAGACCTTCTTTCAGTCGGTCTTTCGTCGACATCTCTTTGACTTCTTCCTTGGCGGCCACATGATGTTTGGCATTCTTGCTTTCCAGCGTAGTCACGCGTTGGTTCAGGTTCTCGATCTGTTGGCCCAGTTCGGCTGTCTTTTCAGCGACGATGGCATCGGCCATCTCAGCCAGCTGGGCATTGCTTTCCTCGGGGGTCATCTCGCTGACCTGCTCGGTCTTTCCTGTCAGATCCGACACCTTGGTGGCGAACATCGGGTTGTTGACCACCAGGAGGTTGAGCAGCATCAGAAGCACCAAGGAGCCGAGGATGACAATGGGCCTTCTGTAAATACTTTTCTTCTTTAACATGGCTTATCCAATTACGATTCGGCAGTTGATGGCGGTGATGGTACCGTCAGCTTCGGCCAGCAGGTTGTTTTCCATCTTCATGGCTTCGTACATGAGCAGCTTGTCGCCCTTCTTCACGGCGTCGCCTTGCTTGACGAAGATCTGCATGATGGTTCCAGGAAGCGGAGCAGCCATCTTGTAGCCGGCACCACCTGCGGCAGCGGCCGGTTTCGGAGCGGCACTCTGGGCAGGAGCGCTGGCGGCGGGCTTGGCGGCTGGACGGGCCACGGGAGCGATCACCGGAGCGGCTTGCTCTTCCATCTCCACTTGATAATCAGTGCCATTCACATTGACGGTGGCGATGTTGCCTTCAATGTTCTGGACTTCTACTTCGTATGGTTTACCACTAATGGTGAATTTGAATTTTTTCATGATTGTTCGATTTAACGTTTCCAGTGTCTAACTCCGTAATTTTTGTCGTTCCAAGAAGTCACCCTTCTTTCGATGGTGATCACGTTGCTCTCTTCATCGTGAAGGTTGGTCGAGAGGTAGAGGGCCATACCGATGGCGGCTTGCACCTCGGCGGGAATCTCGCCTTCGGCCAATTTGACCGTAGGCTTCACCGTCACAGGCTTGATCTCCTTCACTTCGTTCTTCTTGGCATCCTGCTTCTTGAAATAGGCAGCCACACCACGGAAGATGGTCGAGAGGATGAAGAGGGCGATGATGACGATGAGGAAACCAGCGATGGTGACAATCCAGCCTTTGGTGTAGACCCAATCTTCGTGAGCCAACAGTAATGATATTTGTAACAGGTTCATCGTTTCAAGGATTTACGGTTACAGCGGGATGTTCGAATGTTTCTTCTCGGGGTTGGCGAGGCGCTTCGTCTCAAGCGTACGCAGGGCACGGATGACACGGAAACGGGTGTTGCGCGGCTCGATCACATCGTCGATGTAACCGAACTTGGCAGCCTCGTACGGGTTGGCGAACTTCTTGGTGTATTCATCCACCTTCTTGGCAACGAACTCGGCGCGCTCTTCGGGGTTCTCAATTTCGGCAATCTTCTTGCCATCGAGCACCTCGACAGCACCGCTGGCACCCATGACGGCGATCTCGGCGGTCGGCCAAGCGTAGTTGACGTCGTTGCGCAGCTGCTTGCAGCCCATCACGAGGTGTGAACCACCGTATGACTTACGCAGGGTGACGGTGACCTTCGGCACGGTGGACTCGCCGTATGCATACAGCAACTTGGCGCCGTGAACGATGATACCGTTGTACTCTTGGCCCGTGCCAGGCAGGAAGCCGGGGACGTCGACCAAGGTCACGATCGGGATGTTGAAGGCGTCGCAGAAGCGGACGAAACGAGCGCCCTTACGCGAGGCGTCGCAGTCCAACACACCAGCGAAGAAGGCCGGGTTGTTGGCCACGATACCGACCGACATGCCATCGAAGCGGGCGAAGCCGACGATGATGTTCTTGGCGTAGTTCTTATGGATCTCGAGGAAGTCGCCGTTGTCGACGATGGCATTGATGATGTCACCGACATTGTAAGGCTTGTTCGGGTTGTCGGGGATGATCTGGTTCAAGGCATCCTCCATACGATCGATGGGGTCGTTGCACTCCACCAACGGGGCGTTCTCCATATTGTTCTGCGGGATGAAGGAGATGAGTCGGCGGATGATGGCAAGGCCCTCCTCCTCGGTCTCGGCAGCGAAGTGGGCAACGCCCGACTTCTGGCTGTGGATGCGGGCACCACCGAGGTCGTCGGTGCTGACATCTTCACCGATGACGGTCTTCACGACTTTCGGGCCAGTGAGGAACATGTAGCTACCCACATTGGTCATGATGATGAAGTCGGTGAGTGCGGGAGAATACACGGCACCGCCGGCGCAGGGACCGAAGATGGCCGAAATCTGCGGGATGACACCCGAAGCATTGATGTTGCGCTGGAAGATCTCGGCGTAGCCGGCGAGGGAACGTGAGCCTTCCTGGATACGGGCACCGCCCGAGTCGCAGATGCCGATGACGGGAGCGCCAACTTTCATGGCTTGGTCCATCACCTTGCAGATCTTGAGGGACATGGTCTCACTCAAGGCACCGCCAAACACGGTGAAGTCTTGAGCGTAGACGTAGACGACGCGGCCGTCGATGGTGCCGTGACCGGTGACGACGCCGTCGCCGAGGTACTGTTGCTTGTCGAGACCGAAATCGACAGTGCGATGGGTCACGAACATGTCAGTCTCTTCGAAGCTGCCTTCGTCGAGCAGGATGGCGATACGCTCGCGTGCCGTCATCTTACCTTTGGCATGTTGGGAGTCGATGCGCTTCTGGCCACCGCCGAGACGGGCCTCGTTGCGCTTCTCCAACAATTCCTGGATTTTCTGTTCTATTAACATATTGAGATTATTTTAATTGATGCTATATATTGTTGACTTCGAGACCACGGGACTTCGGGACTTCGAGGATTTACGCCTCGCAGTCCCGTAGTCTCGCAGTCCCGCCGTCTTACTTATTCTTGTTTTCACACAGTTCAGTCAGCACGCCAAAGGTCGATTTCGGGTGCAGGAAGGCGATGCTCAGGCCTTCGGCACCGCCGCGCGGGGCTTGGTCGATGAGACGGATGCCCAGTTCCTTGGCCTCTTCGAGGTGACCTTCGATGTTCTCCACGGCGAAAGCGATGTGGTGCATACCACCGCGACCGTTGTTGTTCTCGATGAACTTAGCGATGGTGCTTTCGGGACTGGTGGGCTCCAAAAGCTCGATTTTGGTCTGGCCGCAGCGCAAGAAAGCGGTCTTCACTTTCTGGTCGGCGACTTCTTCGATGGCGTAGCACTTGGTGCCAAGCAGCGTTTCAAAGAAAGGAATGGACTCGTCCAAGCTTGTGACGGCGATTCCAATGTGTTCAATGTGAGAGGGTTGCATAATTTATTCGAATAATTTATTGTTAAAAAATACGTATTTATTAAATCGGTGCAAAGGTACAACAAATAATTGGGGTTTGCAATTTTATTTGATGATATTTGGAGCGGTTTTACTCAATTCATTATTTGAGGGGAATAATGTGTTATTTCGCTTCATTTTTTTTAGAGAAACAAAACGGTTTCCCTTCCTTAAGCGCGGAAAAATCCACCTCTCCATTAAAATAAACGGATTGCCTTAGCGTTATCAAAAAAAACACCAGATAGCATGTCTGATTCAGATGATACTCAGGGCAAAAGCCAACCTCGCACCAAAATGTTGAAAACAGGCATCATTGCCTCTATCATATTGTTGGCTGATATCCTGCTGTTTTGGTACAATGACTTTTTGGGTTTTATAATATCAATCTACTTATTTTGGATTGTCATACCATGTTTAATCGTTTTTCTCATTGCTTTTATCAAATCATTCAATTGGAAGACAGAATGGCACAAGGTGATGTTTGGCTGTGGCGTATGCGTTGTTTTGGTTTTTACTGCTTACTTGTTGTTTCGTGCGCCAAAACAAAACTGTGGCCCAGAGATTATGGCAGAATATTATGAAGAACACAAAACCGAAATGATGGAATTGTGCGAGTATATGCAATCCGTTCTTGCCGACAGCACGGCAGTAACGCTTGAGTTCGAAGGCAGCCGCTTAGTATTGTTTCATGTAGCTGCGGCAGATGCACACTATTATTCCAATTTTTGGGGCGATGACGCGCGCTCCAAACGCGACTCTTTGATGTCGGTCGTTGGGCTGACTGAAGAGGAATACGATGGCATTCGAAGCCGTCTAAAAGCCATGGGATGCATCGGCATAGAAGCATCGCGAAACTATCCTGAATCCACCTCGATCTGGTTTCGCCGTGTTGGTGCGGGAATGTATAGATACATCCTTCACCCCCAACCCTTTACCGATGATGAGAAAGAAAAGATTTTGGAGAATTATACAATTTGTCCGTATAATGACCATGTGCTATTCGAATACGGAGGCGCGGCTTGGGAGTCAGACAACTTCCCTCAAAAAGACAAATATCTGAAGAAACATAAGCCTTGGTAGATGAAACGCTGAGGCGGCACTTTGTTGTCTTTCTTGCAATTTGTTAACGAAAAAGAAAACGGTTTGCGGCAGATAAACCGCAAAATCTGCGGCTTATTCACCGCAAACTGCACAATAAAGGCATACATTACCGCACCGATGATTCACCCTTTATGGCTGATTCTTATTTTCACGCGAATCCACATCGGAACAAAAATCTTTGATATTCAATGACTTCCAATTTTCACGCGAATCTACCTGCATCGTTTTAATGGGGTATTAAAATGAAGCAAAAGGAATAAAGCTAAGGCCTCAAAAAGTGTCAAATTCGATCAAAAACCATATTACACCTTATTGCTTCTTCTAAACCCATCCATATCTCGAGTTGCCCAAAACGTTAAAAAATCAATTTACTCCTTGCGGGTTGTTGAAAAAGTTGTATTTTTGCAGAGTCGTTCTGGCACGTTAAGGACGTACAGCGTCACGACCCGAAAGGTAGCAGATAGCACCGGAAGACGAAAAACATTGGCGGTTAACACTTAACCGCCAATTTTTGTTTTGTAGAAGGTCTTCATGGCCAACCTTTTCCTTCCTGTACGGGTACATTCCACATAATAGTATTCTTTTTCCAACGTTTTGCGATAGACCACTGTGTCAGGGTATTTTCCTTGTGTGATATCATCTGCGGCGTCAATAATCATTGGAATTAGGCAGAAGTCGGCCTCGGTTATGTTTGGATGCTTCTTGCGCGAATGCTTCACGGCTGAGATATCGACCATTCGTTGAAATCCAGTCACATCGCAGCCCAACAAGGCATTCAATTTTTTTACCTCCTTTGGAGTAGGTTCCCCAAGAATCACCCAACGATTGTTTTTCCATTCCGTTTCTGAGGCTTCCCTCACAAGTTTGAGGATGCGTTCTTCAACGCTGACGAAGTCTTTTATTTCTTTGTTGTCGGTTTGCTTTGCTTCCATAATGCAGTGTCTTTGTGTTTCGCTGCAAAGATGCAAACCTTGTCAAGACCAATCCGTTGAACAAATGTTTGTTGTCGACAGTAGTCGTTTGTTGTCGTTTGCTGTCGGGTATAGTGTTGTAAAATAGTATGATACAACAATATGCATTCGTAGATGCCCGCCACCACACCAACCCTCGCAAACCAAAAAAAGAGCCGTAACAAGGTTACGGCTCAACATTTTTGCTTTTGGCAGACGCATAATGCGTCCTTACAATTACTTGTGTACTTTTCTAACAAACTCCTCCACCTCAGGTACACCACCCTGATAGACGAGATAGCCGTTGTAAGGCTCTCTCGGGGTGATTTCGCTGTTCACGGGTGTGAGCATGATGTTCTTCAGCCCAGCCCAACTTGATGTAGGCGGTCTCGGCGAGCATGTTGCCAGCGGGAATGATGCCTCTATCCATCAAGTCGCGGCCGGTGTCGTAGACGAACATGTGGGCATAGCCCCAGATGGTTTGCACGGTCATGTATTGGTGCACGCCCTTGTCGGTGGCGCGTTGGATGGCGTCGAACATGCCACGGTTGACGTGACCCAAGCCTGTGCCGTCCCAAACGATGCCCTGATAGCCGTTGTCGACCAAGGCGTCAAGCACATCGGGCTTCATGCCAGGATAGTAGTAGAGGATGGCCACGCGGTCGTCGAAGGTCGGGATGATCTTCACGTCGCGGTCGTTGCGGCGGTGGTTGTAGACCTCCTTAATCGGCACTACGCCACGCTTGCGGTCGACGGTGGCGACGGGAGTATCACCGATGGTACGGAAGGTAGAGCGGTACGAGGAGTGCATCTTACGCACGCGCGTGCCACGGTGCAGGAAGCCATATTCATCGGAGGTGGGACCGAACATGCAGACCATCACCTCGGCCACGTCGCCGTGACCGGCAGCGGTCATGGCATGCATCAGGTTCAAAGCGGCATCCGATGACGGACGGTCTGACGAACGCTGCGAGCCGACCAAGACAATCGGCACAGGCAGGTTCTGGCACATGAAGGTCAGGGCGGCGGCGGTGTGGGCCAAGGTGTCGGTGCCATGGCCGATGACGATGCCGTCGATGCCGTTCTGGATCTCCTCGCCAATCTTCTTGGCCAAGGCGATGTACTCTTTGGGCGACATGTTCTCGGAGAACACGGCAAACACCTTCTCGGTGTCGAGGTTGCAGATGTCGGCCAGCTCCGGCACGGCGCCATACAACTCACCAGGTGAGAAAGCGGGAATCACAGCGCCCGTGCGGTAGTCCAGACGCGAGGCGATGGTGCCACCCGTGCCGAGCAGCTTCACATGCGGAAGTCCTTCGGTGTAAGGGAATTCCTTCTCGGGGATGTGGTAGTTGGCTTTCTTGTAGTCGGTCTCGACCATGCCCGTGATGGTGCTGATGTCGACGCCGATGTTGTAGCCCGTGTTGACCTTCATGACGATATGCTGGTCGTCCTGGAAGGCGGCGCGAGGCAGGATCGTGCCTTTGAAGAGGCCACCCGTGGTCTGGCACTCGGCCTGACTCCACACGCGGCAGTTATATTTCTTGAGCACCTCAAGCGAGGCACCCCAATATCCTTGGAAAAAATCTTCAGCCATGTTCTTCTTTATTTGATGTTGTTAGCCAATTCTTTCATTTCGATGTTGCCCATCGCTTCCTTCATCTGACCCATGATCCAGTTTTGGCGGTCAAGGTCGGTGCAGGATTTCTTCTTCGGCGCGAAGCCAGCACAGAGGTTGTCGAGTTTGGTGAGCAGGTCGTCTTTCGCATAACGCTTGAAGCCGATCTTGTCCAAAACCTGCTCCATCGGCATCGTGGCGTCTTCCACCAAAGCAGGAGCCATATTCCAGGCCAGACGACTATCCAGACCTTGCTCTTTCAGGAAAGCGAAGAGTTTGTACAAAGTCTCACCGTTGAACTTCGAAGCGGCGTTCTTGCCCAGCAGGTGTTTGAGTCTCATACCGACGAAGCGGCCCACGGTGCGGCCGTCGACGCTGAGTTTCTCGACGGTCTCGGCCATGGCGGGGTACCAGTTCTTCGCGAAGATGTAACGGAAGCAGTCCTCTGGCACGTTCCACTCTTTGAGTTTGTAGTAACGGTCGATGATCTCGGTAGGCATCTCGGCACGCAAAGCCTTGATGAAAGCCGGGTCGAGCGGGATGGGAGCCGAGTCGGTGTCGGGATACATGCGGTCGGCACCAGGGAGCACGCGCTCGAAGATGGTGATGCCGTTGCAGACGGCCTTACGGGTCTCCTTCGGCACACCGTCGAAGGCCATGAGGCAACGCTCTTCGATGGTCTCGATGGCAGTGGGCATGTCGTTTTGCGGTCCCCACACGAGGATGAGGGCATCCTCATCGGTGGCATGGACACGCTTGGCCAGCTTATGCCATTGCGAATGGGTCAGCACGGGTTCCAGCATCTCGTCGTGGAGCATGTTGGGACGCTCGAGGCAGGCGATGACCTTCAGGCGGTCGGCGATTTCGTCGGCGAATATCTTGCCGGGTTGGGTGAAGTGCGAAAGCACGCCACGGAACTTGGGCAACTTGACGAGCTTCAAGGCACCGCCTTTGGCTTTGTTGTCGAGGATGGGCAGGTAGTCGGTCGGGAACGACACATCGGCCACTTCCACCTTCCAGCCTTCTTTGCCCACTTCGCGGTTGAGGCGCTCTTGCAGTTGCACCAACGACCATTGGCGGAAGCACTCGTTGTGCGACAACTCGGGAATCCACTTGGCGTGTTGCACACCCTTCAACTCAATACGGGTGCCGCCTGTGCAGCTCACGTTAACGTCTTGGCGACCTGCGCCCATGCCCGTGCGGACCAGACCCGTAGAACGGCCGAGGAAGCGGATGTATTCGCAGGTCTCGCGCAGCTCGTCGGGGTTCTTGCAGTCGGGATAGGTGACGGTCTCAATCAACGGCACGCCGAGACGGTCGGTCTGATATATACGGCGGTGGCCGATGTCGCTGATCTCGCGGCAGGCGTCCTCCTCGATGCTCAGCTGGATGAGGCGGATGTCCTTCTTCGGCAGCTTAAGCAGGCCTTCCACGCCCACGATGGCGGTACGCTGGAAGCCCGTCGGGATGGAGCCGTCGAGGTATTGTTTACGGGTGATATGCACCTCGCCCACGATGTTCAGGTTGGAACGCAGGGCGATGATGATGGCGTTATGCAGTGCCTCGCGGTTGATGGGGAACGGCGGGGTGTCGTCGATGTCGTAGGTGCAGGCGGTGCCGTTCTTGATGCGATAGACGATTTCCTTCTTCGTCTTGAACTCCATCAAGGCTGTGCCGTCGTATTCGCCTAATTCCGAAAGCGTTGGGCGCATGTGACGGATCAGCTCGGCATCGTAGTCCTCAAACTTGTTGAATTGTCCGGCGGGACAGTGGCAAAACAGCTTTTCCTTGGTTTTGATTTGCTGGTGCACTTCCAGTCCCGACATGAAGCCTATGCGGTCATAGTCTTCCTGTGTGGCTTTCTTGCGCTCGACGTAGCCGGCCTGTTGCTTGGTCAGCTCGTAGTTGGCGCGTGGGTCAAAGTTGGTGCTCATATTATCTTATTTGTTGTATTTCAAATGATGCGGCCCTTCGACAGGCTCAGGGGCCTCTTTCTTCAAAAAGAATCGGCTAAAATAGAAAATATTTGGATTGGTTGAGAAAAATGGGATAAAAATTCGGTCAAAAAAACTTATCTCCGTTTCTCGAAGTGTTGGTGGTCTTTGTTGCGCCAAATTCCGCCCCAAGTAAAGCCATACGAGGTAAAGACCTTGTAGCACAAGTCGTCTTTGTTGATTTTGTGGGGAAAATCTTTCGTTCTGTCGACATATTCCGTTGCTGTTGCAGGATGCACTTTTGAGCCTCTGATATAGGGGTTTTGCAAGGGATTGATGTCGACGGCCAAACCGAGGGCATGACGCGACAGCACGGACGTCCCAGGCACGGCGCGGTAGTTGAAGCACGAGGTGTTGTTGGCTTCCATCGAAGCCTCGTCGTCGGCATCGAAGTCGTCCACCAGACGGATGCTACAGATGGGATATTCCTTGGAGAACAAGTCCTTGAAAACGCATAGCAAGTCGTGGGCAATGGCTTTATTGCAGACCATCTCGCCCTTATGGATGTTGCCGTCGAAGTCGTAATAAGGCAGCGAGAGGTAGCGCAGCTGGTCGTAGCCGATCTTGGCTTTGTCCTTCATCGACTTTCCTTGCATGCGGGCTTTCACCGATTCGGGAATGGGGTAGGAGGCAAACAAGTAGTCTTGATACCACAGCGTGTCTTCAGCGGCGAGGATTTCAGCATCAGAATAGGTAATGGTCGGTTCGTCAGGTACTTCTGGTCTTTCTTGAACAATGGTGTCTGTGATGACTTCTAGGGTCTTGCTTTGTCTGTTGTTGCTGCAAGATGTCATTAGGCCAATAAAGAATACTATTGCAAAATATGCCGCTTTTTTCATGATGAAAATTAGTTTTTCCCGTCGTCAATCGTCCGTGCGATCTTCTCGATGTTCAAGCTGCGCGCCGAGGCGTCGATGATGTCCTTGTAGATGCCGCCTTTCTTGTAGATGCTGTCAGGGTCGCCGTCCTCTTCAACGCGACCTTGCTGTAGGGCGTAGATGTAGTCGGCGTCGATGATCTGTGAGATGCTGTGCGAGATGATGATGACGGTGCGGTCTTTCTTGATGGCGTCGATGCTGTTCTTGATCTGCTCGGTGGCGATGGCATCGAGGCTGGCGGTGGGCTCGTCCAAGAAGATGATGGGCGGGTTTTTGAGGAACATGCGCGCAATGGCCACACGCTGCTGTTGACCGCCCGAGAGGTCGGCGGCGTTGTTGTTGAACTGCTTCGGCAATTCCATCACCTGGTCGTAGAGATGCGACTTTTTGGCGGCCTCCACCACGTCTTCGTGGGTGGCGTTGGGGTTGCCGTAAAGGATGTTCTCCTCGATGGTGCCGTCGAAGATGTGGTTCTTTTGCAGCACGAGGCCGATGTTCTCGCGAAGGTATTGGGTGTCGTATTCGCGCAGATCCACACCATCCAACAATATTTGGCCCACTTGTGGCTCATAGAACTTGTCCAACAGATTGACGATGGTGCTCTTACCTGCGCCAGAGAGTCCGACCAAAGCGGTGATCTTGCCTGGGTCGATGGTCATGTTCACGTCGAAGAGGGCTTGGTTGCCATTGGGATAGGTGAAGTCGACATGCTTGATTTCGAATTTGCCGTGGATCTTCTCGGGTTTGTAGTTGCCCGAAGGCTCCACTTCTTCTTCCGCGTCGAGGATGCCGAAGAAGCCCTCGGCATAGATGAGGGCGTCGTTCACGTCGTCGAAGATGCGCTGCAGTTGCGTGATGGGGGCGATGACGTTGCTGAACAGCATCACGTGGTACATGATCTTACCGATGGTCATGCCCGGGTAGCCTTTCAGCACGAGGTAGGCGGTGAGGATGATGACCAGCACCGTGCCCACTTGTTTCACGAAGCTCTTCACGCCGTTGTAGTAAAAGGCTACCTTACGGGTTTTCATCTGGTTTTCAGTGACTTGATTCTGTATGTCAAGCTGTTTCTGGCCTTCGATCTGTTCGCGGTTGAAGCTCTTGATGACGTTGATGGAGTCGATGATGTTTTTGATGCCTTGGCTCTTGGTCTCGAGGTGCGAGCGCATCTCACGGCGCCAGCCTTTCAGCCGACGGGCTTGGCGGTAGGTGATCCAGAAATAGATGGGTACGATGCCTAAGGCCACCAGTCCGACATAGACGTTGGCGGCGAACATCAGAATCAAGGCTAGGAGAGCGCTCGTGAACAAGGGCAGCAAGTCGATGAAGAAGTTCTGCACCGTGCGTGAGAGGCTGCTCACGCCTTGGTCGATTCGGGCTTGAAGCTTGCCTGTGGCATTGTCGCCCGTGTTGAAGTAGGCCATGCGGAAGGTGAGGACCCTCTCGATGACGCTCTGCGCCAGGTCGCGGCTGACAAAGATGCGCATCCGCTCGCCGAAGTAGTTTTGCGCAAAGGTGATGAGGGCGGAGAGGATTTCCTTGCCGAGCAGCACGATGGAGATGATGGTGACAATGCGGATGGCTTGTTGGCCCCAGTCGACGCCCGCCGTGACCAAACCATTGATTTCGTCGACGGTCCAATCGAGCACGATGGCATTGACCTGTGCCATCAAGGAGCCAATCAAGGTAAGTATTAAAGTGATGAAAACTAGCCATTTGTAAGGCTTAACAAAGGGGCTTACGTTCTTGAAGAGTTGGAAAAGATTCATGAGTGTGCGTTTATTGAATAAGGTGCAAAAATAGGGATTTGGTCTGAAACTCCAAATAAATCCCTATCTTCGCAGCCTAAAACGCAATGTAAATGGAAAACAAGTGGTTGAACGAAGCCTTCAAAGGCGAAGTGCCCAACGGCTTTCAAGGTAAGGTAGGCTGGGCAAGTCCGTCTAACATCGCTTTGGTGAAATACTGGGGCAAAAAAGGGAAGCAAATTCCTCAGAATCCTTCGATTAGTTTCACCTTGTCGGAATGTCGCACCGAGACTTTCATCGAGTATGAAAAAGCCGACCGATTCGGATTCAGCTTCTTCTTTGAAGGCAAGGAGAATCCCGTGTTCGGCGCGAAGATCGAGAAGTTCCTGATGGATAACCAAGCGTTTTTCCCGTTCATCAACCAATTGCATTTGAAGGTAGAGAGCCGCAACACCTTTCCTCATTCCTCTGGCATTGCTTCTTCGGCTTCCTCGATGAGTGCGTTTGTGATGTGTATGCTTGAGATTGAGCGTTTATTGGTCGGCCCTTCGACAGGCTCAGGGACCTTAATTAAAGCCTCTTATTTCTCGCGATTGGCCTCGGGCAGTGCGGCGCGCTCGGTGTTTCCCGCAATGGCACTTTGGGCCAAAACGGAGGCTTATGAAGGTAGTTCCGACGAATATGCCGTTTCGTTGGCTGATGACATCCATCCCGTTTTCAAGACTTATCATGACAGCATTTTGATTGTCAGTGGCGAGACTAAATCCGTGTCCAGCCGTGCAGGTCACGCCTTGATGGAGGGAAATCCATACGCCAAAGCCCGTTACGCCAAAGCAAACGAAAACATCAAAGACCTACTCACCGCTTTGAAATCGGGTGATTTGGATACCTTTATTAATATCACCGAGAGTGAGGCACTGCAACTCCACGCCCTGATGATGTGCTCCAACCCGTCATTTATCCTGATGAAGCCCAACACTTTGAATATCATTAATGAGATTAGGGGTTTCCGTGAAGAAACCAAGATTCCGCTTTGTTTCACTTTGGATGCCGGTCCGAATGTACATCTGCTTTATCCCGATAGCGAAGCCGAAAAAGTGGTACATTTCATAAAAGACAACCTTGCCGCCTATTGTGTTGACAACAAATGGATTGCCGATCATGTCGGTGACGGACCGAAAAAACTGCTGTGATGAGAGACCGTTACTATAGCAAAGTCATCCTTTTCGGCGAGTATTCGATGATCTTCGATGCCACTGCGCTGATGATTCCGCTTAAGCGGTTCTCGGCGCAATGGCAGTTTCCACAAAGCCGGAATAGGACTGCTTCGTTGACCTCCAACCAAAGTCTGAAACGCTTTTGCCAGTATCTCTCCGAAAAAGAAGACCTATCGAACCTCTTGGATTTACAGGCTTTAAGAAAGGATTTGAACGAAGGCCTTTTCCTAGCCTCCAATGTGCCTTCGGGCTATGGCTTGGGCAGCTCTGGTACTCTGGTGGCCGCTGTCTATGACCGCTATGCCGTGAAGAAAAGCGATGACTACCTACAATTGAAGACCCTATTCGGCAAGATGGAGAGCCACTTCCATGGCAGCAGTTCCGGCATCGACCCACTGCAATGTTATCTGGGCAAGCCATTCAAAATCACACCAAAAGGTGTTGAGCTACTTCCGGACGATTTCCTGAAAAAAGACATTCACATCTGCCTGATTGACACCAAGATCAAGAGCAATACCAAGCCATTGGTGAATCATTTCAAAGCGCAGCGTGAGAATCCTGAGTTTTTGAGCCGATTCCAAGCGGAGTATGTGCCTTGCGTGACTTCCTGTATTAATTCAATGATTGAAGGCGATAAAGAGCTGTTTTTCAATTCATTGAAACAACTCACCAAAGGTCAATTGGAATTCCTTCGCCCGATGATTACCGACAACACTTTGGATTTGTTCACCGCTGATTACGACTTCAACTTTGTCGTAAAGATTTCAGGTTCAGGCGGTGGCGGATATGTGCTGGGCTTCACGGACGATGTGGCAAAAGCCTCTGAATTGTTTAGCCTCCCATGTCATTCCAACGTGGGCATGCAGGGGCAGCGGGAAATGCCCAGCATTCGACATAGTCAATCTATGGGAGGCGGTTTTGATGTTATTTGGCTGTAATTGTTTATTTTTGCGCCCCGAATGTCAGCCTTGAAAAACATAGAATCCTGGATTGAATGCACTTTGACCAAGGTCATCGACTTTTTCTATCCGCCTTTCCGCAAGGTGATGAGCCTTGATCTGTTCCGCTATGCGGCATGCGGTGGTTTGAACCTTGTTTTGGAATGGGTGCTGTACTATGTCTTCTACCATTTCGTTTTCCGCGGACAGGTGTTCGATCTTGGCTTCATCGCCTTCACGCCTCACATCGCGGCCTTTGTATTCAAGTTCCCCATCACTTTCCTCACGGGTTTCTGGATGGCGCGCCACATCAGCTTCTCGGGTTCCACGCTGAAAGGCAGGACGCAGATTGTCAGGTATTTCCTTGTCACTGTCGGCAATATCCTTATCAATTACTTCGGCCTGAAACTCTTCGTCGAGGTGCTGCACATTTGGCCGACCGTCTCCTACATCATCATCTCCATCCTCTGCGTGACGTTTAGCTATTTGACGAACAAGTTCTATTCGTTTCGAAAGGAGAAGAAATCATAGAACAACAAGAAAGATGAAAAAAGCTCTCCTAATTGCATCATTGGTCGTTTTGTCCTTCTATGGTTTCGGACGTGGTTATTATGATTTTTCCGTTGTCTGCGAAACAGGACAAACGCTTTACTACAAAATCATCTATGGTACTGACCATGAAGTAAGACTGACATACCCTGGCGACCTTAACGACCCCTATCAAGGCTTCGAAGAGCCTCAAGGCGAAATCATCTTACCAGAAACGGTTGTCTACGAGGAACAAACCTATGCCGTAACAGAAATCGACAGGAACACTTTTCGTGGTTGCGCTAATCTGACAGGCGTTTTGGCTATTCCGAACACAGTAAAATCGATAGGTCACTCTTGTTTTTGGCTTTGCAGTGGCTTCACCCAACTTGTGCTTCCCGACGCATTGGAAAACATTGGATATGCCGCTTTTTATGGATGTTCAGGACTGACTGGAACTTTAGTTCTGCCAGCAACAATAACTGTTTTGCAAAGTATGATTTTCGATGATTGCTGCAACCTCACTGAAGTTATTTTTCCTTCAACATTACAAGTCGTCGAGAGCCACGCATTCAGCGATTGTTCGGGACTTGTTTCGCTTACTTTACCTTCATCGCTGCAAACCATCGAAAACCGTGCGTTTTGGTGTTGTACAGGGCTTACAGGAACACTCTATATACCTGCATCGGTTGATTCCATAGGCTCGTGCGTTTTCTCTTATTGTAACGATTTGGACGCTATCATTGTCGATCCGGATAACCCTAAATATTACTCGGAAAATAATGCCCTCATCACGAAAAACGACAAGACTTTACTGGCCGCTTGCAAAAACACGGTGATCCCCGACGACATCAGAGGTATAGGTTCTTATGCTTTCGCTTCAATGTCCAATTTGATAGAAGTGCCCGAATTACCTTTGACATTGAGAATCATCGACGACCATGCGTTTTATGCTTGCCCGTTCATCGGCAATTTGGTTCTGCCGGATTCTTTGGAGTTCATTGGAGAGTGCGCTTTCTCATTCTGTCATGGGCTCAATGGTTCATTGGCCATTCCTGACGCGGTCACCCAAATCGGCGATTATGCTTTTTTGGAATGTGAAGGGTTTGACGGCACGTTGACTCTTGGGCAATCGTTGACCTCCATTGGAAATATGGCTTTCACTTGGTGTACTGGCTTTACTGGATCCCTCATCATCCCTAATTCCGTGAGAACCATGGGTTATAGTGCTTTTTCACATTGTTCCGGTTTTAACGGCTCGCTGACGATTCCCGAACAATTGACCGTTTTGAGAGAAGGGTCTTTTTATGATTGTAGCGGTTTCAGCGACACATTGACCATCGGCTCGTTTTTGCAATCCATTGAAGCTCTTGCGTTATACAATGTCTCCAATTTGTCGGCTATTATCGCAAAACCTTTTAGTGCGCCACAAGCCAGTGCCGATGGCATTTTCGCTTTCATTCCTACTGATGTTCCCATTTGGGTTTCTTGCGGTTCGGTCGAATCCTACCAAAATGCGGCAGGATGGAATGCATTCACCAATTATAATGAAGATTTTATCTACGCTTTTCGTGCGACTTCAACAGACGAAAGCCTTGGAACCGTTGTAATTCTTCAAGAGCCGTCGTGCGACAATGGCAGTGTCGCCATCGTTCAAGCCGTTCCTAAAGAAAATGCCGAGTTTTATATTTGGAAAAATAACGATTTCTTCGTTTCAAGCAATCCAACTTATACGTTAGAGGTGAAAAAAGACTGTGATTTGAAGGCATATTTCAGGTTATATGACAACCTTGATGAAGCAACAACGGAGATGCCTTTCTATCCAAATCCCACAAAAGGTTTGATTCATATTGACTTGCCCGAGGTTCAGTTTGTGGAAGTATTCGATATTTTGGGCAAATTCATTTTTGTATCAGAAAAAGCCACCATCGACCTATCGGGCTTGCCTTCAGGTGTATATGTTGTAAAAACAACGCTTTCCGATGGTCAAATTAAGATAGGAAGGGTTTTGAAGGAATAATTACCCAATCTGGCTCCAGTCAAAAGTCTGGGCAAACAATTCCTTGTAATGTTCTCTTAACATCCTGTTCTCGGGCTTGATGAGCTTCGGATCGTCGGCCAAAAGCTTGATGGCGGCTTCGCGGACTTGTGGGATTAATGGACCGTCTTTCTGGAGGTCGCCGATGAGCATTTCAATCTGTCCGGACTGCCTTGTGCCACCCGTCTCGCCTGGACCGCGCAACTCCAAATCCACTTCGGCAATTTCGAAGCCGTCGTTGGTGCTACACATAGTCTTCATACGGGTTTTGCCATCGGTAGTCAGTTTATGGTCGGTGACGAGAATGCAATAGGACTGGTCGGCACCGCGCCCCACGCGACCGCGCAACTGGTGCAACTGCGACAGACCAAAGCGGTTGGCGTTTTCGATAATCATCACCGTGGCATTGGGGATGTTGACGCCTACCTCGATGACCGTCGTGGCCACCATGATTTGCGCGTTCCTATTAATAAAACGCTGCATCTCGAAGTCCTTGTCCTCGGCAGTCAACCTGCCGTGGCACACGCAAAGTTTGTACTGCGGTTCTGGAAAGTCGTGCAGCAAGGCCTCATAACCCTCCTGAAGCGCAATCATATCCGTGTTCTCCGACTCCTTGATGCAGGGATAGACCACATAAATCTGCCTACCAAGCGCTATCTGCTGTTTCATGAACATCATGATGCGGTAGCGGTCGTCGCTATAGACATGATAAGTCTGCACGGGCTTTCTCCCTGGTGGCAACTCATCGATTTTGGAGACATCGAGGTCGCCGTATTGCGTCATGGCGAGGGTGCGCGGGATGGGCGTGGCGGTCATCACCAAAGTGTGCGGCGGAATCTCGGTTTTCTCGTAGAATTTTGACCTTTGCTCCACACCAAAACGGTGTTGCTCATCGATGATGGCGAGGCCCAAATTCTTGAACACCACCTTGCTCTCAATCAGCGCATGGGTACCCACCACGATTTGCATCGTGCCGTCGGCAAGGCCTGCATAAATCTTCTTTCGCTCTGCGATTTTGGTGGAACCCGTCAGTAGGGCGAAGTTGATGTTCATGTCTTTCAATTGCTCCTGAAGCGTAGCAAAATGCTGTGTGGCCAGAATTTCGGTAGGCGCCATGAGGCAGGCTTGGAAGCCGTTGTCCAAGGCCAAGAGCATCACCATGAGGGCGACGATGGTCTTGCCGCTACCCACATCACCTTGCAGCAGTCGGTTCATCTGGTGCCCAGAACCCAAGTCTTTTCGAATTTCCTTGATGACACGCTTTTGGGCGTTGGTCAGCGGGAAAGGCAGATGGTCTTTGTAGAAACTGTTGAAATAGTCCCCCACCACGCCGAAAACATGACCTTTGATGGCCTGCTCGCGGTGCATCTTGTTGCGCAGCAGCTTGAGCTGGAAGAAGAAATGCTCCTCGTATTTCAGTCGGCGTGTGGCCTGCTGAATTTCGATGTTGTTGGCCGGCAGGTGGATCTCGTAGTAGGCGTAACGGCGCGGGATCAGTTGCTCTTGCTCAATGAGAGATTTCGGGAGTGTTTCGGGTATGTATTCGAAGACCTGTTGAAGGATGAGTTTCTGCAATTTGGCGATGGTGTGTGTGCCGAGGCCGTGGTCTTTCATCTTCTCGGTAGTGTTGTAGACACCTTGCAAACCTTCGCCGATGAGCGGATCCTTGGGGTCGTACTCCTCGATTTCGGGGTGGACGAAGTTGTAGTTGTGGTTAAACTCGCTCGCTTTGCCGAAAAGCACATATTTCACGCCAGGTTTGAAGCGGTTCTTGATCCATTTCAATCCCCGGAACCACACCACTTCGATGCTGCCCGTCTCGTCGCTGAAAAGGCCTGTGGCGCGTGTGGCCCTCGGCGCACCAATCATCTTGATATTGGAGATGGTGCCGACCAACTGATAATACACGGAATCATCGTTGATGTAGGCCACCTTTTGGATCTGGCTGCGGTCGATATAGCGGAACGGAAACTGGTTGAGCATATCCTGATAAGTATGCACACCCAACTCCTTTTGAAGGATTTCTGCCTTTTTCGGCCCGACGCCCTTCAGATAGGCAATGTTCGTTTGCAGCAGGTTCATTTCCATGCGGCAAAGATAATGATTATTTTGAATTTTGTGGTGCCGCCGCCCGGCTTTGATTGACAATCCAAACACCCGTGAAGACTAGCACCATAGCAACAGCCTTCTTCCAAGTGAAGTGGTCCAAACCGATAATGATGCTGATGATGGTGGCGATGATGGGCTGCACATAATTGTACATGCTGACCAGCGTGGGTCGTAGGCGTTTTTGCCCGATGGGGATGAGAAAATACGCCACAAAAGTGGCGAAAAACACCACGAACGCCACTTGCCACAACACGCGGCTCTCCATCTGTCCGAAAGGAATGTGTATCAGGTTTTTGACATTAAAGGGCACCGTCACCAGCATAGTAAACAGAAACATCCACTTCATAAAGGTGACCACATTGTATTTCGAGATGAGTGGGCGGAAGATGCCGAGATAGAGGGCGAAGGTCAAGCCGTTGACCACCACGAGGACGATGCCCAAGGGTTTGGTCTCGGAAGCGCCGCCGCCCAGTCCCACCGAGTTGAAAACCAAGATCAAAACGCCTGCCAGACTCACCAAAATGCCGCCCACTTTCTTGAAGGTGATGGGCTCCTTCAAGACGATGGCTGCCACAATCATGGTCAGGATGGGCGTGCAGGTGTTGGTGATGCTCGTGTCGATGGAGGTCGTCATGGTGATGGCCTTCAGGAAACTCCATTGGGTGAGGAACAGACCCAACATGGAAGCCACAAAGATTTGCAGCATGTCCTTCATCGGCACTTTCTCTTTGGGCATGAAAAGGGATACAAGCCAAAACAACAGCGTGGCACCCGCCGCGCGAAAACACAGCAAGTCCATGGGGGTCATCACGTGTGCGTTGGAAATGTTCTTGCAGCAAACGATGTTGAACCCGAAGATACAGTAGGCACCGAAACAAGCGAGGTGCCCCGTAAGCGTTGACTTATTCAATCCCATAGACCCGTTTTCAAGCCGCCGCAAAAATACGGAGAAATTCAAAATAAATACATAGTTTTGCCGTTGAATTAAAAACATCTATTGCTATGAAAACACAAAATAATTGCAGATTAGAAGGAATGGGGTTTCTCAAAATGGCCAGTTTTGTTCTCGTTATGTTATTCTCGTTAAACAATTGCTGGTCAGATAATTCATCGTCCCATAACGATACGGCAAAAGCCGAATCTTATACTATTCAATCCAATCAAATAGAGAATGGTAATGAAGTACAGAATGAAGACCAAATTCAACCTGAAAACGCTCCTTTCTATCAAATAGAGAATAACATTGACAGTATAATTGTTAATTACTGGAATGCCGTGGATTCTGATTATGATTCCTATAACATTTCATATTCATTTGTGTCGAAAAAAATGGTTGTCTTTGTAGAATACTTAAAGAATCACCCAGTGTATTATATCGACTCCATAGAACACATTAATTTGTTTCTTGCTTCTATTGATGATTTCTATTTGAAAAAGACAGTTTCAATTATAGAGAAAAAAACAAAGTATGACAGAGACGAACATGTTGAATATGATATTCCAACTTTCACTATTAGTTGTTATAAAAATGGGAAACAAGTATTACTCTCAAATACACCTTTGGAAGATGGATATTATGAATTGGTTTTCAATCCAAAGTTTGAGGAGTTTAAGAGCATGTTGTTTTCTATAATCAATGAATTTGACAAGTATGTAGAACAACTTCCGGATGTGAAAGGCCCAGCAAGAAACAGATAAAAAACGACTATTCCAATGTTGGTATCCTCTTTCATCGACATTCACACGCATACTGTCCATACTGATAGTAACCTTATCCAAATTGTCAACCTGAATTTAAACCAACCCTGTCCCGAGCAAGGCTTTTTCAGTTATGGCATCCATCCTTGGGAAGCGGATAAGGCTGATTTCCAAATGGAAACTGCGCTTCAATCCTTGGAAGAAAAGGTGAAATTGCCGAATGTCGTTGCCCTTGGCGAGGCGGGTTTGGACAAGATGCACAAGGCGACTTTTGAAAGACAAATCGAACTTTTTGAGCGGCAAATCGAACTCTCGGAAGCCTTGCAAAAGCCGATGATTCTGCATGATGTGAGGAGCCATAACGAAATCATCGCCCTGCGCAAAAAACACAAAGCCCAACAGCCTTGGATTGTTCATGGTTTCAGCGGAACAGAGCAGGACATAAAGCAACTCATCGGGCAGGGGATTTATCTTTCCGTAGGCGAGAGTTTGTTGCATCCTGAAAGAAAGATTCATAAATCCTTCAAATTCATCGATTTGGATTTTCTCTTCCTTGAAACCGACATGGCGGAAATTGGCGTTGAAAAGGTGTATGAGACTGCGGCAAATCTATTTGAAACCGACATTGTTACTTTACAAAAACAAATCTTTGCTAATTTTGCACGCATAATTCGTTAATCACAAAACCAACAAAACATGCAAAACCCAAAAGAGAAGCGTGAGCGGCGCGCAACTGCGTCGCCGCTGGAAAGCGGGCCAGTTGGCCGCTTTCCCTCCCTTGAAAAACAAGTTTTGATGGTTTTGTAGGTTTTGTGACAAAAAAGAACTAGGCCTTAAGTCCCGCGTCAACAACACTTCAATATGATAAAAGTCCTCTTCATCTGTCACGGCAACATCTGCCGCAGTCCCATGGCCGAGTTTGTGATGAAACACCTTGTCGCAGAGGTGGGTTTGAGTGACCAATATGAGATTCAATCTGCGGCGACCTCAACCGAAGAAATCGGCAATCCCGTCTATCCGCCAGCGCGGTGCAAATTGGCCGAACACGGCATTGGCTGCGAGGGTAAGACCGCCCGCCAAATGACGCGACAAGACTATGCCTATTATGACTACATTATCGCCATGGACCGCAATAACCTGCGCAACCTAAAGCGGATGTTTGGCGAAGATATCGACCACAAAATCAGTCTATTAATGGACTTTACTCACAGACCTGGCGATGTCGCCGACCCTTGGTACACAGGAGATTTTGAGGCTACTTGGGTTGATGTGTTGGAGGGGTGTGAGGGGCTGCTGGAACACCTTGAGACGCGATGAATCGGCGTCTCTACAAGTTGGTGGAAAACGGCTCCATCACCCGCCCAAAAATACCATTCATATAAGCCAAGGCCATGCCATAGTTGCTGATGGGAATGCCTCGGTCGACAAAGAGATTCGTTCGGTTGAGCAATTGCTTGCGCGTGCTCATGCAGCCGCCACACTGAATGGCCATGGCGTATTTTTCAGGATTGGCGATGGGGGAGAGGCCCGCCACATATTCAAACTTGATGTCTTTTCCGGTGTATTTCAGGATCATGCGGGGCAATTTCACGCGGCCGATGTCCTCGCAGGTGCTGTGGTGGGTGCAGGATTCAAGTAACAAGACCGTGTCGCCGTCCTTCAATTGTGAAAGATAAGGCGTGCCTTTTACGTAGTTTTCGAAGTCGCCGCGCAAACGCGCCATGACGATGCTGAAACTGGTCAGAGGAATGTCATTGGGGACGATTTTGCTTACAAAACCAAATACTTGGCTGTCGGTGACAATCAAGGCGGGCTTGGGCATGGTGCCGAGATATTGTTGTAAGTGGGTCTCCTTCAGCACGATGCAAATGCATTCGTTGTCGAGCACATCACGAATAGCCATCACTTGAGGTAAAATCAATCGGCCTTCGGGGGCTTCGGAGTCGACGGGGCAGACCAAAACGACCACCTCATTGGGCTTGATGATACCTCCCAACAACGAAACCCTTTGATAGGCACTCTCTGGGATGGTGTTTTTGAGCATTTCAATCAGCGGGGAGATGTCTTTGTCTTTTATGATGCTATAGTTCAGGACTTTGGTATCGTAGTTCTTTTCAATCATCGCCTTCACTACGGCAAGGAGCGACTCCTGGTCGGATTTGTTGTGGACGACGAAAAACGGCACCGCCCTTTCTTTCATGCGGGCGATGAGTTGCTTTTCGGGGTCACCGAAGTTGTTCTCTGTGATGACCAAAATGGCGCAGTCGATTTCCTCCAGCACCTTCATCGTCTTCTCCACGCGCTGCTGGCCTAATTCTCCCACATCGTCAATGCCCGCCGTGTCGATGAGAACACACGGACCGATGCCAAATATCTCAAGACTTTTCTTGACAGGGTCGGTAGTGGTGCCCGCCGTATCGCTCACAATGGCGATGTTTTGTCCAGTAAGCAGGTTGATGAGGCTACTTTTTCCGCAGTTTCTGCGCCCGAAAATGCCGATATGAGGTTTCAAATCCTTTGCCATTTGCCCTTGTTTTTCAATTTTGACGCAAAAATAATAAAAAGTTGTTGAAAATGGTGAAAATCTTAATCGACTGATAATAAATAATATAGCCGACAGCAAACGACAACAAACGACTACAGTCGACTACAAACGTTTGTTCAACGGCTTAGTCTTGACAAGTGTTGTTACTTTGCATCGTCAAACCGATGGTTCGACAAGCTCACCAACCGGTTAACGACACAACTAAACAACTTATTCATTAATTACTAAACACACACAACTATGAGTACAATGAGAAATTCGGTCATGCTGATTGGCCGCCCGGGTGCAGAACCTGAAACGAGAACCTTCAACGACAACCGCATCGTCACGCGCTTCAACCTTGCCGTGAACGAAACACGCCGCAACGCCAACCACCAGCAGGTGAAAGACACCCAATGGTTCACCGTGGTGGCATGGGACAAGACTGCCGAACGCGTCGCGCAGGTGGTGAAAAAAGGAAAGCAAATTGCCATCGACGGCGCCTTGCGCAACAACGAATGGACCGACAAGAACGGCCAGCGCCACCTGTCGACAGAGATCCATCTGAACAACTTCATCCTCCTGGATTGGGGTAAAGAACAAAACAATTAATCAGACACGAGACTGCGGGACTGCGGGACGAATAATCCTCGAAGTCCCGAAGTCTCGAAGTCCCGAAGTCAAAATACAACTATTATTCACCAATTAAACACACAAAACTATGAGTACAATGAGAAATTCGGTCATGCTGATTGGCCGCCCGGGTGCAGACCCTGAGATGAAAACCTTCAACAACAGCAAGAAAGCACGCTTCAGCCTTGCCGTAACCGAGAACAAGAAGAACGCCAATGGAGAGTGGGTGAACGACACCCAATGGTTCCCCATCATTGCATGGGGCGCCATAGCCGACCGCGTCGAAAAGAACGTGAAGAAAGGCAAGCGGATTGCCATTGACGGCAGCCTCCGCAACAACGAATGGACTGACGACAAAGGTCAACGACATTCTGTCACGGAAGTCTGGGTCAACGACTTGTTCCTGATTGATTGGGAAAAGGAATAATGACAACGAGGGGGCGACCAACGGTCGCCCTTCGTTTTTTTATCCAGTCACCATAAAGACCCTCGGATCTTTCCATTTGGAATGGCGCAGCATCTCGTTAGTGAAGTGCGTTCGGCTGCCCACTTGATCCAAAAGCTCCTTCGCCTTATCGAATTGTCGCAACTCGCGATAAATCTCCGGCACCTCGAGGTCTATCTGCTCCTCGGGGTGCTTCTCCAATAGGGCTAGCAGACGATTGAGGTTGTCGGTGAAGTCTTTATGGTTCTTGATGAACAGCTTCTCACCTTCCAGAATCAACTTGCGGTTGCAGTGCCAAACGCCGAAACTCATGAAGCCGTTAAGCAGGTATTTTAGGCGCACATGCTGGTGGTTGCGGTGCAGGTCGTTGTAAGCCCACCAAAGGAAGCGGCGCAGGTAGATTTCCTTCTTCGGGTCGTAGTGGCTTTTCTTCAGGAAGGTCTTGTAGTGGTTGACCAAAGCCATCTTCCCCTTGTTGTCGGAGAAGCTGATGCCGAAGAAGCGCCAAGTGTTCCAAGAATAAATCTCGGCATCGGGTTTTTCGTAGGTGATGAAAGGCTCCTCTGGATGCTCAACCCAAAAGCTGTGGCCGCATGAGGGGCACATCAGCATCTTTTGCGGTGTGGTGATCAAGTTGTCATTCAGCACTTTGCCGTCCGAATACAAGATGGCCTCATTCACCATCTCGGCTTTCAGGTTGCGACCTTCGAGCCAGGCTTGGCAATGGGGGCATTGGAAATAATATGAATCGTATTTCAGCATCTTGTTCTCGGAATTATGGCGCCAAAAGTAAGATTAATTTTTATTTCCTGCCGAAATCGGCTGGAAAATATTTAGTTTATTTCCTGCCGAAATCGGCGGGAATTTCTCCCCAAATTTCGGTTTTCCACTTCATAATGGGTACCTCGATGGCGTTCTCATTCAACCATTTCTCGGCACGGCCGATGAGCTCGAAGAGGTAGGCGTTTTTGGCGTTGGGCTGCAGTTTGGTCTTGCATTTCTTCTGTTTGATCCACAGCTGGGCGTTGTAGGAGTCGCTGTAAATGGGGTAAGCCACGTGTTTTTGTTTCATCCAAGCCAAAGCGTGGACGATGGCAAGGAACTCACCGATGTTGTTGGTGCCGTTTTCGAAGACGGGACTCTTGAAGAGCTGCACGGTCGTGGCAGGTTGCGTACCGAAATCCACAAACAGGCCTTGGTATTCCATCTTGCCAGGATTGCCCGAGCAAGCTGCATCAACGGCTACGGCGGGGCTGACGGGCTGTTCTTTTGCTTGCGAGAGGTCGACCACGGGAGCCAAATCCTTGCCCCAATAGTTGTCAGGGCCTTCCTTGAAGGCGGCTTCGGCACTCGTGCGGTCAGGGAAGCCTTTGTATTTGGCTCCTTTGAAGCCCTCTATCTCCTTCTTGCAGTCTTCCCAACGGCTGTAAACACCAGGATTACGGCCTTTCCAAACGACATAAAACTTGTTTTTTGCCATGGGCGCAAAAATAGGAAATATTTGGTGAAAAACCGGAATTGGTGAAAAAACACTATTTTTGCCCCACACAAAAACGTTTTCTAATGAAGAAATTCTATCTCATTACCCTGTTAAACCTCGTGCTGTGCTTTTCCTGCACGAAGAAGGCTGAAACCGACCCCGAAGTCATCGCCATGCGAGGACTAGTGAACCGCGTTGTGCCGGAGTATTCACAAAATATCGTCCTCGAACGGCTTGAAAACGACACTGTCGATCGCTTTGAAATTGAGACAAAAGGTGAGGACCTCGTCATCCGTGGCAACAATGCCAACAGCATGGCTGTCGGCCTCAACCACTATCTGAAATACTACTGCAAGGCACAATATTCTTGGTTCAAAGAAGAGACGCTTCAGATCCCTGCCACGATGCCCGCTGTGCCCGAGAAGGTCAGCCTAAGTGCCCGTGTGCCCGACCGTTTCTTCCTCAACTACTGCACCTTCGGTTACACCTTGCCTTGGTGGAACTGGTCGCAGTGGGAGCATTTCATTGACTGGATGGCGCTCAACGGTATCAACCTGCCGCTGGCCATCACGGGACAGGAGAGCGTGTGGTATGAGGTGTGGAGCGACTTCGGCCTCACCGATGAGGAGATCCGCAGCTACTTCACGGGTCCGGCGCATTTGCCTTGGCACCGCATGCAGAACATTGACCGCTGGGGAGGACCGCTGCCCATGTCGTGGCTCGAGAACCAAAAGGAACTCCAAAAGCAAATCGTCGCCCGTGAACGTGAACTGAACATGAAACCCGTGTTACCAGGCTTTGCTGGTCATGTGCCGCCTTGCATCACAAGGCTTTATCCCGAAGCGCCTTTGGCTTCTTTGGGCGACTGGGCAGGCTTCGACAGCATCTGCTGGTGCAAGTTCCTAGACCCCCTCGACCCATTGTATACGGAGATCCAGAAGAAATTTATCGACAAACAGACCGAGTTCTACGGCACCGACCATATCTATGGCATCGACATCTTCAACGAGCTCATCCCGCCCAGCTGGGAGCCTGATTATCTCGCACGCGTGAGTCGTCAGGTCTACGAATCGCTCGAGGCCGCCGACCCCGAGGCCAAATGGCTCGAGATGGCTTGGCTGTTCTGGAACGAGCGCCAATACTGGGAAGTTGACAACCGCATCGAGGCCTACATCACCTCCATGCCGAAAGACAGACACATCATGCTCGATTACTACTGCGAGCGACAACCCGTGTGGGAGCGTACCAACGCCTACTATGGGGTGCCTTACATTTGGTGCTATCTCGGCAACTTTGGCGGCAACTCCATGCTGGCCGGTAACCTCGACACAGTGAATGTCAGGATCGAACGCGCCTTCGACAAAGGTGGCGACAACTTCGTCGGCATTGGCTCCACGCTGGAAGGCTTCGACTGCAACCCCTTCATGTATGAATATGTCTTTGAGAAGGCTTGGGACAACCCGCTCACCAAGGATGTGGACGCTTGGGTGCAGTGCCTCGCCGACCAACGTGCTGGCAAGGAAGACCAGAACATGAGGTCCGCTTGGACCTTGCTGGCCGACAGTGTATATAATAAGGTGTCGTCGCCAGGCCAGACCGTCCGCATCAACCAGAGGCCGACCATGGGTGACATTGATAAATATCGCCAATATTATGTGGCCCCGACCTATAAATACAACAACATCACCTTGTTGGATGCCTTGGATGACCTTCTGGCTGCTGACTGCAACACCCGCACGCGCCATTTCGATGCCGTCAACATCACTAGGCAGTTGCTGGGCAACTATTTCAGCGACCTCTATGCTGACTATGTGAAGGCCTATCGCGAAGGCGACTATGAGAAACTACACCAAATCGAGCAGACCATGACCTCAATCTTGGACGACACCGATGCTATCTTGGCCACGGAGAGCGCCTTCCTTGTGGGTCGTTGGATCAGCGATGCACGCGCCATCGGCACCACCGAAGAAGACAAGGACTACTTCGAGAGCAATGCCCGCAACATCATCACCACTTGGGGCGAGGAAGACGCCTTGCTCAATGAATACGCCAGCCGCGCCTGGGCGGGTCTCACCGCGACCTATTACGCTTACCGCTGGAAGGAGTTCTTCAAGGACGTGGATGCCGCCATTGATGCGAAGAAACCCTTCGACGAGAAGGCTTATCACGAGCGTATCTGCAAATACGAAGGCCAATGGTGGCGCGAACGCCTCGGCACCTTCAGCGCTGAGCCGCAAGGCGATGGCGTGGCTTTGGCCAAGGAGATTGCCGACAAATACCGTGAAGAACTTGAAGCTCGATACAGAAAATAAAGGAGTCCCGTAGGGACGACGGACATTAACCAGGGGTTTCAACCCCTGTCATAACAAACAGCTATGAACATCACCGAACAAGATAAAGAATACATGCGCGAGGCCATCCGCCTCGCCGACGAGAGCGTGAAAAAAGGTGGCGGTCCCTTCGGGGCAGTCATCGTGAAAGACGGAGAAATCGTTGCCGGCAGTTCGAACAGCGTCACCCGCGACAACGACCCCACCGCTCATGCCGAGGTGAACACCATCCGCCTGGCTTGCCGCAAACTGGGCACTTTTGACCTGTCGGACTGTGTCATCTACACCTCCTGCGAGCCTTGCCCCATGTGCCTCGGCGCCATTTATTGGGCGCATATCAAGCGGATTTATTTTGGCAACACGAAAAAGGATGCCGCCGCCATCGACTTCGCAGACGACTTCATCTACAAGGAATTGGAACAACATGTCGAAGAACGCGCCGTGCCGCTCATCCCTTTGCTCCGCGACGAGGCCCTCGAAACCTTCCGCGCTTGGGAGTTGAAACAGGACAAGGTAGAATATTGAGATTTGAAAAAGATTTGCGGCAGATTTGTTTCCAAAACAAAAAAAGCAGTAATTTTGCCGCCGCAAAACCAAGCCGCATTATCGCTGAGATGAAGACAATGCGTTGACATCAAGGCCGCTGCGGGAATCATAATCATCTGATCCGGAGGACATCATCTGCCGCCAAGGCTTTCCCCGTGGTAATTATAGCATTATTTCCGTCATTTTCGAAGGCACCACCGATGAGATTGGTTCCCTCACGGGCCAGTTGGGCCGCATCGAAGGCATCGAGGTGAAATCGGCGCTGCTGAAGATTGGCATTTAGCTTTTAGCCGTTAGCTATTAGCTCAGTAGCCACTATGCCAAAAGCTAACGGCTAATAGCTAACAGCCAAATAGGTAGAACAATAACTTAAAAATCAAACTGATATGCAATTTCATCCCGAAAAATGTCGTATCCCCGACGAGCCCAACCGCCCGTTTATCTCCTCGGAAGAGATTTGGGACTACATCAACAACACGAAGAGCACCCCTGAG
>ONKA01000013.1 GCA_900318265.1 uncultured Bacteroidales bacterium | reverse complement strand
TGTTCTCAAACACATTGAGTTCGTCGATGAGGTTGAAGCTCTGGAACACGAAGCCGATGTTGCCCTTGCGGAACTGGGTGCGGTCCTTCTCCTTGAGGTCGCCGACCTGATGGCCGAGGAGTTCGTAACGGCCTTCGGTGGGGTTGTCCAAGAGGCCGAGGATGTTGAGCAAGGTGGACTTGCCGCAGCCCGAAGGCCCCATGATGGCGACAAACTCGCCGTCGTTGATTTCGAACGAAACGCCGTCCAATGCGATGGTTTCGATTTCAATGTCCTCGCTGCGGAAGACCTTCCTGAGATTTTCTACTTTAATCATTGCTTTTAGTCTTTAATGGTTAAACTTATATTTTGTTGATTTGTTGTTTGTCGTTTTGAGATTCCCTTCGGGAATGGAGTGTTTGTCATTTTATACAGCGGCGGCAAGAACAAGTTGCCTATTTGTAGTGCCACTGGCCGCCGCAGTTAACAACAACTCCTGACCTCCATTGACTCCGTCGAATCTTCGATTTCCCCGCAGGGGAATCTCCCAAATTAAAACACCAGCACTTCACTCTCGCCAAAGTTGTCATAGGAAGAAGTGATCACCTTCTCGCCAGCTTCCAGACCTTCGACGACCTCGTAATACTGCGGGTTTTGCCGCCCAATCTTGATATCGCGCTTGGTGGCCTTGCTACCGTCGGACGAGAGCACATAAATCCACTTGCCGCCCGTCTTTTGGTAGAAGGCGCCACGCGGGATGAGCACCGCCTCCACGGGCTGACCGAGTTGCAGGTTGAGGTAATAAGTCTGGCCGCTGCGGATGTTTTCGGGCTGCTGTTCCATGAACTTGAAGTCGGCCTTGAACTTGCCGTCGCGCACCTCGGGATACACCTTGCGGATCTGCGCCTGATACCGCTCGCTCTGCCGTTCAAAAGTGGCCTCCAAGCCGGGCGTGATGCGGTCGATGTAATGCTCATCGATCTGAGCCTCAATCTTGTAACTGTCGAGGTTGTTGATTTGCCCGATCTTGGAGCCTGCGCCCACCGACTGGCCCAACACCACATCCAACAGCCCCAACTCGCCATCGATGGGTGCCTTGATGGTCAGGTTTTCCTTGCGCTTACGGATCATCATCATGTTGACGCGCATATTCTCGAGGCTCTCACGCATACGGTCTATTTCCACCGAGCGGTGGAGGCTGTCCTGCTTGGCGCGGTTCTCCACCAACTTCAGGCGGCTGTTCGAGAGCGTGAAGTCCTCCTCGGCTTTCAGGTAGTCCTCGCGGGCGATGAGGCCGTCGTCGTAGAGCGACTTCTGCGCCTCGTAGGTGCGGCGGTTGCGCTGTACCTCCATCTGCAGTTGCAGCTTCTCCTGCTCCACGCTCAGCTTCTGCTGTTCCATCTGAATCATGGTGTTGCGCAGGATGTTCTCCTTCTCGGCGAGGTCGGCCTCGGAGGAGAGGATTTGCATATCCAGGTTTTCGTTGCTCAAAATGAGGATGACATCGCCCGCCTTGACACGGCTACCTTCCTCGGTGACAATCTGTTGCACCACACCGCCTTCCAAAGGGCTGATTTGGATGGTCGTCATCGGCGCGACCTGTCCGCTGATGCGGATGTAGTCGTTGAACTCGCCCGAGGTGACGGTGCTCACGGTGATGTTGTCCGCGTCGATGCGGAGTTTTTTCGAGTCGTCCCTGAAGATAAGCCAGAGGATGAAGACGAGGAGCAACGCCCCGCCCCAGAACGGTAGCGCCTTCTTGGTGAACGCGCGACGAATGCCTTTTTTCTGTTCGATTTTACGATCCATTGAGTGTTCCATATTCGTAGAGTTATTTAATTGTTTATTTCTTTGGTCACAAAACCTGCAAAACCCTCAAAACCTTTTTCCTAGGTTGGGGAAAGCGGCCAACCGGCCCGCTTTCCGGCGGCAACGCGGTTGCGTGCCGCCACACGCTTTCTTTGGACTTTATCATTGTTTTGCAAGTTTTGTTTGTTTTGTGATAATAATCAATTATTCTTCAAAGACTTAACAGGATTCATTCGGGCAACGCGGTTGCTGCTCATGACGACCACGGCAGTCACGATAAGCAAGACCGACACCGCGCCGATGATGAAATAGAGCGGCGAGAGGCCGATGCGCATGGCGAACAACTCCAGCCATTTGTCGGCGAGGAAATAGGCTATCGCCACGCCAATTAAGGCGGCAATCACAGCCAGTTTCAGCACATCCGCCACGAACATACGGATGATTTCGCCCGCCACTGCCCCGTTCACCTTGCGGATGGCTACCTCCTTGCTGCGGCGGTTAGCCTCGTCGCGCACAAAGCCTATCAGACCAAACAAGGCAATCGCCAAAGCAAACAAGGCTCCTATTATGAATGTGCGCCGCATCTGATACAGGTGGGTGTATTCCTTCTTGACCAACTCGGTATAAGGCGTCACTTCGACATTGTTCCGCTCGGGCAGACATTCCTCGATGACTGCTTTCACCTTGGCGATGGCTTCGGGATTCACCTCACGCACCTTCACCACCAAGGTGTTCATCACCATCGACCAGTCTTCGCGGCCATAGTTCCAATCCATGTTCCCACAGAAGCGGATGCTCGCACGGTCGTCGTTGCCCAACATCGAGCCGATGACATAATCTTCATAAACGCCACAAATGGTGTAAACATCATCGTCGCCATCGCTGTGCTCCGAAATCAGGATGTCCTTGCCCACTGCGCCGTCGCTCCAGTCGGCATAAAGGTTCATCTCCTTCACGAAACTTTGGCTCACGGCCACATCCTTCGGCTTTGAAGGCGCTTTGCCCTCTGTCAAACGGAAGCCCATCAAGTCGAAGAAACCCTCCGTCGCCATGTATTGGTCGCACACGCCCATTAGATACTTCGTCGGGTTGTCGGGCAGCATGATATTGTTACCAGACGTCTTGTCCAATGGGATGCTATAGGTCAGCTCTGCTGCCTCCACTTCGGGATATTGCCGCAGTTTTTCTGTAATCAGTATCAAATTGTCCTTGTCCGCTCCTTCCAACGGGACATACAGCAACTGCTCGTAATCGTAGCCCATATCAGCGTTCATCGCAGAGTTGTATTGCCTATCAGCCACGATGACCAAAGGCAGCAAGATGACATTGATGCCAACTTGCACCATCAGCAATGTGAGTTTCCAACGACGCTTGTTTTCCCTGTATCCACTGAAGGCTGTCGAGACAGGAATCCTGACGAACATCATCGCTGGGATGAGAGCAGAGACCAGGAAGATGAAAGCGATGATACCGACAAGCACCCAACGGGTTTGCGGCACCATAAGGCTGGCAACTGGCACGCCCAACAGCGACTCGATGACCCCGCTGAAAGCCCATATCAGCAAGGCTGCCACGGCCAACGAAGCCAACAAATTCAAGGCCGTCTCCTTGATGAGCATTCCGTAGATGCTGCCTGCGCTGGCACCGTAGCATTTCCTAACGCCCATCTCCTTGGAACGGCGCACCACATCCGAAACCGCCATCAACAGGTAGTTGAGCACCGAGACCAAAAGCAGCAAGGCCGCCACCACCGACAGAATCAGCACATAGTTTTTGATAGTAGGCTCATGGCGATGCATGGTCGCGAGAGGGGTCAGCGTGTACCAAATCGTGGAGCCGTCACGCTCCAATTCCTCCAAAGGCTGGTGCGCTTCCTGCATCTTGCGGATGGCATCTTTCAGGCTGTTGGGATCCACATTAGGCGCCAGTTTGACAAAACCGCGATAGCGGTCGTTGCCCAGCCAATTGTTAATGCTCCACTCACCGAATGCAGCAATAGTTGTCACGATGTCACATTGGATGCTACCGTTTTTCGGAAAATCCTCAAAAACACCCACCACGGTCAGTCTTGTTTTCGGCCCCCAAACTTCACTATAGATTTGTTTGCCTATGGCCTCGTTCACGCCACCCAACTTCTCCGCAAAGCTGCGGCTGACGGCAATGTCGCCATTGTACTCCTGCAAGGCCTGCATCGGGTCGCCAGCAAGAAATTCTCGGTTGAAAAAGTCGAAAAAACAGGTATCGGCACCGATGCAAAGACCCGTGATGAGGTTGTCGTTTTCGTCATAAAGGTTACCATTGAGCAAGTTGGAATAACGTGTAGCGGCTTCCACGCCTGGCACTTCAGCCTTGAAACCCGGAGCAATGCCGCCCGAAGTACCCCAGAAGTCATCGGGGTCGCCACCTTCCTGAAAGATGATACTTTCCGTAATCATATAGATTCGGTCCACATCCTTGTAGAAACTATCGTACGACAATTCGAAGCACACCTTGGCAATCAGCACGATGCCGATGGCGAGACCTATGCCCAACGATAGGATTTTGATTAATTTGTCAGAGATGCTATTCATTGTTGATTGTTGTTTGTTTAATCGTTTAATTGTTAATCACAAAACCTGCAAAACCCTCAAAACCGTTTTTAGGGTTGTGGGAAGCACGCCAACCGGCTGCTTCCCAGCGGCGACACGGTTGTGGAGCCGCCATACACTGTTCATTGGAATTATTCATTGTTTTGCAAGTTTTGTCGGTTTTGTGATAAATACTATTGTTCTAAATACGGTGTCCCTCCATAATAAGTTACAACGCTGCACTTGATATAGTATTGAAGCCTAGCGTTCAATTGTTCCGCAAGGGCGTTGAGATAGTTGTTTGATGCCGTTTGGTACTCGATAGAAGAAATCAATCCCTGCTCGAAACGTTTGGTATTCAAGGAGAAAGCCTCCTCTTGCAACTCGGCGCGGATGTCGGCTTGGCGCAGGGCATCGGCGCTGCCGTCGCGGTCGGCAATGGCGCGGCGCACCTCGGCCTCCACCGTTTGGAGGGCTTGCTCATAGTCGGCTTGGGCACGGTCGTAGGCATTCTTCCGCTTTGCGATGTTGGAGTGTTTCGAGAGGCGGTCGAAAATGGGGATGCTCAACGAGAGTTGCACATACTCGCCGCCGTTGTTCTTCAACTGTTCGAAATACGGCGTGGGCACATAGCCTTCCATGCCCGGATAGGTGAAGTAACTCGACGACCAGCCACCGTAGAGCGAGAGTCGGGGCAGCAGTTGCCAACGGGCGGTTTTCAGCGCGAGACGGGCGGTTTTCATCGTGCCTTCGGCCAAAAGGACGGCAGGCATATTGGTTTTGGCAAATTCCACCATTTGGGAAATTTCATCCGTTCGGCTGCCACGGTGTGACAGCCCTACAGCCGTTTCGTTTGTAGGGCTGTCGCATTGCGGCAGCCGCGAAAACGATTCGTCAATTTTCAACGGTTTTTCAATCGGCCAAAACATCACATCCTTCAGGGTGACGATGGCATTATTGAGGTTGTTCCGACAGGTGGTCAGTTGGTACTGTCGCTCGGCGAGGTCGCTCTGCATCTGCACCACGTCGGCATGGGATTTCTGTCCCAGTTGTTCCTGCCTCGTGGCCAACTGCACGGACTTTTCCGCTGTGGCCACCTGCGCCTGCAGGGCTTCCTGCATCTCGGTGTAGTACAACACATTGCAGTAGGCTTCCATGGTGGCGAGACAGATCTGGTCTTCGGTTTGTTGCTCTTTGGTCAAGCCCATCAATTGTGCCGTCTTAGTGATTTTCAGGTTGTTGACCGCCTGAAATCCATTGAAGAGGTTGATGCCCGCCGAGAGGCTATAACCATTGTGGAACGAGGTCGTTCGGATATAGGTGTTGGTCTCAGGGTCGATGCTACGGCCGAAGTTGGAATAGGCGTAGGTGCTTCCTTCAATCGTAGGCGTGAAGGCCGCAAGGATGGCATCGCGGCGATCGATCTGTGCATCGCGGTTGTCGGCTTGGGCAATGCGCATCTTGGTGGAATGTTCCACGGCATAGCGCATGCAGGCTTTGAGGTCCATGGTAGTGGTGTCCTGAGCCTTGACCAATGTCAAGGCTCCAAGCGACATCATCAAAATGAAAAAGGTATGTTTAGCTTTCATTTTACACATATTTTCTTTGTGCCAAACAAAAACATATCGCATGCCAAAAACACAACTATTTAATATTCAAAGATTTAAAAAATTAGACTTAAATCAAAGTGTAACATTATTTTACAGTGGTGTAACAAAACTTTACAGTGTAAAGTGGACTTCTATTCAAAAACCAGTTGCCTTTTTCGTATTTTTTCTATTTTTGTTGCGATTAAAAAACACCAACTAAACATCAACATCATGAAGAAAACGCTGATTATCGCCCTCGCGGGCATGATGCTGTTCGCCTTCACGCAGTGCGGCGGCGGCAAAAACGAAAACGGAAAAGACGACAAGGCTAAGACCGAAACAAAAACAGTGAAAGCCTCCAAGCAATTTACGGAAATGAAGGAAGCTTTCGACGAGGTTGAGAAGATGATCAAAGACACCAAGGATTGCGAAGAACTGAAAGAAGCGGCTTTTGCCGTGGCCCTCGGTGCACTCGCCGTTGAATTGGGTGGCGACGATTACGCTGCTGAAGAGAAGATGACCGAAAAAGAAAAAGAACAATTCAACAAGATCATCGAAGACCTCAGCGACAAAGCGCAAAAGAAAGCCGAACAACTGGGATGCGACCTTAGCCTAGACGAGTAAAGCATCAAAATCACAAACAACGGCTGGTCACGCCTCGTGACCGGCCGTTTTTGTTTTGTTGCCTTCATCGACAACGCACGACACCGTCATGTCGCCCGTCACATTCACCACGGTGCGCAACATGTCCAAAGGCCTGTCGATGCCCAAGATGAGTGCCAAGCCTTCAATCGGGATGCCGACCGAATCAAGCACAATCATCAACATCACGATAGAGCCTCCAGGGATGCCCGGTGTGCCAATGGATGAGATGGTGGCTGTGGCCAAAATGAGCAGCATCTGACCGAAGGTCAAGTCCAGGCCTAAGACCTGTGCCAAAAACACCGCTGCCACGGCCTGATAGCAACTCGTGCCATCCATGTTGATGGTCACACCCACGGGCAGAACAAACGACGACACTTCCTCAGAGACACCCAAATGCTTCTGCGTGCGTTCCATGGTCAAGGGCAAAGTGGCCGCGCTCGAGCTGGTGGTGAAGGCCAGCATCTGCACGGGCGCCGCCGCCTTAAAGAACTGCTTCATCGTTCGCTTGCCAAAGACCCGCATGATGAAGGGATACACCAGCAAGATAATGACGGCCAAGGCTAGCACCACGGTCAGGGCATACAAACCCAAAGCAGAGAAAATGCCCACATCGCCCGCATAGTCCACAATCAAGGCGGCCATTAGGGCAAACACGCCGTATGGCGCAAAGGCCATGATGAAGTCGATGATTTTGAGCAAAACAAGATTCAACTGTTGGAAGAAACGCACCAGCGAGGGCACTTTTGAAGGTCCCACGACAATCAAAGCCACGCCGAATAGCAAGGCGAAGAAGATGATTTGCAGCATCTTGGAGTTGTCGCCCAAGGCCTTGAAAAGGTTCTCGGGCACCATGTCGACCACGAACTGCAAGGGTGACTCATCCTTCACCTGCTGCATCTGCGCCTCGCGCTCCACGACAGTCTGCTGATAGCGCTCCATGAACTCCGTCTGTCGGTCTTTCGGGAAGACCTTTCCTGGCTTGATAACGCTGACCATACCCAAGCCTATGCTCACAGCCAATATAGTAGTGCAGACATAGATCAATATGGTTTTCAGTCCAATGCGCGACAAGTTGCGGATGTCCTTCAGGTTGACGACACCCAAAATGAGCGACACCAGGACCAAGGGCACGGCAATCAACTTAAGCAGGCGCATGAAGATGTCGCCCCAAGGCGCCACCCAGTCGTGCACAAAGCCTTCCCAATGCAAGGCCATGGCCAGAAAGCCGAAGCCCAGACCCAAGCCCATGCCCAGTAAGATCTTGGCATAGAGCGGAATGCGTTTTCTATGTGCTTCTCTCCTATTCAATCAAGTTGTTTTTTTGTGTGGCCACGCCGTCTTCAGTCACGATGCGGACGACATATATGCCTTTGGAATAGCCTTCCAGGTTCAGTTCTACCTTGTTCGAATTGGCCTTTCTGTCCTCCAGCATCTCACCCTTGATGCCCATCAGCGTCACCTGCTGGATATTGCTTTGTGCTTCGATGACAACTTTGTCCTTTGCCGGATTGGGATAGACATCAAACTTCATGGCAGCCAACTCATTCACATTCACATCGGTAGTGTCGGTCGGAACGACCTTCACATCGTCGACAAACCAGTCGTAGGCCAGCCACTCGCCAAAGGTGTTGTAACCTCTGAATCCAATCTTGATGTTACGGCCGATATACTCATCCAAGTTGATGGAAATCGGCTCGTCGTAAGCGTTGATTTGTCCGTAAGGCATGTCAGCGGCATCCCATTTGTCGTCCCAAGTGCCGTCGTAGGTGTCGTACACCCTGACCACAAAACGATCATAGCCATCGGTGCCATACTGCACCCAAGTCCAGAACTGCAAAACGGTGGGTCTCGTGATGGTCAAAACAGGCGTAATCAAAGTCTGGTCTTGTGCCGCGGGACTCTCGCTGCTGTCCCATTCCAGCACAGCGTGCTTATTGCCACGATGGGGATTCACAACAAAGCTTTCTTCATAGTAGTCCGTATAGTACACCGTACCTTGTACCGTCCAATCCCACCATGTCGGGTTGCCGTCTGTGGTCCAGCCTTCGGGCATGGAGAACATGCTGCTGCATTCCTCAAAGGTCTCATAGAGCAGCGGGCGTTGATAATCCCAACGAATCGGGATTTCCTCCGACGTTGCGCTGTTACCCAAGGCATCAACAAGCTGCACGGTCAAAGTGCCATGGGTATGATTGTCGTATGCAGGAATGGTGGCTGTATAGTCATAGTTGCCCTTGCCTGCCCTTGTAAATGTCAAATCATGGGAATGACCCCAAATGGTATAGGTAGCTGCCAACGTAGCAGGCATGTCGGATGCATCGTGGACACGCAAAGTGAGGTTCATCTCAGTATCGGCGTAGGTTTGGTTACCGTTGACAGCGATCACCGTGGGAGCCTCATGGTCTTCCGAAGAACTATTGATGAAGATGTCATCGAGATAAAGGTTCCATCCGTAGTCGCTGACGCCCTCAAAGATGATGAAACCATAGTCGTCGGGGCAATCGAAGGTGAAGGCATATTCGTACCAGTCATCCACATCGGCGACGACGGGTTCTTTATAGGTGCAGCGGTGGATAGTGCCAAGCAATTGTCCGCCTTCCGAACGCGGCACAGCGTTGTAATACACATTGATACGGTCGTCCTTATTGATATTCGGGTTGCTGTTACGGAACATCCAGAAACTGACGATGTTGTCGTGTTCGTTCAGATTCATTTTGGGCGAGACCAATTCAGCCGAACCACCTGAAGGATTGGTGTATGTGTAGAATCGCGCCATATACTGGCTACCTTCATGCGGCGTCGCACTCGGCGTGGAGCCTTCCGTGATGCGGTCGAAGGCATAGTTCCCGTTGGTAATGTTGTTTTGCCAGCCAAAGGGCACAAAGTCATTCTCAAAGCCCTCCTCAAGAGGGAAATCAGCGTAAGGTGCCAAGGCTGTGATGGCAAAGTCAGCATTTTGTGTAGGAGCGGAATGGTTGGAAACCACATCGAAGGTGGCATGGACAACTTCGTTGTTGTTCAGATTCATCGGCAAAGTCGTCTTGGCCACCAATTCCACCGAACTATTGTAAGACACGTTGATTTGGTTCACCTGTGTGCCATTCTGGTAGAACTCAATCGGCAAGTTGCCCGTGCTGTTGAATTGATAAGTATCTGACTGTTCGCCAGTATTGCTGAGGCGGAAGCGCAGATAGGCAGGCTCACCGAAATAAACGGACGTGTCGGCGGTGAGTTGCTCCACATTGAAGTTGTACTGTGCAGTCTGCTCGATGATGATATCATCAATGGACAAATACCAAGGCCCATTGTCAGCCACGCTGTGGAAACCTACATAATAAGAACCCGAACTGGTAGCCTGAAACACGCCCGAGGTCTGTTCAAACTCCTCGTTGGCGACCACCATCATCGGCACCGCCGTTTCCGTCATCGCCGAAGGATTGGCGGATGCGCCGGCTTTCACTTCCAGGTTGAAGTGATCGACATGCCAAGTGGCGTACCAAAACGAAACACGGTAATAATCCCCTGCCGTTACGTTGATTTCCTTGTAAATCCACACGTCGGTGTTATAGGTGGCATACATGTACCAGTCGCCAGTGTGGGGCTTTCTGCCACGGGCTTCGTTGTCATCAGGGATAGTGATGCCTGCTTTCCAGCCCGTGTTACCATTTTCAAAAGTCTCGTTGACAAGCACTTGGGCGAAGGCGCTTCCTGCAAGAAGCCACATCGCAATAAAAGCGTACAGTTTTTTCATATTTGGTTTTCTTTGATTTTTATCTCCGTTAGTTCTATGATTTGCCCACAAAAATAATGATTGTTTTGTTACAATTAACAGTTTTCTTAAACAAATGAATGGGCAGGTCCCTGAGCCCGTCGAAGGGCCGTCTTCATCACATTTATTTCCTTGCAACCACCAAAAAATGCGGGCTCATGCCCATCATCTCGGGCTCCGATTCTGTGATGCGGACAATGTCGAGGAGGCGTTCACGGCTGGCCTCATCCTCCCATTTCTCCGTGAGGTGCGGCGTAAACCAGATACAACCTTCCACGGCGAGGGCTTTCTCCACCATAAATCCCGCTTCATCGATTTCCGATTTCATCTCTTCCGCCGTAGTGAAATACGATTCCGCGATGAACTTTGGGTATTCCGCAGGCCGAATATGGTCACCCGTGGTCATCTCGCCCTTAATCATATTGAAAAACACAGGGTCATCGAGGAATTCCATGAGTGAGGCATTCTTTTTCTCGCCATACACCGACAAAGCCCACGTCATAGAACTGAACTTGGAGATGCCCGCCACCACCAGGAGACCACCTTTCTTCAACACGCGAAACGCCTCGCGTAACGATTGCAAACGCTCTTCCCTATCGCGCAGATGGTACTGTGGCCCCATCAGTAGCACCACATCGGCACTCTCGTCGGGGCGATTGACTTGCAAGGCATTACCCGTCTCGGCAATGAAAGTGCAATCCTGCATCATATTGGCTTTGGCATAATCCACGGCACTTTCTGCCAACTCAATCAGATGCACCTCGTTGCCTTTCTTTGCCAGCCAAGCCGCATACATCCCGATGCCGCCTCCGATGTCATAAATCACCTTGCCGCCATCAATGTAGCGTGCCAGGATTTCCTTTGTCCTATGAAACTCCACGATGCCCAGGCCGCGCTCCAAGCGGCCTATCTCTGCACCGTTGTTATAGAAGTCGTAGATTTCGCTCATAGTTGTGATATGTAATAAACCACTTAGTAATAACTCGCTTAGTAACAAACTACTTAGTAATAGAATTATTACAAAAGTAGAAAGTATTTTGTTTCCGTGGACACAAAACAGAATAATTATACATAATTCTGTTATTATCAACACATTAAAACAAGGTTTTCCAATCCTCGAATCATCAAAACATGCTTTTATTCAGCGACGTTTTTACCGCAGATAAAAGGCATTTTCAATCAAAATCAATGAAAAGTAGCGTATAGTAGCTTTATGATTCTTTCTTACTGAACGACGATGCGGTGCTGGTTAATAGAGAACATAAACATACAGTTGTACGCCTCGCTTGCAACCATGAAACCATCCATATTTTTCGGGCGATAAAGCAGAAAGTTGCAAATATCGGTAGGAGTAATAAAAGGATTGTCTTTCAAATGGGTGTGAAAGAGAAATTTGGCTTCTTCACCTTTGTCATTTTTTGTGGGGCTATCTATTAGCGATCGATGATAGCGACGGAAAGCAATTGGTTTCAAATTCTCATCAAAATCAATCGAATAATCATTTCCAAAAGGTATCACATCATGCCTTATTGTACCTTGAAGAAAATACACCCGCGTCAGATGGTCATTCATGCGAACAAAATCAATGTTCGGATTACCAAATGTTTCAGGAGCAAACTTTAATTCAGAGCCATACTTGCTGATGGCCTCGTTAAGCATTGTCTCTTTTCGCTGCAATTGTTCTTTTTCAAAAGTAGAAATAGGACGGATGGAATCCAAAGTCACAGTATTACCAGACTTGATATCAAATCGACATTCCAAAAGACATTTCTCATTGTTTTTATCAAAGAAACAAACCGTCCAAAGATTGTTATCGGCCTGATATGTAATGGATCTGCCAAGCTTGTCCATCCCATACCTTTCAAACACAAGGTCTGTTGCAATCCAATTTGCCCTTTCGGAATAATACAATTGGTATCCTTCCTCAACGATGCTGTCAAGAATCGGCGACACTTCACTCAAAGGAGGCAAATTCTTCGGTGTGGTGTTTCGCAACGACGAGCAAGATGAAAACGCCAATACAATAAGGCAAAAAGCCAATACAAACATGTTTTTTTTCATACCAAAAAGATTTTGATTGCAAAAATAGAAAACTTCTATCATTCAAGTCAACAATTCCTTGCCAAAATGTCAGTTTTCCCATTGGCACACTATTTGACTATGGCCGATGGCCTATAGCCTATGGCTTGCCTCAACTTCAAGGCAGCCATAGGCTATGAGCCATAAGCCATCGGCCAATTATAAATCTTAAATCTCGAATTTTAAACACTTAACGATATGCAAACCGGTAACATTGGAGTAAAGACAGAAAACATTTTCCCTGTCATCAAGAAGTTCCTCTATTCGGACCAGGAGATTTTCCTGCGCGAAATCATCAGTAATGCCGTGGACGCCACGCAAAAGCTGAAAGCCTTGGCCGCCTCGGGCGAGTTCAAGGGCGAGTTAGGCGACCTCACCATCAAGGTGGAAGTCGACAAGAAGAAAAAGACCCTCACCGTCCGCGACCGCGGCATCGGCATGAACGCCGAAGAGGTCGATAAGTACATCAACCAAATCGCCTTCTCGGGTGCCGAGGAGTTCATCGCCAAGTTCAAGACACAAAGCGAGGCCGAAGCCGCCAACATCATCGGACATTTTGGCTTGGGCTTCTACTCCGCCTTCATGGTTTCCTCGAAGGTGTCGCTGATCTCGAAGTCCTGCAAGGAAGAGGGCGCGAACGGCGTCATCTGGGAATGCGACGGCAGCCCGGAGTACACGATGAATGAAATCCCGAAGGGCGACCGCGGCACCGACGTCATCCTTTACATCGCTGACGATGCCGCCGAGTTCCTCGAAGAAGGCCGCATCCGCGAACTGCTCAACAAATACTGCAAGTTCCTGCCCATTCCGATTCAGTTCGGCACGCGCAAGGTGCAGGAAGAAATCGAAGGCGAAACCGACAAGGACGGCAAGCCCAAGACCAAGGAAGTGGAGAAGCCTTGGATCATCAACGACGTGGCGCCGCTGTGGAAGAAAGCCCCGACCGACATCAAGGACGAGGAATACAACGACTTCTACCACACGCTCTACCCGATGAACTTTGGCGAGCCGCTGTTCCACATCCACCTCAACGTGGACTACCCCTTCAACCTCACGGGCATCCTTTATTTCCCGAAGGTGAAGAACCGCTACGAGTTCCAGCGCAACAAGATCCAACTCTACTGCAACGAGGTCTTCGTCACCGATAGCGTAGAAGGCATCCTGCCCGAGTTCCTCTCGCTGCTGCACGGCGTCATCGACTCGCCCGACATCCCGCTGAACGTCAGCCGCTCGTTCCTGCAAAGCGACCAGAATGTGAAGAAAATCTCGACCTACATCACCAAGAAGGTGGCCGAGAAACTGGAAGAACTCTTCAAGAAAGACCGCGAAGCCTACGAGAAAAACTGGGACGACATCCGCGTGTTCATCGAATACGGCATGATGAGCGACCCGAAGTTCTACGAGCGCGCCGAGAAGTTCTTCCTCTTCAAGGACACCGACGACAAATACTACACCATCGAGGAATACAAGACCTTGATTAAGGAAAACCAGACCGACAAGAACAAGGCACTCGTTTATCTGTACGCCACCGACAAGGACGACCAATACACCAACATCGAGAACGCCAAGGCCAAGGGCTACAACGTCCTGATGATGGACGGCATCCTCGACCCGCATTTCATCAGTGCCTACGAGCAGAAGGAAGGCGAAAAGGGCGACGACAACCGCGCGATGTTTGCCCGTGTGGACTCCAACACCATCGACAAACTCATCGTGAAGGACGACAAGGAAGCCGCCTCGGGCCTCGACGACAAGCAGAAGGAGACCGTGAAGGCCGCCTTCGAGAAGGTCATCGACAAGGTGAAGTTCAACGTGGAGTTCAGCAACGAAGGTGCTGAAGCCGCGCCCGTGGAGGTCACCCAAAACGAGTGGATGCGCCGCATGAAGGAGATGGAGCAGATGGGCGGCGGCCCAATGTCGTTCTACGGCTCGATGCCCGACAGCTACACGCTGATGCTCAACACCAACAGCCCCGTCATCACTGGCCTCTTGGACAAGGACGAAGCCACGCAGGAAGCCACGATTCGGCAGATCTACGACCTCGCCTTGCTCTCAAAGAATTTGCTGAAGGGCAAGGATTTGAGCGAGTTTGTGAAGAGGAATATGGAGAAGCTGTAATTCGACAATGACTTGTGACTATGACCATGACCGCTTTGACGATTGTTGAAGCGGTCATGTTGTTTTTGAAAGAAGTCTCTTCGTGGATGTTCGGTTTGCTTTACTGACGGCAGCACACCGCCCGCACCGTTTGTCCTCGGTTGCGGTCGCTGCTTCCGCAGAGGTGGCATTGGAACGAATTGAATTGCAAAGAAACAAAATAATCAGGATATGACAACTTTGAAATGCAGTATTACGGAAAATGACTATTTTTGCATTTCAAAGAAACACATCATGTCGAACGCCATCACTATACTGAACCATGAGGAAGACCGCCGCGTCGTGGAGGCCATCAAGCAGGCCGAACTCAACACCTCGGGCGAGATCAAAGTGCACATCGAAACCCGCTGTCGAGGCAATGTGGAAAAGCGCAGCCTCGTCGTCTTCAAGCACCTGAAACTCAACGAAACCAAGCTTCGCAACGGCGTGCTCATCTACCTCGCCATCAAGGACCACAAGTTCGCCATCCTCGGCGACGAAGGCATCAACAACGTGGTGGAGGACGGCTTTTGGGACGACGTCAAAGACTTGATGCTGAGCCACTTCAAGGAAGGCCGTTTCGTAGAAGGCCTTGAGCAAGGCATCATGCGCTGTGGCGAGAAGCTGAAGACCTATTTCCCCTACCAATCCGACGACATCAACGAAATCCCCGATGACATCTCCTATGAAAACAACTGACAGACAAAGATATACGCTTTTCCTTGGCCTGCTTCTCGTTTTGCTCACCTTTGGCACGACGTTGAAAGCCCAACTGCCAAGTCCGTCCTATCCCCCACGCTTGGTGAACGATTATTCCGGCACTTTGAGCCCATCACAAATCAACTCGTTGGAGCACAAGTTGGTAGCCTACAACGACAGCACCTCCACCCAATTCCTCGTCCTGCTTGTCGACGACCTGCAAGGCTACAGTATCGATGAGTATGGCAGGAAGATCGGACACGCCTGGGGCGTTGGACAACAAGGCAAGAACAACGGTGCGGTCATCGTGGTCAAACCCAAGAAAGGCAGCGAGAAAGGTCAGGTGACTATACAGACCGGCTATGGCATCGAGGAATACGTCACCGACGCCACAGGAAAACACATCATCGAGAACGAGATGATCCCCGCTTTCAAGGAAGGCGACTACTACCAAGGCATCGACAATGCCGTCAACGTGATGATGGACCTCTGCTCGGGCAAGTTCACGCAAGACGAATATGTCCAAGGTGGCCGTCCCATCCCTGTTTGGCTCATCATCATGGTCATCATCGCCCTCATCTTCATCTTCAGGAGCTCCAATTCGACATACACAGGCAGAGGCTCACGCACCATCTGGATTCCCATGGGAGGTGGTGGCGGAGGAGGTTTTGGAGGCGGCGGAGGCGGTGGCTTCAGCGGCTTTGGCGGCGGTGGCTTCGGCGGCGGCGGAGCTAGCGGAAGCTGGTAATTCTTTTAATCACAAAACTAACAAAACAATGCAAAACCAAAATACAATTCCAAAGAGTAGTGTGTGGCGACTGCACAACTGTGCGTCGCCGGGAAGCAGCCAGTTGGCATGCTTCCCACAGACACAAAAAAATAGTTTTGAGAGTTTTGCAGGTTTTGTGATAATATTAAAATCAATTTACAAACGAACATGTCGGAACCTATCATAGAAATCAAAAACGCCTCGATATTCCAGCAGGAGAACCTCGTGCTAAGCAACGTCAACCTGACGCTCCACAAGGGCGAGTTCATTTATCTCATTGGTCGCACGGGAAGCGGCAAGTCCTCTCTGTTGAAGACCTTGTACGGCGAATTGCCTGCACGCGATGGCATCGTACACGTGGCTGGCTACGACCTCACCCAGCTGAAGCGGAAAGACATCCCCTACCTGCGCCGCAAGATCGGCATCGTGTTCCAGGACTTCCAGCTCCTATCCGACCGCACGGTGGAGAAAAACCTCTCGTTCGTGTTGGGCGCCACGGGTTGGACCGACTCGGTGGAGATCTCCAAGCGCATCGATGAGGTATTGGCTATGGTGGGATTGGCCGACAAGCGCAAGAGCATGCCTCACCAGATGTCGGGCGGCGAGCAACAAGGCGTTGCCATCGCCCGCGCCCTGCTCAATGCTCCCGATGTCATCCTCGCCGACGAGCCCACGGGCAACCTCGACCCCGACACGACCCTCGAAGTGATGAAACTCCTGCGCAGCATCAGCGAGAGAGGCACCGCCGTGCTGATGGCCACGCACAACTACACGCTCATGCAGAAATACCCTTCCCGCATTGCCAACTGTAAGAATGGGACGGTGGTGTGTTCGGAGATGGAATAGTTTAGAGTTGAGAGTTTAGAGTTGAGAGTCAGTGGATAGTTGAGAGTTGTAAGTTAGAAGGTTATAGCTTCAACGATTTTTCGCGCATTGGCCTCATTGTCATACAACTGCCGCATTTGAGCATCACGTTCCTCAATATCGTCCTCGGTGAAGTCTTCTTCCATCAAACGTTTGATTTCGGCAATCATCTGCTCCGGCTCGTCGGCCACTACGCAAAGGCTTTCCAACGAAGTGCCTTTCACCATGTCGGTGTTGACCAGACAGAAACGTCCGTTGTAAAGTGCATTCAACAGTTTCAGCTTCAATCCTGTAGGCTGGTTGGTCACCAAAATATTCACCTGTGCCTGGCGCAAGAGATCGATCATCTCGGCATCGTCGGGATTGGCCACCAAGGTCACGTTGGCGTATTTCTCGGCCAACTTCACCAGTTTTTCAGAAGGATTCAGACCCGACAAGATGCAATGTAAATCCAGCTCAGAGAAGACATTCTCTATCAGCCACTTGGCGGCTTCTTCATTCTCACGAACCGAAAGGTTGCCATGATAGAGCACGTATTCTCCCCTACCCGTTTCCGAGCACACCGAGTCGGTGGCACTGAAGCCAGGAACAAGCACCACATTTTTATAATGTCGTGAAAAGTAATCCCTGTCCTTTTGCGAGATAGCAAAAATGCCCGCCGCTTTTTTCAAAACCGGCTCATAACGTCTTAGTTTCCAAGCCTCTGCATGATAGAACAAACGCTTCCAACCGCATCGCTCGGTATCGCCCAGACCGTTGTAATAGTCATGCTCGACATTGTGGGCGCGGACATAAATCTTCCTGCCTTTCAAACGCTTATCAAGCAAAATAGCGGTAGTGTGCAAGCCTTCGCAAAGGATGGGATAATCATCCTGCAACAGGTCCTGAACCAGAGCCTCAGAACGGCGCGAGTTGACGATGAACGGCGTGATACTCAGCTGTTTGGCAAAGGAAGTGTCACGCTTGTAGTACTTCACCTCATGGCAGCGGTTCAGTATCTCCTGAGTGCCGCGACCGTACTCAAAGCAATGCAGATGCACTTTGACACCCGCCTCCGAAAGGGCTTTCACGCGATAGAACACGTCGATAACCCCGCCGTAGTTGGCTGGATAAGGCACGTCGAAGGAGATGATATGGAGATGAGGGTCACTCATAATGTCGGTAGATTTCAAGCAGTTTCTGTTCCTCGTTCTCCCAACACAAATCCTGTGCCGCAAGGGCTAGGTTTTGTTGCCATTGTTCCCTTCTCGCCTCGTCCGACAAGGCCTCCCGAATTGTGGCTGCAATGGTGGCAGGCTCATGGTTTTCGATGAACAAACCAAGGTCATATTGTCGAATAATCTTCTCGATCTCAGTTAGATGCGAAGCCACAATCGGTACACCGGCTTGGATAAAGTCGAAGAGTTTGTTGGGAAGACTGAAACGATAGTTGAGGTTGGTGTCCTTGTCCAAACAGAAGCCCAATTCGGCGAGTTGGGTGTAGGCCATCATCTGCTGGTAAGGCATACGCGGGAAGAAGCGCACACGTTCGTTGATTTTCAGGTCTTCAACCATTTGCTTCAAGATGGGCAACACATCGCCGCCGCCGATAATCATCAGGAAACAGTCGTCCAAATACTGCATGGACTGCACCAGTTCCTCTGCCCCGCGCTGGATGTTGATGCCCGAGCCTTGCAGTACTAGGAGATGCTTGTTCGTCGGCAAACCCAAAGCCTGTTTGTCGCCTTTGGGAGGCAAGGCCTTACGTGGTGGTATGTTACGGATGACGTGGCAATTGACACCATATTTCTTTCGAAACAAGTCGGCGATGCTGTCGCAAACGGTGATCATCTCATCCAGGTTGGGCACAACGTAGCCTTCTATCCGTTTCCACACACGTTGCACCTTGGGTCGATGGACCAACTCGGGCGTCTCGGTGAAATACTCATGACTATCAAAGATCATCTTGCTGCCTTTCAAACGCGAGATGCAATAATTGGGCAGAATGGTGTCCAAGTCGTTGGATAGCAGCAAATGGGCACGATGAAACAGCAAGAAGAAAAAGAGCCTGATGTTGTACTCAGCATAGAACAGCGGTCCTTTCTCGAAGAGCAGTTTCATGCGGTGCGTGGCGTATGGGCGCTGGTCCATCGGTGGACTCTTACGTTGCTTCCGTCCTACCAAAAGCACCTCGTATCCAGCCTTTTGCAAGGTCAGGCAAGACTTGTTGACCCTTTGGTCCGTGACCAAGTCGTTAATCACCGATACGATGGCGCGTTTCATGGGACAAAAATAGGAAAATTAGGAATGCAGAATGCGGAATGATGAATAATAACTATTTTTGCAGTCATGAAAACCAACGTCAACCTCAAAACCTACAACAGTTTCGGCTTCGATGCCGTGGCCAAAGAATTCGTTGAAATCAACGACGCGAACGAACTGCAAACCCTCATCAGAAGAGGGCAACTAAAGAACAAGGAGGTCCTTGTCCTCAGCGGCGGCAACAATATCCTTTTCACAAAGGAAGTCTTCGACGGCATCGTCGTCTTCATGAACAACAAAGGCATCAAACGAATTGTGGATGAGGACAATCACGCCGTTTTCCGCGTCCAAGCCGGCGAGGACTGGCCCGAGTTCGTCAAGCAGATAGTCGCCAAAGGGTTGCATGGTGTGGAGAACCTCGCCAACATCCCAGGCAAGGTAGGAGCCGCACCTGTACAAAACATCGGTGCCTACGGCATGGAACTGAAGGACAGCTTCGTGCAATGCGAGGCCATCCACCTCGAAACGGGCAAGAAACGCACCTTCGTCAACAAGGAATGCCTGTTTGGCTACCGCAGCAGCATCTTCAAAGGCATGCTGAGAGGACAGTATGTCATCACCTCGGTGGACTTCCTACTGAAGAAAGACGCACCGCTCAACCTGGAATACGGCAACATCAAAGCCTATCTGGAGCAGAACGGCATTAAGGATCCTACTTTGCAGCAACTCCACGATGCCATCTGCGCCATCCGCGATGCCAAGCTCCCCGATGTGAAGCAGATCGGCAGCGCGGGCAGTTTCTTCAAGAACCCCGTCATCGAAAGGGCGCAATTTGAGACCTTGCTTAAGGAATATCCCACAATGCCGCACTACGACGAGCCCAATGGCAAGGTGAAAGTCCCGGCGGGATGGCTCATCGAGCATTGCGGCCCTTCGACTCCTTCGACAGGCTCAGGAACCGCAGGGACCGCAAGTTGGAAAGGCTGGCGCAATGAACAGGTGGGCGTGTACGACAAGCAAGCGCTCGTCCTCGTGCATTATGGTGGCGGCAAAGGCGAAGACATAGTGGAACTAGCACAAAAAATCCAGGATTCCGTGGAGGAAAAGTTTGGGATTCGGATTAGTCCGGAGGTGAATTTCGTCTAAACCTCTAAAGCCCCAATCAAATCCATTGTCTTATGGAACCCATGCCGCTCACAATATTCATTGATACCCCAAACGACCTTTGCCGAAACCGCAGGATCGATGAAATTGGCCGTGCCGATTTCGATGGCCGAGGCACCAGCGAGCATGAACTCCACGGCATCGGTGGCGTTGGAGATGCCACCCAAGCCCACTACGGGAATCTTCACCGCCTTAGCCACCTGCCAAACCATGCGCAAGGCCACTGGCTTCACGCAGGCACCCGAAAGACCGCCCGTAATCACTGACAGTTTCGGTTTGCGTTGCTCCGCATCGATGGCCATACCCATCAGCGTGTTGATAAGTGACACCGAATCAGCACCAGCAGCCTCGGCGGCCAGCGCAATTTCAGCGATATTGGTCACATTGGGCGACAGCTTCACCATCAAGTGCTTATGATACACCTTGCGCACCTCGGAAACCACTTGCGAGATGCCCGTAGTGGTCACGCCAAAGGCCATGCCGCCTTGCTTCACATTGGGGCAAGACACATTCAACTCAATGGCAGGAATCTTGTCCAAGGCATCCACCATCTCGGCACCTTTCACATAGTCCTCCAAGGTGGAACCCGAGAGGTTGAGCAACACATTGGTATCAAAGTCCTTGATGCGGGGATAAATCGTGTCGATAAAGTACTGGACGCCTTTGTTTTGCAGCCCGACACAGTTCAGCATCCCCGAAGGCGTTTCGGCCATGCGCGGATAAGGATTGCCCTCACGTGGATGAAGCGTAGTGCCTTTCACGATGATACCGCCCAGTTGGGCTAAGTCCACGAAGTCGGTGTACTCCTCGCCATAGCCGAAGGTACCCGAAGCCGTCATCACGGGGTTGCGCAGCACCAAGCCGCGACCCAAGTCAATCGTCATGTTCACCATTTCAACCTCCTTGTGTTAAATACCGGACCTTCCTTGCAGACGCACATATTGCCGTCGATGGTGTCCTCCACGCAGCAGAGGCAAGCACCCAGACCGCAGGCCATCAAATTCTCAAGCGAGACCTCACACCAATTTTTCTTTTCGGAGGCCAGTTTCGCCACGGCCTTCATCATCGGTTTCGGACCACAGACATAGATCTTGTCGAAGCTTTGCTTTTGCCATACCGAATGTTGGGTGACGAAGCCTTTCTCGCCCAACGTGCCGTCCTCGGTGGTGACGAAAGACTCTCCAAATCGCTGGTAATCCTCCAAACGAATCAGGTCGGACTTGGATTTACCTCCCAGAAGCAAAGCGGGTCGAATCCCTTTCTCGACCAGCATCTTGGCGAAATAAAACAAAGGTGCGATACCGATGCCGCCACCGACGAGCAGGCACTTCTCCCCTTTCTCGGGCATGCTGAAGCCATTCCCAAGTGGCAGCACCACATTGATGGTATCGCCTATTTCAGCCGAGGCCAAATGTCTTGTCCCCTCGCCTATTTGTTGCACCAAAAGGGTGATTTCATGGTTTTGGAAGTCCACATCGTGAATGGAGATGGGGCGACGCAGGTAGGTAGACGGCGAGCCGTCGACGCGCACCTGCACAAACTGTCCGGGAGCCATGTCGGGCAAGGCGCATTCCGCGTGCAACTGCAGCAGCACCGAACGGCCGAAGTCCTGCTTCCCAACGAGTTTAAAGTCTATTATTTGCTTCATAACATTGTCATTACTATGGTACTTTCGTCATTGCGAGCGAAGCAAAGCAATCCTAGAGTGAATACCTGTTTCATGTCTAGATTGCTTCGTCGTGCCTCCTCGCAATGACTACAAGGTTCACGGGACAAAGATACAAAAAAAAGCCGCAAAAGCGGCTTTTAACAATTAATTATATGCCATGAAAAAACTTATTCTTTTTCAGCAGAGGCATCGGCGGGTGTTTCATCCTCAGCCTCGGGTTTTTCTTCCTCCACCGTGAAGTCGAGCAGACCCTTGTCGTTCAGCATTTGATACCAAGCGAAGACCTTCTTCATGTCGGAAGGATAGACGGCTTCCTCATCGTAGTCGGGCATGACGAAGGCGAACTTCTCACGCAACTCTTCGTTCGATGCCTTCTTAAAGTCGAAGTCGACCTTGTCGCCCATCTTGTCGTGGATCATCATAAAGACTTCCTTCAGCGGGCGGTCATCGTCGGTGGAGAAAATCGAGATCTCCTCAAGCGAGCTCATACGGTCGCGGGCAAAAGCGGGAGAGCACTTGCCGTCGAGCACAGATTCCACAATAAGCCTTCCAATGGCTTGAGATTTAACTACATAAAGTCCAGGTTTACCGGATATCGATACAATCTTGCTTAAATCCATAGTTCAATACTTTTTTTTCAAAAACGGCTGCAAAAATAGGAAATTTTTAAAAACGCAATCAAAAAATGAAAAATCACTCAATACTCCAGCCGGATTTCATCCACCCAAAGTACGTTGCCTTCGGCGCCTGTGAAAGCCCCTTGACTGCCGGAGGTAATCATCATGATGGCATGAGTGACAGGACAATCCGCTTCGGCCCAAGCCTCTTCCTGGATGACTCTTTTCTTGCCTTTCTTGTTCAAGGCATACATGGTTTTGTCGCCCGAAATGAGATCCATAAAAGGCTTATATTCCTTCGCCTTTCGGGCATCGCCATAGATGACTGGAATTCTGAAATTGCTTTGCCACCCGTTGGAGCTTTTGTCGATATGGCACACAGCCGTCCCTACCCTTTTCGCATGGATGTTGCCTTTCTCGTCCTCCCAACGGTTTTGCAAGATGAAGAGGATCTCAGCAGCATCGTAGCCGTTGAATTCCGTGGTGCGGAACGTGGTGCCTTTCACCAGCTTGCCCGTATTTGGGATGGTGGCTTTATAGTTGAGTACAAGTGCTTTAGGTCGCTTTGTAAAAGGGATACCCCAGTCCATGAAGGCGTATGGGTCGCTGACGCCCGTGATGGGTTCAAGCATCTTGCCCCAATAGATGGAACCCGCCGCCAACACCTTTATATTAATAAGTCCCGCCGCCTTGCAGGAGGCAAACTCCGTAGCCAGTTTGGCACATTTGCCCGTCGGGCCATTATCGGGAGTGACATTGGTACACGTCTTCACCACGCCCATCACCTTGGCGAAGGCATTCGACGAAGACCAAATCGTGTTCTGGTATTTATAAGGGTCGTTACCGCGGATGGTATCCGTAGGACCTATCACATAGAGCACTTTCTCTTGTCCACCAATGACTTGCGATTCGGTGACATAACGCACCGTCCAATGCTCGAAGTCGCCAAAAGGCACCTTCTCGTAGCGTTGTGCCGAAGCCGTCAGGCAGGCCAACAAAAACAATATCGTTACTTGAATTTTTGCCATAGCTTATTCACTAATCCGTGGGGCAGAACGGCAATCAAAGGCGGCAGATAATGATTCATCAATCCTGGCTTCACTACCCTTTTCTTCTTCATCATGCCTTTCAAAGCCTTCCGCACCAACCATTGTGGTGTACCTATCAGTCCAATTTTCACGCCAAACTTCAACAAATTGGGTTTTAATTTATATAGCGGTGTGGCGATGGCTGCCGGGCAGACCGTGGTCACACCCACGCCGTATGGCTTCATCTCAAAAAACAGGGATTTGCCGAAACTCTTCAGATAAGCCTTGGTGGCCGAGTAGATCGTGATGCCCGGACAAGGCAAGGTAGCCGCCATCGACGACATGTTGACGATGTAACCATTGCCCCTTTTCTTCATCTCTTCACCGAAAACGACACACAACCTCGTGGGTGTCAGGATATGCAAGCGCATCATCGTCAAAGCCTTGGCTTCGTTTTCAGTGGTCAACTCCTCGAAGAAGAACATCCCAGCATTGTTGATGAGGATGTCAATTTGCAAGCCTTCCGATTGGCAATAGGCCAGCAACTCCTCTGCGGCCGTATCCGTAGCCAAGTTCTGGTAATGCGGTATGACTTGAATGGTTCGGCCTTGTCTCAGTTCCTCAGCGGCTTTTTGCAATTCCTCTTCTTGATTGCTGACCAACAGCAGGTTGCAGCCGATTTCAGCCAGTTGACGTGCATACTCCAGACCCATGCCCGAGCTTCCGCCCGTCACTAGCGCCCAAGGCAAACGCCCTTGAGACTCCTGAAACCTATTTATCCATTTTGTTTTGTTCATTGTTTTTGGTTTGTCGACCCTGACCCAAAACCCTGACCCTGACCGTCAGAAAACTGGCCAGGGTCAGGGGCATTGGTCATGGTCATCCTTTCCTCTCAGCTTCGTTCACCTCTTTTCGCAAGCGTTCAGGCAGGTGCTCCACACAATGATGGCACTTCATCTCCAAAGTATACATGCGTCCGATGCAATAGTTGGAGTGTTTACACTCGCTGCGCGTCACCTCGCCCCTTTGCAACTTGTTGATGAAATCGGTGTCGTTGACCAAGGCACGAGCCATCTGCAGGGCCACGAAACCCGAGCCGAGCACCTCTTCCATTTTTTCCTTCGAGACCATGCCGCCAACATAAATGAGAGGCATCTTAAGGGCTGCGCGGAACTCCTTGGCATCCTCCAGGAAATAGCCTTCGCTGAACGGCACGGTGGGTATCAACAGCCTGCCGGCAAAGGCAAGACCTGCCTTCAGCCACCAGAACTTCTTCATATCCATGTAATAACGCAAAGTCTTGAGCGGCATCGCACCACGCATCACCTCCATAGGTGCCTTGCTGACGAAACCTGCCGTGAGCACAAGGGCGTGCACACCAAGACGTTCCAGCTCCTGCGCCACTTTGATGCACTCTTCGCGCTGCATGCCACGACGGAAACCGTCGTGCATATTCACTTTGACCACCACGGCCATATCATCGCCAGCGGCACGCATCACCTCCTCGATGACGAGACGCATAAAACGCATCCTATTCTTCAAAGAGCCACCAAACTCATCGTGGCGGCGGTTGGTGTAAGGCGACAGAAACTGGCTAATCAAGTAGCCATGACCGGCATGGATCTCCACACAGTCGAAGCCTGCCTCACGCGCCAAGTTGACAGCCTTACCGAAGTCTTTCACCAACCCGTAAATCTCTTCTTTCTTCAGTTTCCTATGAAATGTAGGCGAATACAAGTTGAAGCCACTCGAGGCACCCACAGGCATGCAACCACAAGTGGCGCGGTGCGTCATGTTGCCGCAGTGCCCCAATTGAATGGAAGCCTTGGCGCCGTATGAATGGACGGCATCTGTGAGGCGTTTCAATTCGGGAACAATCTCCTCACGCATCCACAACTGGCCATCGAACGACAAGCCCGACTGGTTGACAGCAGCATAAGCCACCGTCGTCATACCGACACCGCCACGCGCCACAGCCGTATGATAGTTGAACAAATCCTCTGAGGGGCGGTTGCCGTAAGCCATATTCTCGAAAGCAGCCGAACGTATCACCCTGTTGCGCAAGGTGATGGGACCGATTTGGCAAGGAGTGAAAATCTGTGATTCCATAATCAAATTGTATTACCAAATGAAAGGAATAAAACGTTTTGTCTTTTTCGTATCTAGTTCAGCGCCGAACTCCTTCCTATAGGCATCGTAAATCCTATGAGCACGCGGGGCGAGGTTGGCGAAGGTCCACCATGCGAAAACAGCACCCGCCCACGACCATGTGAGGATGGCAAAACCCACCCATTCAATAAACTCCCCAAAATAATTCGCCGAAGTGACATAGCGGAACATCCCTTGCTTGGGCAAATAATGCTTGGTGTCGCCCTCCTTACGCAGGTTGCGGATGATATCGTCAGACTGGATGTTGATGTACATGCCGATGATAAACACCAAAAAACCAGCGATGAACCTGGGATCCGTCAACCAATCGGCAGGATAATAGTCTTCAGGTGAAAAGTAGAAAATCCAACCGCCTTGCATCAAGGCATTGAGCACGTTGAAAGTGACGCCCATGACGACGATGGAAAGCGGCATCACACTATGGCCTCGCATACGAAGCGGAAACACGAAGGAGCGCTGGATATAGTGCAATTCAAACACGAAAAGGAAAGCCAGCCTAACCAGATCGTCACGGCGGTCGGAAAGGAGCCACAGAAGCAGCATGGCGACAAACACAGGCGACTCCATGAGCACCCAACCGAGTTTGTTGTTGACGGCGGGACCCCATTTTGGGTCATAGAACTTGCCGTAGCCTGCATCGACAAAGAAAAGGCTCACATATACGGCCAAGGCCACCACGGCCATGACAATAAGGAATAAATAGAATGTGTGAAGTGTCATAATCGTCGTAAATAGTTTTCAAAAATAGGAAGAATAAACAATACGACGAACAGTTTTCACCCAACGGCGCAAAAAGCTAACCGAAGCGGTAATCACCTGTTGATTTCGCTGTAGAGCGACTTGATTTCAGCCACAAGTTCCTCGTTACCGTTATCGGAGACGGCCTTGATGAACTGCAGACGGGCAGCATCAACGCGAAACACATCCTGTTCGCTCATCGTACGCTTTTTTTCCACAAAATCCTTTGACATGGCGACAAACTGGTCGACAGCCACCTTCCATTCCTCGTCAGAATAGCTTGAAGCACGCTTCATGGTTTGCTTGGCAAACTTCTCGGCGTTGTCGGCCATTTCTTTCGGATTCTCAGACATTTGATAGATGGCAGGGCCTCTCTGGCAGCTGGCAAAAGCCAACAGGACAAACAATAAAAGCGGTAATACTTTTTTCATTTTATTAAAGTTTTAGTGTGCAAAAATACGACTTTTTGTTTCGATTTGAGAAAAAAACCGTAATTTAGCCGACTAAAATTTGAACAATCATTACAAATAAAACCATTTAAACATGAGCTCTATCAAAGATTTAGAACCGAATGGCGTGTGGAGAAACTTCTACAGTCTCACCCAGATTCCGCGCCCTTCGAAGAAAGAAGCCAAAGTGATCGCCTTCATGAAGCAATGGGGCGAAGAGCACGGCCTTGAAACCATCGTCGACGAATGCGGCAACGTCATCATGCGCAAACCCGCCACTCCAGGCATGGAGAACCGTAAAGGTGTCATCCTGCAAGCCCACTTGGACATGGTCCCGCAAAAGAACGCCGACAAGGTGCACGATTTTGAAAACGACCCGATTGAGACCCACATCGAAGACGGCTGGGTGAAGGCCAATGGCACCACCCTCGGCGCCGACGACGGTTTGGGTGCCGCTGCCGCCATGGCAGTCCTCGAAGCCACCGACCTTCAACACGGTCCCATCGAAGCCCTTTTCACCATCGACGAAGAAACAGGCATGACGGGCGCCAACAAGTTGCAGCCCGGCGTGCTGAAAGGCGATATCCTGATGAATATGGACTCAGAAACCGAAGGTGAACTCTATGTCGGTTGCGCCGGCGGTGTCGACAATATCGGCACCTGGACGCCCACCTTCGAAGCCGTACCCGCTGGCATGAAAGCCTATCGCCTCTTCGTGAAGGGCCTGAAAGGCGGTCACTCAGGCATGGACATCAACCTGGGTCGCGCCAACGCCAACAAGGTGCTGAACACCATGCTGCTGATGGCAGCAGAGAAATACGGCCTGCGCCTTGCCTGCATTGATGGCGGTAGCTTGCGCAACGCCATCCCAAGAGAAGCTGAAGCCATCGTGGTCGTCCCAGCCGACAAGGAAGAGGAATTCAAACAATATGCCGCCGAATATGAGGGCATCTGCAAGGAAGAGTTTGCCGAAGTCGAGCCCGAGCTGGCCATCCTCTGCGAAGGCGCTGAGATGCCCAAACAAGTCATCGACGTGAAGACGCAAGACAACATGTTCTGCGCCATCGCCCGCTATCCCAATGGCGTCATCGCCATGTCGGAAGACTTTGAAGGCACCACCGAGACCTCGAGCAACCTGGCCACTTGGAAGATGGACAACGGCAAGATCACGACCGCATCGCTGACCCGCAGCCTCGTCGACGCCGCCAAGGACAAGCTTGCTGAGCAGATCCGCAAGAACCTCACCGACAATGGTGCCGAGGCCTACTCCACCGGCGACTATCCCGGTTGGAAGCCCAACATCAACTCAACCATCCTCAACCTGATGAAGAAGGTTTATATGGAGAAGTTCGGCAAGGAGCCCAAGGTCATGGTTATCCACGCTGGCTTGGAATGCGGCATCCTCGGCTCGAAGTACCCGAATTGGGATATGGTGAGCTTCGGCCCCACCTTGGTGCACCCACATTCACCAGACGAAGCCCTCCTCATCGAGAGCGTGCAGCCCTTCTGGGACTTCCTCGTTGAGACGCTGAGAAACATCCCCGAAAAAGAAGTGATTGCATAATCAACTAATTATCAGTAATTTGAAAAAGGCAAAATCAAATTTGGTTTTGCCTTTTTTATTTTTTTCAAGAAAAATGTTGGAGCAAAGGAAAATCTTTGTACTTTTGCAGCCCAATTCAGAGGGATTTTAGCGAAAAATAACAAATAAACAGATACAGAGATGAAGCGCACTTATCAACCTTCGAACAGAAAACGTAGAAACAAACACGGTTTCAGAGAGAGAATGTCGACGGCTAATGGCCGTAAGGTTTTGGCCCGCAGAAGAGCTAAAGGCAGAAAGAAACTTACAGTTTCTGACGAATATTAATCCTTTCCGTGAAAACGGAACAGAAGCCGTTATATTTCTCATTTAAGGTAACGAAGGCGACCCCGTTGGGGGATCGCCTTTTGTTGTTTATATTGTAGAGACGTGCCATGGCGCGTCTCTACAATCATTTTTCACAGCGGTAAATGATCTCCTCTCCCCTGCGCGCAAGATGCATGCGTTCGCGCTGTTCCTCTGAAATCTCATAATACAGCCTGTCTTCCGTAACCTTGAAGCCTGCTTTTCGCAACACCTCGGCATAGTCGCGGCCGAATTGGCGCACGTGGTCGTACTGTCCAAAAAGACGCTGACGCTCCTTTGGGTCGGTGATGCTTGGATCTTCGAAGGTGTCGACATCAGGGTTGATGGGCACGAGGAGAATCGCCCAACCGCCTGGCTTCAGGATTCTTTTGATTTCCGAGAACGCCTTGTTCGCGTCGCTGACATGCTCCAGCACATGGTTGCAGATGACCACATCGTAGGTGTCGCTCGGCTGGTCGATGGCAGTGACATCGAGATGCAGGTCGGCAATAGGCGAATCAAGGTCGGCGGTGGTGTAATCAAGGTTCTTCAGGGCACGGAACCGTTTCAGGAATGGCTGTTCTGGCGCAAAATGCAAGACCTTGAGCGGGGCAGTGAAAAAATCAGTCTTCTCTTTCAAGTATAGCCACAATAGACGATGTCTTTCGAGCGACAAACACTTTGGACACAACCTGTTGTCTCCAGCCACCCCATAGCCATACGGCAAAAACTTCCGGAAATGCTTGCCGCAGACGGGACATTCCACCTTATTACCCAAATAGAAAGGCCGGATCAAAAAGCTGAACAGATAACTCAACTTGATGAGCCACTGGCGGGGAAAAATCTTGGTGAAAAAAGAGATGAGTTTCTTCATGAAAGATAATCACATTTGATAGCGCAAAAATAAGGAAAGAATCCCTATCTTTGCAAAAAATAATGAAAATGCGGTTTTCGATCATCATACCCGTCTACAACCGGCCTCAGGAAGTCGACGAGCTACTGGAGAGCCTGTGCCATCAGACCATCAAGGACTTTGAGGTCGTGGTGGTGGAAGACGGCTCGACGGAGAAATGCGACACAGTCTGCGAGAAATACAAGGACAGATTGGCCTTGAGCTACCATTTCAAGCCCAACTCGGGTCCTGGTCCCTCGCGCAACTTCGGCGCCGAACGCAGCCAAGGCGAATACCTCATTATCTTGGATTCCGACGTCATCGTGCCCGAAAACTACTTGGAGACCGTCCAGCATGAGTTGAACCGCGAGCCTTGCGACGCCTTCGGAGGTCCCGACCGTGCCCATGCCTCGTTCACGCCCATACAGAAAGCCATCAACTATTCGATGACCTCATTCTTCACCACGGGTGGCATCCGTGGCGGCAAAAAGAAAATGGACAAGTTCTATCCCCGTAGCTTCAACCTCGGCATCAGGAAAAATGTTTACGAAGCCTTGGGCGGCTTCGCTCCCATGCGTTATGGCGAGGACATCGACCTGAGCACCAGGATCTTCAACGGAGGATACAGCTGCCGCCTCTTCCCTGAGGCCTTCGTCTATCACAAACGACGTGTCAAATTCAACTCGTTTTTCCGCCAAGTGAAGCACTCGGGTGAGGCGCGTATCGTCCTAAAGGACAAATACCCCGAGACTTTCAAACTCGTCCACATCTTGCCCGCCGCCTTTGTGGTTGGCAATGTTTTGCTGGTGTTGGCTTGCTTGGTGCATCTCATTCTGGCGTTTATCCTTACGGGAAGGTTCTCATGGTGGGCTTTGCTATGGCTCGCACCCATCCTACTCTATGCCATGATGGTATTTGTTGACTCACTCATTAAAAACAAGAACCTAAAAGTCGCATTGCTCTCAGTTCCAGCAGCTTATTGCCAACTCTTCGGCTATGGCCTCGGGTTCATCGGAGCGTTTTTCAGGAAAAAACGGTCATCGCAAACGGAAAAATCGTAATTTCGCAGCACCTTATTAAAATTAAACATGGGGGCATTTTGGAAAATACTGCTGATTGCCGTTCTGATTTTCTACGTTTTTTATCTGATTATCAAGTGGATATTTAGAAGGAAAATGAGAAAGTTCGAGGAACAGCTGGAGCAATTCGGACAGGAGAAGACAAATACAGAAACAGAAACGCCGAAGAATCCCCGCATCAATCCCAATATAGGAGAATATACTGATTTTGAAGAAGTTGAATAGAAAACATTATACACAATGAAAACCACTATAACATCAAAAGAAAACAAAACTGCAGCGGCCCTTCGACAGGCTCAGGGACCTAAATTTTGGCCCATTGTTATAGCCATTGCTATCTTTGCGGTCATCTCTTGGGTATACTTCTATCCCGTGATGCAAGGCAAACGCGTGAAGCAACACGACATGGAGATGCACAAAGGCATGGCCCAGGAGCTGACGCAGTACCGCGAAAGCACGGGCGAAACCGCGCTTTGGACCAACTCGGCCTTCAGCGGCATGCCCGCATGGAACATCTCGGCACCACAAAAGACCAACCTCTTCCAATATGTCCATAAAGTGCTGTCCATAGGCCTTCCAAGTCCCTTGGGAAGCGTGTTTATCAGCATGTTAGGTTTCTTCATCCTTTTGCTTGTCCTGGATGTCGGCGTATGGGTGAGTGCCTTAGGCGCCATCGCATACGGGTTCACCTCCTACCTCTACATCATCATTGGCGCCGGCCACAACGCCAAAGCCGTTGCCATGGCCTATATGGCTCCCGTCATCGCCGGCGTGTTGCTGACCTATAAAGGCAAATACCTCTGGGGTCTGGTGCTGACCGCCATCGCCGCTTCTTTGGAATTGTATGCCAACCACCTGCAAATCACCTATTATCTCATATTGATCCTTGTCGTCATCGTCATTGCAGAATTCATCTCCGACATCCGACAGAAGAAACTGCTGCATTTCGTCAAGGCGAGCCTGATGTTGGTGTTGGTGGCCGTCATTAGCGTCCTCACCTTCTCCACCAAGCTATACGCCAACTACGAATTCGGAAAAGAAACGACCCGTGGCAAACCCGTGTTGACCAGCAACGAAAGCAACCAAACCAAGGGCCTCGACCGCGATTACATCACGCAGTGGAGTTATGGCAAGGGTGAGACATGGAGCCTTATGATCCCCAACGCCAAAGGCGGGGCATCGGCCTATATCGGAAAGCAAAACCCTGTTTTGGAAAAAGCCGACCGCCAGTTCAAGGACAGCATTGCGCAGAGCAACGCTTACTGGGGCGACCAACCTGGCACCAGTGGCCCCGTCTACGTAGGCGCCATTGTGGTGTTCCTTTTCGTTTTGGGTGCCTTGACGGTGAAAGGCAAACTGAAATGGGCCTTGCTGATAGCCACCGTACTCTCCATCCTACTCAGCTGGGGCAAGAACTTCATGGGCTTCACCAACTTCTTCCTGGACTACATTCCCGGCTACGACAAGTTCCGGGCCGTCAGCATGACCTTGGTCATCGCTGAGGTGACCATGCCTTTGCTAGGTTTCTTAGGTTTGGCCGAGATGGTCAAGAGCCCTGAGAACGCCAAGAAGAACATGACGAAATTCTTCATCGCCTTGGGTGTCACTGCAGGCTTCTGCCTACTCTTCTATCTCATGCCCAAGACCTTCTTCAACTTCCTCAGCCAGGAAGAAGCCAAACAATTCGCGTCCATGAGCGCGGGCAAGGACGGCGCCATCTACGCCCAATTTGCATCGCAACTTGAAGACGTCCGCGTGGCCATCTTCCGCAAGGACGCCCTGCGCAGCCTCATCTTCATCATCCTGGCTGCCGTGCCGTTGTTCCTCTACGTCAAAGGCAAACTGAAAGCCGTGCCCGCCTTTGCCGTCCTGGCAGCACTCATCCTTGTCGACATGTTCCCCATTGACAAGCGCTACCTCAACAACGACAACTTCATCGACAAGGCGAAGTTCGACAACCCCTTTGTGGCTTCTCCTGCCAACCAATACATCCTCAACGATAAGGCTTTGAGTTACAGGGTGGCCGACATCACCAGAGACATGTTCAACGACGCCAGCACCTGCTATTTCCACAAGTCGATTGGCGGCTACTCGGGCGCCAAACTCCGCCGCTATCAAGACGTCATCACCCAATACCTTGGGCCTGGACTCAACCGACTCCGCAGCGCGAAGACCGCCGAAGACATGGCGAGACAGTTGGCACAACAGGAAGTGCTCAACATGTTGAACACCAAATACATCATCTTCAACCCACAGAGCCAGCCGTTTGAAAACCCGTTTGCCTACGGCAACGCCTGGATGGTGAACGACGTCCAGATTGCCAACACGCCAAACGATGAGTTTAATGCATTGGCCACCTCAGACTTGCACCGCACAGCCATCATCGGCAAAGAATTCGAACAAGAAGTGGCAAGCTATCGACCTCAGGCAGAGGATGGAAGCATCACCCTCACCGATTACAAGCCCAACCAGCTGACCTATAGCTTCTCTGCCAGCGAAAACAAACTGGTGGTCTTCTCCGAGATCTGGACCAGCAAAGGCTGGACGATGCGAATCGACGGACAAGAAAGCCCCTTGTTGCGCGCCAACTACCTGTTGCGTGCCGCCATGGTGCCCGCCGGACAGCACGAAATCGTGATGCGCTATGAGCCCAAAATCTGGAAGGTGGGCGGTATTGTTTCGCTGGTGAGTTCGCTGACCATCATCTTGTTTGCTGTCGCCACGATTGTTCTCGCCCTAGTCAAGAAGAAGGAAAAACCGGCATGACCAAGGTCTTATTCATAAGATACAAGAAAAACAACGGGATTTTGGACGGTGGCGAACAAGTCACCGAGATGCATTATGACACTTTGACCCAACTGGTGGGAGAAGACAATGTCGAGACCTGCTATATCCACAAGCAAGACAAGAAACGGTCGATTCTGGATTACCTACGTGGAGCCATGTATTTTCCATTTGACTATCATTTTGGTTTGACCCCAAAGAAAGTCAAGCAAATATGCCAGTTGGCTCAAAATTTCGACATTGTCTTTATTGACCGCAGCGTCTTCGGCATCATTGCCAAAAAGTTGAAAGAAAACCATTACAAAGGAAGAGTCATCGTTTTCTTCCATAACGTGGAGGCATTGTATTTTGATGCCAAGATCTCAAAACGCATCCCCTTCAGGAACGTCATCATCAAAAGCGCCGACCATAACGATGCCTATTCATGCCGATTCGCCGACAAGGTCATTGCTTTGAACCGAAGAGACGACGACAAACTGTTTGAGCGATACCAAAGGCATGCCGACATATTGATTCCCATCGTTTTCCGCGACAGATTCAAGCCTGAGCACCAAAGCGAGGCGTTTACCAAAGCCAAACCAGAATGCCTGTTTCTCGGCAGTTATTTCGCCCCAAACAACGAAGGACTCCTATGGTTTGTCCGAAATGTACTTCCGCATGTTGAAATCAGCTTTAAAGTGGTAGGGAAAGGCATGGAAAAAATCAAAGAGGATGAGCCAATCATGCATGACGTTGAAGTCATCGGTAGCGTACCAGACCTAACGCCTTACATCAACGAAGCGGACATCATGATTCTTCCCATCTTCAAGGGTAGCGGCATGAAAGTCAAGACCTGTGAGTCATTGATGTTCGGCAAGAACATCCTTGGAACCGACGAAGCCTTTGAAGGCTATGATGCTGATTACGACCGCATTGGAGGCAAATGCAATACAGCGGACGATTTCATCGGAAAAATCAATGACTTCATTGCCTCGCCTCGCCCTAGATTCAACAATTACTCTCGCCAATTGTATTTGGAGAGATATTCAGAATCAACCTTGTCAGAAAAAATGCGGAAAGTCTTGTTCGACTAGTAGCATTATTTCGGCGCCTTTTGACGGACAATCTCAAGATTCCTATACTGTCGTACAGGATATGGACGGCGGCAAGTCTCACTCTTCTCTGAAGACCAATTCTTCACAGGCGTCATAAAGTCCTTGCCATAGAAACCTGAAAGCCATGAAGCCGCTTTGTCAGGCATATAGAACTGGATGCCAAGGAAATCCTGACGAGAGAAAGTAGTCTTCTCTGCAGTGATGATTTCGCTAGGGAACCCATCCGACTCGTTGGCCTCTTTCCAATCCTTGTATTCGTGCTTATAGGAGACTATGGTCGCGATGGTGTTCTCGTCTTTTTCAAAGAAATAATAAAAGTCTACCGGAACCTTATTGTATTCAAACTGCTCAATCGTTATTCTCCCATCTTCCTTGAAATAGAACTGGCGCTTGAGGACAAAGCCGTTCTTTAGCATAATATCTATCAGATTATCAGGTCGTTCTGACTCCATAATACCAATATCAAGGTCATAGTCATAAGGGATAAAACCTTTCTCGCGATAGGCACCCAACAAAAGGCCAAACACGAAAAACGGGGTAATGCCTTCCTTCGTCAGCACCTCGTCAACCTTGGCCAAGACCTCCAATCCGTGCTTTTTAATCGAAGCCGCCTCTCGTTTTGCAATTTGACGGTTCAGAAGAGCCACAATCTTGGGATAAATGCCCAGTTTGACAGCCGCCTTCACTGCCGTATCCCTTAAAAAGCTATGTTCACTCATCATTATGACTTTTAATATCGTTTAATCATTGGTTGAATTGCAGAAAATCCTTGGAATGGACGTCTTTTTTGATCTGTTCCTCAGAAGGTAGTGTCATATAATCGCCAAAGATGCGGGTAAGAAATGCATCGGCATTGCCAGGAATCGGCAGCTCTTTTCCCTCGAAAGGCACCCTTTTCACTGGAAAGACCTCTGAAAACCGCATATCATGATATGGCGTTCCCTTACCCAAATCATAGTGCATCTCCCCTTTTTTCCTAAACACATCCAACGGGAAGGTAAGCGGCTGAAAACAGTCATAAACAAACCAATTGACCTTAGTAACCAGCTTCCTAAGTCTGTCGTTTTTCAACCTATACATCCAATTGAGCAAGGCAGCTCGTGCTTTGGCGCACATCCAAGCCCTGATATAGCTATGCTTAGAAACGCAAAAAACATCAATTCCATAGCCCTTGTACTTATACAAGACGCCCCGAGCGGGGAAACAGCCCAACAGATTACCTTCCTTGGCCCTGTATTTTGGGAAGCCAAAGGTGTAGTTAAAATCAGTTTTCCTAGAATGCAAAACGAATTTATCAGACTCCTTTTCCAGCAAAATCCTTACTAGTTTCTTGTAATCCTCTTCGTACAAAGCAATATCCACATCATCGTCCCATGGAATAAAACCCTGATGTCGGACCGCACCTAGAGCACTCCCTCCCGTAAGGAAATAAGTAAGCCCGTTTTCCCTACAAATCTCGTCGAGAACCATTACTTCCTCCAACAATAGCAATTGGAGATTCCTTAACGGCGAGCCATCTGGAGAATATTTCTGCCTTAATCCCGAGGTATCAATCATATCAAGAAAGGATTTCAGCTGCAAAAATAGGCAAATTTGATGTTGTTGGGACTTTTTTTCTAATTTTGCACCTCATTTCAACCCAACAACTCATTCTGAGACCCATGAAAGAATCTTTAGTCATTGGTGGAAGCAACGGCATAGGTTTAGCCATCGCTTTGGAATTGCAGAAAAAAGGCCATTTCGTACATGTTGTCGACAAAGTGAAAAACGACACACTTGATCAATACGACAATATCCGTTTCTGTCAAGCCAATCTTCTCAATACAGACTTTTCCTTTTTAGAGCAATACAAAGACATCGACACCCTCGTCATCACTGCCGGATTTGGTCGCATCGCACCTTTCGAAGACATTCTGGAACAAGAGATTCAGAACAACTTTCAGGTCAACAGCATTGCAGTCATCAAGACACTTCATTTCTTCTTCCCCAGGATGAAAGAAAAGGCCTCATTCCGTTGCGCCGTGATGGGAAGCATTGCTGGACTCATCAGTTCGCCCTTGTTTGCCACTTACGGGGCCACCAAAGCCGCACTTTGCAAGGCCATCGAAAGCCTGAACGTGGAATTGGAGATGGCCGGAACCGAGAATCGTATCTTGAACGTCTCGCCCGGATCCATCAAAGGCACGCAATTCAACGGTGGAAGCAACGACCTGAGTCAAACTGAAGCCTTGGCGAAAGCCATCATCGACCAAATGGAGCAAAGGCAGACGCTCTATATTCCGCAATATGAAGAAGTTTACAAAGGTGTACTCGAACGCTATCACAATGACCCGCGCCAATTCGGGTTGGACAGTTATCAATACAAGCAAGCCAGTGGACGCACCAGCAGCAAACCACAACTGAAAATCGGATACCTGAGCGGCACGTTCGACCTGTTCCATATCGGTCATCTCAACCTGTTGCGCCGCGCCAAAGAATATTGTGACTATCTGGTCGTTGGTGTGCACAAAGACGCCTCCCATAAGGGCAAGAGCACCTTCATCTCATTTGAAGAACGTTGCGAAATCGTCAAGAGCATCAAATATGTTGACGAGGTGATTCCTTCGGAAAGAGAAGACTGCGATGTCTACCTCAAAGGCATTGTGAAATACGACTACCTCTTTGTAGGCTCCGACTACAAAGGCACAGAGCGCTTCAACCGTTATGAGCAGATTTTTGCTGACAAAGGTGTGAAAATCATCTATTTTCCCTACACCCAAGGCACCAGTAGCAGCCAACTCCGCGAAGCTCTGTCAGCCATCGGCCATTCCAAGTAGGTTTTCTCAAAAAAAAAGACCTATCAACTTATTAAGTTTAGAAATAATTGATATTTTTGCGGCATTATAACCCTTGCCGCAATGAGACCTTGTCGTTTTCTCATAGCATTGTTTTTGTTGCCGCTTTTCGCGTGGGGGCAAACCGTGTCCATTGGCGACATCCTTTGCACCGACGGGAGCATTGTCAGCCGTGAGGCTTTCCCCTCTTCGGGCAGGACAGCACAGGGCATCGTGTTCTATGTCGACGACACCGACACTCACGGCTGGGCCATTTCGCTTGACAGCCAAGGCGCTTCCATCCAGTGGTGCAGTGAAAACAATTACGGATACGACATCCCTGATTTGGCCAATTATGCCGATGCCCGTGTCGCCATGCACGACCTCAACGGTTTAGAAAACACTGGCATTATCCGAAATAGCGGCAACAGCTCCGACTTCCCAGCCGCATGGGCGGTCGACTACGACAACGGCTGGTATTTGCCCAGTGCCGGCCAACTGCGGTATCTTTACTCCTACGCTCCTGAAATCAACGCTTCACTTCAAGTAGTGGGCGGAACTTCTCTTCCCTATCACGACAACAACTACTGGTGGTCGTCGACCGAGCATTCCAGTTTTCACGCCTTCGACATGAATGCAGGCGGAAGCATTGGTGATTATGTCAAGGATAACCACGTCAACTATCCCCAAAACGGTGTTGGTGTGCGCCAAATCAGAGACTTCACCATCCCCAATCCTGTCCATCCCACCTATCACATCGGCGACCTCATCACCAACGACGATGGCAGCCAAGGCATCCTGTTTTATGTCACTCCCGATCAAACCGAGGGCTGGATGGTCGCACTGAATGACGCCTCCACATCCGTGTCATGGGGCAATGGTGACGTGCCTGGGCTGACCAACCAAACCTACTCCTCGCCTTATGGAAGGCTGCTGGACGAGACCGACGGCTTCGCCAACACCGGCACCCTCAGAGGCTATCAAAACGGGTTGAACACCGCCGCCAACGTCGTCGACTACGAGCATGGCTGGTACCTGCCCACAGCGGGTCAGTTGTCGAAGCTCTTTTGGGCACTACCATTCGTCGAAGACCCATTGCAAACCCATGGCAGCACCCTGGCTCAAGCCGAGTATTGGTCAAGTTCGGAGGCCAACGGCGAAGAAGCATTTACCTTGAGTTGTGTCCCAAGTGCCAATATCAGGGCTGGGCATTTTGTACGTCGTGACAAGACATCGAACTATAGGGTACGTGAGGTCCGCAACCTAAGTTTTTCCAATCCACCCCTGCCCGACCCTACCTTACCCGATAACATCATTGAAAGCGACTGCAACCAATCCTTGGAAGGCTCGCCTTGGAACATAGAATTGCTTCATTCAAGCGCCGAAAACGACATCGCATCCTATTCCCCCGTTTTGGCGGGCGACATTGACGCCAACGGCGTGACCGACATTGTGGTGGCCAGATACACCGACAATGCCTACCATTCGAATGGCTTGTATGTTTTTAGTGGGCTTGACTTAGATGTACAATCCATCATCAATATCCCCGACACCCTGTATAATTACAATGGTTATGCCATCGGGCGCTATCCTTTGTCCAATGGGGAGATGCAAGGTGCCATCTTCGTCCATACCTACGACAAATACATCCGAGCTTATACCATCGACGGCACGTTGCTGAGAGTTTCCGACCAACCCACCTCGTGCGACGGAATGCTCTCACTCGCCGATTTCAACGGCGACGGTTTCCCTGAGATCTATTCTGGCAGCGACATCTTCGACGCCGCCACGCTGCGATGGCTGTGTTCGGGACCTGCAAACGGCAATAAAGGCCTTGGCTTCAGAGGCCCGCCGCTTCAAACAGCCGTGAATACCCACCATACTTATTACGCCATGTCATTGGCTTACAATGCTCTGGATGACACGAAGCAAGAGTTGATATGCGGCAATACCATCTACAACGTGGATATCGTCAGCCGCACCAACCCAAGCCAAAACTCCATCACTGTCAACAAGACCATCGCGCCGCCATCAGGCTTTTCACAAGACGGTCATGTTCTCGTTGCCGACTTCGACCTCGACGGCGAGAGCGAAGTATTAGTGCTACGCGACAACACCGACGACCACACTCTTGGCTACATCTACATTTATGCCTACAAGCCTTCCAACGGGCAAATCATATTCCAAAAGGCGCACCATGCCTATTGCACAAGCTACCCTTTCGTTGGCAACATCGACGAAGACCCTTATCCCGAAATCGTATTGCTCGAGAAACAACTCTATAACCCTGCAAAGCTGTTCTGCTGGCGTTATACGGCCAATGATGGGCTTACCACCGTGTGGGAACAAGAACACAACGATTCATCGGGGCAAACGGGACTCACACTATTCGACTTCAACCAAGACGGCATCATGGAACTCGTGTACCGCGACAACAAGAACCTGCGTATCCTCAACGGCAGCGGGAAGAGTCACATCACTGGCAACGACACCATACGACCATACGACCTTTACAGCAGAAGGATGAGTGCAGGTACAGGTGTTGAGTATCCCATTGTGGCCGACGTCAATGGCGACGGATTCGCTGAGATTGTGGCAACTGGTCTCTTGAACTCAACACAAGAAGTCGGCTATGGTGGCATTTTCATCTTTGGCAGCCCAGGCAACTGGTCGCCCGCACGCCCTGTCTGGAACCAATACATGTACCACGTCACCAACGTCAACGAAGACCTCACCATACCCACCTTCTGTTTCAACAAGGCCACCGTCTTCACAGGATCTGACGGCACCATTCGTAGGCCATACAACAACTTCCTGCAACAGGCATATTACATCACACCCCAAGGCGAACCCTACAACCCTGGTCTTCCTACAGAAATCAGCATCCAAGGAAGCGACTGCTCTTCCTTCACTTTCAATGGGATAGAATACACCGAGAGTGGTCACTACGAGCAACTCATCGAATCGCCCGACGGCTGCGACACACTCTACCTCATCGAAGTCGAACTGGGACAGCCCATCACCTTCCATTTATGGAAAACCCGATGCGATCACTTTACATGGAACGATAGCACTTACTACGAAACCGGCAACTACCAGCAGACCTTCGAGGGCTCCAACGGCTGCGACAGTATCGTCACGCTCCACCTCACCATCGCCGACACCATCACGCGAGAGATTGAGCGGACACGATGCAAACAATACAATTGGAACGGCACCATCTACACCGAAAGCGGTGACTACACCCAGTCGTTCGTGACACCACAAGGCTGTGACAGCATCGTTACGCTTCATCTCACCATCACAGGACCTATTTATCACGAATGGTCGATAGTGGCCTGCGACCGATACAAATGGAACGACACCACCTACACCGATCCGGGCGACTATGTGCAGGAATTCGTCACCTCGCAAGAGTGCGACAGCATCGTCACCCTGCATCTCGCCTTCTCCGACGCCTTGGAAGTCGATGTCGACACCACGGCCTGTGACAGCTATTCTTGGAACGGGAACCTTTACACTCAATCTGGTATATACGATAGCCTATTCGTCACCTCTGGCGGCTGCGACTCGCTTGTCCACCTGTACCTCACCGTCAACCCCTACCCCGACCCCATCCCTGAAATCCAAGGCTTGACCGAGGTTTATGTTTGCACCGACTTCTTCTCGGGTCACTACCAATATCACGTCAACCCCGTCGGCCATGCCACGCGCTACGAATGGGAACTCGACGGCGCCGACTGGCCCATGGATACGACAGGTTTGGACTGCCACCTTTGGGTCATCTCAAAAGGCGTAGCCACTCTGAAGGTCAAGGCTTGGAATGAATGCGGCATGACCGAGCAGACGATTGAAATCCATGCAGGATTCTATGACCTTGACGACCACGACAATATTCCCGTTGCCTTATATCCTAATCCTTCGAGCGACAGGGCTTACATAGTGGCCGAAAGCATCAAGTGCGTCAAGGTCTACAATATGCAAGGACGACTCATCAAAGCGCAAGAAGGCTTTGCTTCCGACACCATTGAGATCGACCTGCTGGACTTGCCGCAGAGCCTTTACACCATAGAGGTAATCACCGATCGGGGCAAGGCCCGACTGAAACTGAGCGTAACACACTAAAAGCCAAGCCACCAACAAGATGAAAAAGAACTATTTGCTGCCTATTTTAATAATGCTCACCCGACTTTGTTTTGGGCAAAACGTTAGCATTGGCGACATCCTTTGCACCGACGGCAGCACCGTCAGGCCAGAGCAATTTGCCTCTTTGGGAAAGACAGCCGAGGGCGTTGTGTTTTTTGTTGACAGCGACAGTCAGCAAGGATGGGCCGTCAGTTTGGAATGCCAAGCCGTCAATACGCATTGGGTAACCCAAACACATTATGAAGAATGGTACGACATTCCGATGCTAGAGAACTTCGAGTATTCGAGAGAGGCCATCTATGACCTTGACGGCTACAACAACACGGATATCATTAGAAGCACCCATGGTGCCGACTGGTATCCTGCCGCTTGGTGCGTTGATTTTGACCACGGATGGTATCTGCCCGCCGCAGGACAATTGAGGTGGCTGATAGCGTACATTAACGAAATCAATGCCTCGCTTGCTGCCGTCAACGGAGAGATGTTCGTTTACGACCATCCGAGGTGGTACTGGTCCTCTACCGAGAGGACGGGAGCCCATGCCGTCGTCATCAGCCAAACAGGATCGGTGGGTAACTATCCAAAATGGAATTACATTGGAGAATATGAAATCGGTGTCAGGGCCGTCAAGACCTTTACGATTCAAGACACAAGCTATCACATTGGCGATGTGGTCACAACACCAAATGGGCAGAGAGGCGTTGTTTTTTACACATCTCCAGAAGACGGCTCCTATTGGCTGGTGGCATTGAACGACTTGCCCCGCACATACAATTGGGGGCCAGAAACCGACATCGCCAGACTTAACAACTACAACGCATACGACCAATTTGTAACACTACACGGCGTGTTCTGCGGTTACGATGCCACATTATATATGAAAGAGGCCATGGGGACATCGCCACAATACGCCTCTTCAAATATTGACCTAAACAACAGTTGGCATATCCCTTCAGCGGGTCAGCTTTCAAAGCTTTATGCCGCATTACCTTTCATTGAGACCATCCTTATCAGGAATGGTGGATCCACTTTGTCAGACGACTACTATTGGGCTAGCACTGAATGCTCACGCGAAAACGCCTGGGCCATCAATTTCGGCGACAATCCATATACCGAAGGCATTTTGAAAGATTTCACCAAGACGTCATCGTTCCCCGTAAGACCCGTTTGGAGCGAGCCTTGCTGTGTTGTTGAAGCAGAGCTTTATGGCGAGGGCTGCGAGACCTACACCTACCATGATGCAACCTACTCCGAAAGCGGAGACTATGAATATCTTATTGAAAACCCCATGGGCTGCGACACGCTTTTGACAATCCATGTTCAATTGGGCGACACCGTTCACGTCATTCAACACAAAAGCGACTGTAAGCCATATACATGGAACGGGATAACCTACGACGAATCAGGCGTCTACCAGCAGACATTCTCCTCGGCACAAGGCTGCGATAGCATCGTCACGCTTTACCTGAATGTTGGGGAGCAGATAATGAATAGCTTTGCCGTAAGCACTTGCGACAGCTACACTTGGAATGAAACGACCTACACCGAGAGCGGCCTTTACGAACAGACTTTCACCTCGGCACAAGGCTGCGATAGCATTGTACTCCTTGACCTGACCATCAAAAACTCAACTCATATCAGCCAAATTCACGGCGAGAATCTCATCTACTATCAGACCTCGGGTGAATATGCCTACAGCATCGACCCTGTGCCAGGCTGTTTCGGCTACGAATGGAGTATCGATGGACCTTGGCGCATCGACACATCGCCCGACTCGCCGGAATGCACGGTCAACATCAACGCGCCTGGCACAGCTACGCTGAAAGTGCGCATCTATACCGAATGCGGTTACATCGAACGAAGCATTTATATCAACCATGACGCACGACCCGACATCGTCATCTATCCCAATCCCACAAAGGGCGAGTTCAACATTGTTCTCTATGGCATGCAAGGTGAAGCCGTCATCGTGGTCTACGACTATCTCGGACAATTCATTGACCGCTTCAGCGTCAACACCGATTTAGAGGGTACTACCATACCTTACTCTTTGGCCGGCAAGGCGGCTGGCGTCTATATGATCAAAGTAATAAACCGTTTTGAAAAGGTGACCAAAAAAGTCATCAAAGAGACGTCTAGTTCATACGGAATATATAACTGGGAATGGTGATGTTGCATAGCACCATTGTGGACTCAGCGCTTTAGCTTCACCACTTTCAATCCATTATCGATCAGTCTGTTGACCGATTTGGAAATCTTCAGTTTGTAAACCGAGAACAAACCCAAGGTCAAGAAGAGCAATGACTTCAGCAGTGAATCTACGACCAAACCGTAAACAGGTTTGGAAAAACATCCAACGAACCAAGGCGTCAGCGTCTTCGACCACAGCCAATCGAGGCCAAACATGACGCCCACGACCAAAAGGACAAGCAATTGTTTTGCCGACAAAGGCAATGTGCCAATTTTCCAACGAATCAAAGCCAAGAGAAGTGTATAATGCACCAAATAGGCCACCAAGGTGGCAAACGCCGCGCCATTGACGCCCCACTCGCCTACCCATCGCGCATTAAGCCACCAGGCCAAGACGGTCAGCAAGATGGTGAAAAACAGCGAGTAATAGTAGATTTTGGAATAGCTCAGCACGGTGACACCCACATTCAGCGTTGAGTTAATCAGGCGGCTGAGACCCAAAATGAGCACTGCCCATTTGCCTGCAGCAAACACCTTACCGTTGGGTAACAAAGCAAAGATTGTGTCGATATTGATCCAAATAAAGAAAAACACCAAAGCTCCTGCAAGGAACTGGTGCAAGGCGACGCTTTTGCAGATGCGATCGGCTTCCTTTACGTTGCCATCGGCCATAGCCTGAGAGATTTGAGGTTTGCTGATGGAGCCCAACGACCGATAGGGCATCTCGACTAACGTTGCAATATAGATGGCAATGGTCAAGATACCACCCACGGCAAGGCCCTGCTTGCCTGCGACGAAATAACGGTTAAGCAACGGCGTGATATTGCCCGCCAAAGCAGAAGTGATGAGGAAAACCGTATAAATGAGGAAGTCGCGCTTCAGCTTGGGGGTGATATATTTCTTCTCAATGCGGAAAGAAACCCGATGCAAAGTCAGCAGATATACGATGTTGATTATGGTGGCCAAACCGTATGACACACAGAACGCGACGACCATACCCGTCAGCGAGAGGACATGGAAACCATAGAGCAGATAGATGACCAATGTCAGCACCCGCAAACCCACCTCACGGATGAAGCGGGGCACCACAATGCGCATCAACAGGTTGGAGTTGGTCTCGAACACCGAGATGTAGAGCATGAAGAAGGCCAACGGGATCACATAGTAGATGTAATCGATGAACAAGGCCGACTTCTCAGAGAAAAACGACGCAATAGGACTGCGAAGGGCAAAGAAACAACCAAGGAAAATGGCAAAACCAATCAAGGGAACAATGAGCGTCCAGCCAAAGAAGCCGTGATCGCGGTGTTCCTCGTCCTTGAAATAGGGATAATAGCGCATCGCCGAGGTGTTGGTACCCAACTGCGCCAACCCAGAAAAAAGCAGAGCGGACTGGAGAAGCACGTCGACAAGGCCAATCTCTTCCGTGGTCAGGTATTTGGTCTGCACGAAGAAGGTCGTAACAATGCCCACCGCCACCCCAATGTAGGTGGCAATGGTGCCTTTGATGCTTTGTCGTGCTACGATACCCATGACAACAGTCTAATCTTGGTATACTGGCTCATTGGCCTCGTCCTCTTCTTCGAAGCCTATGTTATACTGTTCGTCGGAACTTTGGCGTTCGTGCTCAGCATAGTCCTGATACGCCTTGATAATCAGCTCGTAATCCTTATTCTTCTCCTCCATATCACGGATCAAGGCTTGTTTTTCTTCGACCGACTTTTTCAGTTCCTCGATTCTGGCATTCCGACTCTCATTGGCGGCTTGATAAGCCACGATATGCTTCCTCAAGTCATCGATGACGATCTTCTTGCGGCGCGTCTCATCCTCGGCCGAGCTCAGCTTCATGGCCTCGCGGCGGATGCCAGAGTTCAAGTCGTTGCCAGCCAAAATCAGGATAGCGACGACCCAAATCCAAAGCAAGAGAATGATGAGTGTGCCGATGGAGCCATACAACACGTTGTAGCGCGAAAAGTTAGAGATATACGTGTTAAAAGCTACCGTGCCAAGGATGAAGAGCGTGGTAGCGAGGATAGTTCCTGGACTAAAAATGACAAACTCGCGGAATTTCTTGCCGCTGGCCCTCGGGCGCTTGAGTTCCTTACGGTAGTGCTCATTGAACCTCACATTGCCAAAATAATATAGCAAAGCGATACCGAAACTCAAGGCAAAGATACCGACCACCCATCGCAATACGATGAATAGGAAGAAGGTAAACGAGCCCCATTCAATGATATTGCTGTCCACCAAATATTTGATGGCCCTGCCGCCCAACGAAATCAACAGCACCGAAATGATGATTAGCAAACCGATAACGATGAGCATGACAAGAGCAAAAATGCGTTGGATAATCCATCCCTTAACGCCCAAGCCTCTCGAAGTGACATAGTCGGCATACACATTGCGGAAACCATTGAAGAATGCTACGACACCCCCTGAACCGAAGATCAAACACAAAACAATACTGATGGAGAGCAATCCATCGTGCGGTTGTTTCATGATGCCGTCGATGGTTTCTTTCACGAAGTCGAGCGTTCCAGAAGGAATGAGGAAGTCGTTGAGGAGCATCATCACACGCTCATAGAGGTGAGGAATGGGAATATAGGGTATCAGCGTAAAGAAGAACAGAACCAGCGGGAACAAGGCCACGAAGAAGTTGAACGCCACGCCAGCGGCACGGTCGATGGTACGGCCTTTGGTGAACAACTTGAGGAAGTTGATCAACACCGTCAAGAGAGGCAACCTGGTACCAGGGAAACGCACCCTCCTCAGGAAGTTGTCGTCCTTGTTGTACCAATCCGTCACCGCCTTCACCTTGGTCTGAAACCAGGTCTTCAGCTTACCGTCTTTCTTTTCTTTTTGGGGCATAATGCAATGATTATAACCTGCAAAAATAATGGTTTTTGGTTGAATGATGAAAAAAAAGTAATTTTGCGGCATGAAAAACACAGAAACCATCTCCCACGAGGGTGTCGTCACCAAAATCACCGACGACGAACTGGAAATCAAGATACTGGCACAAAGTGCCTGCGCAGCTTGTCATGCCAAGAGCGCCTGCGGCATGGGCGAACAAGCCGAAAAGATCCTCACCGTGCCACGTCCAAAAAACAGAACCTTTGACCTCAACCAGAGGGTCAATGTAAGGATGGCCATTGGGCAAGGCAACAAAGCGGCCATCTTGGCGTATCTGATTCCAATAGTTTTGCTTTTGGCCGTGCTCTTTGCCTGTCTCGGACTCGGCTTGAACGAAGGCCTAGCCGCCCTCATCAGTATCGTTGCGCTTGTACCTTATTATATTGTGCTTTACCTAAAGCGCGACCAACTCAAGAAACGGTTCGAATATACCATTGAATAAAAAACCGAAAAAATCCTTTGTCAAAAAAAGGAGTTTCCGTATTTTTGCAGGTTTGAAATCGAAAACAAACTCAAAATTCTATACAGATGAGTAATACTTTACTAATTTCCCTTGCGGTTCTCGGAATCCTGGGCGGCGTGCTCGCCGTGGTTCTGTACTTCGTGGCACAGAAGTTCAAGGTGGAAGAGAACCCATTGATTGATGAGGCGGAGGCCTGTCTGCCCGGCGCCAACTGCGGCGGTTGCGGCTTTGCAGGCTGCCGCGCCTTGGCCGAGGCTTGTGTGAAGCAAGCCGCCGAGAAGGGCAACATCGACGGACTGGCCTGTCCTGGCACTGACATGGGCAAGGTGGCTGCCGTCCTTGGGCTGACCGCCGGCACCTTCGAGCCTAAGATCGCCGTGGTGCGCTGCAACGGCAGCTGCCAAAACTCACCCGCCAAGGTGCATTATGAAGGCGCCGATATCTGCGCTTTCGCCAGCACCCTCTACGCTGGCAAGGGCGGCTGCTCGAAAGGCTGCCTCGGACTGGGCGACTGCGTGAAGAAATGTAACTTCGGAGCGTTGCACATCGACAAGGAGACGGGATTGCCCGTTGTCGACCCCGACAAGTGCGTGGGTTGTGGCGTATGCGCCAAGACCTGCCCACGCGGCATCATCGAGATCCGCCCGCGTGGCAAGAAAGACCGCCGCGTCTATGTGTGCTGCTCCAACACCGACAAGGGCGCCTTGGTGGTCAAGAACTGTTCGGTGGGTTGCATCGGTTGTCAGAAGTGCCTGAAAGAATGCCCCTTCGAGGCCATCGAGATGCGTGGCAACCTGGCCTACATCGACCCGGCCAAGTGCAAGGCCTGCGGCAAGTGCGCCAAAGTATGTCCTCGTGGTAGCATCCACACCGTCAACTTCCCTGCACCCAAGGCCGAAGACCCCAAGGCATTGCAAGGTGCCGAACCGGCCGTCAAGCCTCAGCCCCAACCCGAGGCAAAGCCTGTGGAAGTGAAAACTGAAGTCAAACCCGAAAACACCGTCACAGCATGAACCCGATAAAGACCTTTAAGAAGGGCGGCGTCCATCCGGAAGAGAACAAACTTTCGGCCGACAAGCCCATACAAGACTTCCCGATGCCCAAGCAGATCATCGTCCCGCTCGGACAATGCCTCGGCGCACCGGCTGAATGCATCGTCAACAAAGGCGACCGCGTGCTGACGGGTCAGCTCATCGGCACGGCCAAGGGCTTTGTCTCTGCCAACGTCCACTCCCCTGCCACCGGCACCGTCGCCAAAGTCGACGTGGTGATGGACCACACTGGCTACTACAAACCCGCCGTCTTCATCGACCGTGAAGAGCAAGACGAATGGGCTGATGGCATCCTCGTCACCGACGAGTTGCTCACCGACATCAAGTTGGACTCCAAACAAATCATCGATAAAGTAAAGGAATGCGGTATCGTCGGCATGGGCGGCGCCACCTTCCCCACCCATATCAAGATGATGGTTCCTGAAGGCAAGAAAGCCGAATATGTCATCATCAACGCGGCCGAATGCGAACCTTACCTGACTTGCGACTACCGCCTTCTTCTCGAAAAGACCCAAGAGTTCCTCATGGGTGTGAAGATCGTGATGAAAGGCGTGGGCACCGAGAAAGGCATCATCGGTATCGAGACCAACAAGATGAAAGCCATCGAGCTGCTCGACAAGACCATCAACGAACATAAGGACTTGTACGCTGGCATCGAGGTGCAGCCCTTGAAGACCAAATACCCACAAGGCGGCGAAAAACAGATCATCAAAGCCATCACTGGCCGCGAAGTGCCGTCGGGCAAGCTACCCATCGAGACGGGTTGCGTCGTAGTCAACGTGGCTTCGACCTACGCCATCTACGAAGCCGTGCAGAAAAACAAGCCCTTGATTGAGCGTATCGTCACCGTCACGGGCAAGTCGGTCAAAAACCCGGGCAACTTCCGCGTGCGCTTCGGCACCCCTGCCGACCTCCTCATTGAGGCCGCAGGCGGTCTACCAGAGGACATCACCGATGTCATCAACGGCGGTCCCATGATGGGCAAGTCAGTGTCGGTCACCAACTTCCCCTGCATGAAAGGCACGTCGGGCATCCTATTGATGACCCTCAAGGAAGCACAAGACCGTCGTCAGACCAACTGTATCCGCTGTGGCCGCTGTGCCATAGCCTGCCCCATGGGATTGCAGCCCTTCCTGCTCCACAAGGTGGCCAAGCAGAACGATTTTGACGAGACCGAGAAGAACCACATCATGGACTGCATCGAATGCGGATCCTGCGAGTTCACCTGCCCCGCCAATATTCCGCTGCTCGACTACATCCGTTACGGCAAGGCCAAGACCGGTGCCATTATCCGTGCGCGTAATCAGAAATGAATTTTGAATTTTAAATCTTAAATTTGAAATATGAATAAATACACAATATCAGGTTCGCCGCATGTGCATTCGACGGAAAACACGAGGAAGATCATGTATCGTGTACTCCTCGCCTTGGTTCCCGCCTTGCTTGTGGCCATTTACTATTTCGGCTGGTATGCCCTTCGCCTGACCCTCATTACGATGGCCACCTGCATGCTGACCGAATGGCTCATTCAGAAATTTCTCATCAAAGGCCCCTTGACCATCAACGACGGTTCGGCCGCACTGACGGGTCTCTTGTTGGCCTTCAACGTGCCCGCCAACCTTCCCATCTGGATGGCCATCGTGGGTAGCATTGTTGCCATAGGCATCGGTAAGATGGCTTTCGGTGGCTTGGGTAAGAATCCCTTCAACCCCGCCTTGGTAGGCCGTGTGTTCATGCTTGTGTCGTTCCCGACCGCCATGACCACCTGGCCGCAGGCCGCACCTATATTTGACAAAGGCTTCTTCGCTGACGCCGTCACGGGTCCCACCCCGCTCGGCATCTTGAAAGAAGCGGGCGTCGGTTCGTTGGCCGAAGCTGGCAACCTGCAGTTCCTCGACATGGTTTTAGGTAACCGTGGAGGTGCCTTCGGCGAGGTCTGTGCCATCGCCTTGTTGCTCGGCGCCATCTACCTCATTTGCCGCAAGGTCATCGAAATCGTTACCCCATTGAGCATCTTGCTCACCGTGTTCGTCTTCACGGGCATCTGCTATCTCATTGACCCGACGCAGTACATCGCTCCTTGGTATCATCTGGTATACGGCGGTCTCATCCTCGGTGCCTTCTTCATGGCTACCGACATGGTGACCTCGCCGATGACGATACGAGGCAAACTTTTGTTTGGCTTTGGCATCGGTGTCATCACAGTCGTCATCCGACTGTGGGGTGCCTATCCCGAGGGTGTGTCGTTCGCCATTCTGATCATGAATGCCTTCACGCCGCTCATCAACAAGGCCTTCAAGCCCAAAGTGTTCGGTGTTGTCAAACCCTCTAAAAACTAATCGCCATGGCAAAGAAACCATCCACTTTAATTAATATGCTCGTGGCACTGCTCGTCATCGCAGCGGTGTCGGGCGGTGTGCTCGGCTTGGTGTATGGCGTGACCAAAGACACCATCGCCCAAGTCGACCAGAAGAAGAACGAAGCAGCCATCCAAAAAGTTTTGCCATTGGAGGGCGAGATTACCTACAAGTCCGACACGATGCAATTCACTTATGAAGGTGTCGACATGACCTTCCCCTGCAACCTCGCCTACGATGCCAACGGCAACTTCATGGGTGCCGCTGTCAAGGCCAGCGAAGGCGGCTTCGGTGGCAAGATCGACATGATGGTCGGCTTCCTCGCCGACGGCACCATCAAAGGCACTGATGTATTGTCGCACTCTGAGACCCCAGGCCTCGGTGCCAACATGACCGGTAAGTTCAAGGACCAATTCGTCGACAAGAACCCCGCTGGCTTCAAGCTGATCGTCAAGAAAGACGGCGGCGATGTCGACGCCATCACCGCGGCCACCATCACCTCGAGAGCCTTCTCGAAGGCGGTCGACAAGGCCTACCAAGCCTTCATGGCCAACAAGGCACAATTCATGAACAACGCTCCCGCCAAGGAAGCAGCTCCCGCTGTGGAAGCGGCTCCAGCTGAGGAGAACAATGAAACGGAAGGAGGACAAAGCAATGAGTAACAACCTGCAAACCTTTACCAAAGGCCTCATCAAAGAAAACCCCATCCTGGTGCTGCTGTTGGGCTGCTGCCCGACCTTGGCAACGACCACCAGTGCCATCAACGGCATGTCGATGGGCTTGGCCACCACCTTCGTGTTGGTGCTGTCCAACATCTTCATCTCCTTGCTGAAGGGCTTCATCCCTGACAAGGTGCGTATCCCCTGCTTCATCGTGGTCATCGCCTCCTTCGTGACGGTGGTGCAACTCGTCATGCAGGCCTACGTGCCCGACATCTATGAGACCCTCGGCCTGTTCATCCCCCTCATCGTGGTGAACTGTATCGTGCTGGGTCGTGCTGAGGCTTTCGCATCCAAGAACCCCGTGTGGCCTTCGCTGTTGGACGGCCTTGGCATGGGCTTGGGCTTCACCTTCGCCCTGACCCTGTTGGGCTGCATCCGTGAGTTCCTCGGCAGCGGCTCCATCTTCGGATTCGGCATCCTGCCTGAGACGGCCAACATTCTGGTGTTCATCCTGCCTCCTGGCGCTTTCATCTGCCTCGGTTTCGTCATCGCTATCGTCAACAAACTCAAAAAAGAAAGTCACTAAGCCATGAAATACCTCATCATTATCTTATCGACCATCTTGGTCAACAATGTGATCTTCTCCCAGTTCCTGGGTATCTGCCCCTTCCTGGGCACCTCTAAGAAGACCTCGACCGCATTGGGTATGGGCGCAGCCGTCTCCCTTGAAGCTGACCTTCTTGCAGACCATCGCCTTCATCCTCATCATCGCCGCTTTGGTGCAGATGGTGGAGATCATCCTGAAGAAAATCAGTCCGTCATTGTACACTGCCTTGGGCGTGTTCCTGCCGCTGATTACGACCAACTGCGCCGTCCTCGGCGTGTCGCTGACCGTGGTCACCAAGGAGTTCAACTATGGCGGCGTGGCCCACATGCTGAGCCTCGGTGAGTCCATCGTCTATGCCGTCGGCATCGCCCTCGGCTTCGCTATGGCCTTGGTCATCTTTGCCGGCATCCGTGAGCACATCGACCTGATGGAGCCTCCCAAGGGCATGAAGGGTACCCCTATCGCCCTGATTACCGCCGGCATTCTGGCCTTGGCGTTTATGGGATTTACGGGGATTGTGTGATCTGTGATCTATATGGCCGCGCGGCCGTGTAGGCTATTCGCCCTGTACGGTCGCGGGCCATGCGTAAAAGCAGGGACTCACGTCGCCTGCTTACGGATATGGCGTCCCTATGGGACTAGATATAGCAAAAGAGCTGCCTGCTGGCAGCTCTTTTTTTTGTTTTTTTCTTGTTATTTACAAGAAAGTTGTACTTTTACAGCCTCATTTTGTGGTTTTTACAAAAACGTCCTAATATGAAACGCCCTATATTCGCTTTGTTTTTGCTTATGGCCTTACCGTTGTTTTCCATTGGCCAGACCTTTACCATCACGGCTTCTGACGAAAGTCACCTCAGCCTGCATTTCGGGTTGGACACATTCAGCATCGATACGGTAAGTATTGAAGGTGAACTGATGCATAGTATCTCCACGCGAGGCATTGTGGCACCCAACGAATACGGGCAGCCCGATGTACCTACCTTCAGTCGCTTTGTGGCCATACCACAAGGTGCAAGAGCTGTTGTCGAGGTGAGGACAAGCCGTGACGAATGCCTTTCCGGCATCAACCTCAGGCCGGCCGTGGGTAGCCAGTGCGAAAACGACCCTTCACTGCCTTTCTATAAAGACCCTGTATGTTACAACACCAACGCCCTGTTCCCCGACATGACCTTCAGCGTGGCCGAACCGCAGCAGTTGCGCGGCGTTGACGTCATTCATCTCGGCCTCTGCCCCGTACAATACAACCCTGCCACCCGTGAATTGGTAGTCCACCATAATTTGGACATAGACATCCGTTTTGAGGGTGGCAACGGACACTTCGGTGACGACCGCTTACGTTCGCCCTATTGGGATCCCATCTTAAAGAACAACATCCTCAACTTTGACTGTCTGCCCTCCATTGACTATGAAGCAAGGATGCAACGTTGGTCACAGAGCCGACCGATGGGCTGCGAATACCTCATCGTCACCCCCGATGACGACGTTTACTACAACTCCGTCCAGGAGCTCGCCGACTACCGCCGACGTCAAGGCATTGTCACCCAAGTGATGCGCATCACAGAGATTGGCACCGACCAGAGCTCCATCAGGCAAGGCTTCAGAAACATTTACCATAACTGGGACATCCCGCCCGTGGCGGTGTGCCTCGTTGGTGAGTGCAACGAAGACACGCAGACCAACGTACCCGGATATTGGACGCCACACCCCAAGGACAACTACATCTATTCCGACAATCCCTACGCCGACGTCAACGATGACGAGTTGCCCGACATGTGCTTCACGCGCATCATTGCGCAATCCTACGAAGACCTTTCGCTCCTCATCGACAAGCAGATAGATTATGAATACACCAACCCCGTCATGGACGAGTATTACTATGGTCATCCGCTGACGGCAGCGGGGTGGCAAAACGACAAGTGGTTCATGATCAGCATCGCCACAGTGAGCGGCTTCCTGACCCAACATGGCAAGATACCGTCGCGCATCAACGAAATCTATGCCGGCGACCTTGGTCACGACTGGTCGACAGCGCCAGGCACCGCCGCCTTGGTGTCTTATTTCGGTCCCGACGGCTTAGGCTACATCCCTGCCACGCCTGCCGAGTTGGGCGGATGGACAGGTGGCAACGCACAACAAGTGATCGATGCCATCAATAACGGATGCTACCTCATCCAGCACCGTGACCATGGGTGGAATCACAAATGGTATCAGCCTAACATACTCGTCAGTGACTTCGACGGCATCCAAAATGCGGACAAAATGAGCTATCTCATCTCCGTCAACTGCCGTACTGGACAATACTATACTTCGGAAACCTGTTTCCTTGAAGGACTGCTCCGCATGACCCGCAACAGCCACAAGGCCGGCATCGTGGGCGCCATTGCACCAGCAGCCCAAACCTACTCCTACGCCAACGACATCTACCTTTATGGCCTTTGGGACCTTTTAGACTCCAGCTTCCTCCCCGACTATGGTCCCTTTGCCACTCATGCCGATACATGGATGCCTTCGTTCGCCAATGTGGCAGGCAAATACTTCTTGGAGATGCAGGTGTTTCCCAGTACCAACGAATCGATGCGCTCTTGCACCTACGTCACCTTCCACACCCACGGCGACCCCTTCTTACGCATCTTCACCGAGGTACCCCAACCCATTGTGGCGCAACACGATCCCTCATTCTCGTGTTTTGTGCCCTTCCATGTGACCGCACCCGAAGGTTCACAGATTGCACTGACCTCTGTCGAAGAAGGCCATGTGAAGATCCTTGCTACTGCTACAGGAACGGGCGAGGAGCAAACCATCGACGTATCTGAATATGTCTTTGGCGACGCCATTCACCTCACCATCACAGGACTCAACCTGCTGCGTCTTGAAGAAGACATTCCCATCGACCCTTACGGTCAGCCTCTTGTGGTGGTCGACAGCCTCGCAGTAAACAATGGTGGCCTAACCTTACACTATGGCGAAACGGTCACGGCTGACATCCATCTAACCAATGTGGGCCTCAACCCCAGTGAAGCCGGTTCGGTTGTCTTATCCTCGGATTCAGAATTCATAGACATTATTCAAGGCGAAATGCCCATAGGCGCCTTGGCTGGCGGTGCTTCCATGTTTCTCGAAGACGCCTTCCGTTTCGACATCAGCGATGCAGTTCCCGACATGACCCGCATCCCCATCACCATTACCACGCATTTCGGCTACGGCAGCCATGAGAGGAACTATGAATTCGCCATCGAGTCCCCTCACCTCGCAGTACAACTCATTAACATTGATGACGCCACAGGCAACGGGGACCATCATCTCGACCCAGGCGAATATGCCACACTCACCTTCCGCATCTCCAATGAGGGCCACTACATAGCCGAACACCCAACCATTGCCTTAAACAACGATGAAGGCTATGTGCGCATCATCACCCCAGAAGTGAGCTTAGACGACATCCCCGTAGGCACCTTTACCGAGGTTAGTTTCGACCTCTTTGTAGAATACATCGCTGGCGAATCGCCTTACATCCATCTCACCTTGCAAGCCTCCACCAAAGGGCTTATCGAGGACCTCGAGTATGCCTGTCCTGTGGGTTTCGTGGAAGAAAGCTTCGAGAATGGCTATTTCGAGCCTGGCTTTTGGACCAACGACCCCGACCATCCTTGGACGATCGACAACACGATAGCCTATCACGGCGACTATAGTGCCAAGTCGGGTGCCATCACACACGAAGAAACGACCCTATTGAGTTTCACATACACCTCTGACGATATCGGCTACTTCACCTTTTACTGTAAAGTGTCGACCGAAAACAGTTGGGACTGGTTTTCATTCTTCATAGACGGCATTGAAGAAGGCAGTTGGTCGGGCGAGCACACCTGGACCGAACACAGTTTCAGAGTCTTGCCCGGTCGCCACACCTACACATGGCGCTACACCAAGGACAACTCCGTCAACGGAGGCATGGATGCCGTATGGATTGACTACCTTATGCTGCCCTATCATTTGGACGAGACCGCCGAACAGGCCGACCTGCCGCTCGACATTCACCCCAACCCCACCACCAACCAGGTCACCCTTGACTTGGAGCAGGATGGCGGCTTCACTGTGCAGGTATACGACGCAAACGGACGTCTCGTACTTACTGGGCATAACTCCAAGGTCGTTTCCTTTAAAAACCGTCCCGCTGGCATGTACCACATCGTGGTGGAGCAAAACGGGGTACGTCGAAGCAGAAGGATCATAAAAATGTAGAAAAGCATTAAAAATCATCTATTTGAAGCAAAAAAATCTGCATTTCAGCGGAAAAAAGCTTCATTATTCCAAAAAAGTGCGTATCTTTACGCGCTTTTTTATTATAAATAAGTTGTCAAACAATCAAAACAACAATATCATGAAGTTCTCTTTCCGTATCTTAACCGTCGCCATCCTGCTGATTTCGGCCATGGCGTTGAATGCACAGACGCGCGATTTCACCTTCAACAACTCAGCCGAGAAAGAAGGTCTTAGCGTTGTGCAAAACACTCGTTCCAACCTCTCGATGCGTCATGCCTTAAAGCAGATGAGCATCCTCAACATCACTGACAACGGCTATACCGGCGATGTCATCCAAGGTGGCACGGGCGTTGTCTTGCCCGCCAACCCTGGCGACCCCAACCTGCCCGCTTTCAGCCGTTTCGTGGCAGTCCCCAACGGTGCCACCGCCCACATTGAGATGGGCTACCGCAGCATGATCACCGTTGCCAACGTTGACCTGTTGCCTGCAGCACCTATCAAGTTCGACACCGACGACAGTGCCGATACGTACGAAAAGAACCTCAACGTATACAACAAGAACGCCTTTTTCCCTGAACAGCCCATCACCATTTCGGAGCCCTTCAGTCTTCGTGGCGTGCAGACCGTGGCCATCACCGTGATACCCTTCCAATACAACCCTGTGACGAAGGAACTTCGCGTTTTTGACGACCTCCAGTTCGATGTGCGCTTCGACGGTGGCAACGGCGAGTTTGGCGACGCCCGCCTGCGTTCACCTTATTGGGACCCCATCCTCATGCAGAACTTGGCCAACTACAACCAACTGCCTACTGTGGACTATGAAGCACGCATGCAACATTGGGTGAACGACCGCCCCACGGGTTGCGAATACCTCATCGTCATCCCCAACAACGAGAGCTTCCGCACTTATGCCAACCAACTGCGTGACTACCGTATCCAACAAGGCATCCTCACCGAAGTGAAGAGCCTCAGCGACATGGGCTGTACCACGACCGACCAAATGAAGGCCTATTTCCATAATGCCTACAACACATGGGACATCCCACCCGTTGCTGTTTTGCTCCTTGGTGACCACAACAGCAACATGAGCGTGGGTATCCCCGCCGAATACACCTACCACTCGTCAAGTTATGGCAACTGCATCACTGACAATGCCTACTCCGACGTCGACGGCGATATGATGCCCGAGATGGCCTTCTCGCGTTTGGTTGCAGCCAATGCCAACGAAGCCCAGATGATGGTAAGCAAGCAACTCGAATACGAATTCACCAACCCCAACATGGAACCTTCCACCTACGACCAACCCATCACCGCTTTGGGTTGGCAGACCCAACGCTGGTTCCAAATCTGCTCCGAAGTGGTCGGTGGCTATTGGCGCAACCAAGGCAAGCACCCCGTGCGCATCAACGCCATTTACCAAGGCAACCCAGGCAACCAATGGTCGAGCAACCAGAACACCTATATGGTCGTCAACTATTTCGGACCTAACGGGATGGGCTACATCCCTGCCACACCAAGCGAACTCGGTGGATGGACGGGCGGCACCGCCGCACAAGTCGTGAACGCCGTCAATAGCGGCTCCATGCTGCTTCAACATCGCGACCACGGCTACTACCAAGGCTGGGGCGAACCCGACTTCAGCACAAGCAACGTGGCCCAGATGAACAATGTAGGCAAGATGACCTTCGTCAACACAATTAACTGCCAGACGGGTACCTTTGACCACACTCCCGAATGCCTCATCGAAGCCTTTATGCGCCGCACCTCCAACGGACAGAACGCTGGTGCCGTGGGCTGTATCGGACCCACCCAGACCTCCTACTCTTTTGTGAACGACGCCTACGCCTGGGGCATGTATGACCAATATGATCCTCAATTCATGCCCGACTACGGTCCCTACGCCAACTACGAAGGCAACTGGAGACCCGCTTTTGGTAATGTTGCAGGTAAATATTTCTTGCGCCAAAGCTCATGGCCTTACAACTACGACAACAAGGCTATCACTTATAAGATGTTCACCGCACACTGCGACGCCTTCTTGACGCTTTACACGCAAGTGCCTACCGCCTTGACGGTCAACCATCCGACGCAAATCACGGCAGCCACCACCAGCATCAACGTCACGGCCACTGCAGGTGCCGTCATCGCCCTGACCCGTGACAATAACATCCTCGCCGTGGCCACTGCCACTGGCAACCAACAAAGCATCACTTTCCAGGCACAACCTTCCAATACCAACATCACCATTGTTGCCACCAAGCAAGACAAACTCCGTTATGTGGGCACCATCCACGTCATTAGCGAGCCTAACCTTGTCCTCAACGAAGTGTCGGTCAACGACGGCAACAACGGTCAACTCGAATACGGCGAACAGGCCGCCTTCGACATGACCATCAAAAACACGGGCAACATCGCTTCGACACTGGCCAACGCCACCCTCACCGTAAGACAACCGCTGTATGTGACCATCAACGAGAACACAACGACCATCCCGGCGCTGAACCCCAACCAAACCGTCGACTTAACCGAGGTGTTTGGCATCACCGTCTCTGACGCCATTCCCAACGACACCCGTCTCGAGTTTGTATTGACCATGGTCAGCGGCAGCCACACATGGACGGACAACTTCACAATCAACGCCTATGCACCCAACCTGAAAGTCTCCGACCACATGACCATCGATGACGGGATCATCAACAAAGGCAACGCCAATGGTCGCCTTGACCCTGGCGAGAACGCCGAACTTACTTTTAGCTACACCAACAACGGCGGTTCCATGGCCCACAACGTCGTGGCCACCTTGACCACCGCCACACAAGAGTACATCACCATCAGCAATCCCGCAGTCACCACTGCCACCGTCGACGCTGGTGAAACCATCGAACTGTCGTTCGTCGTCAGTGTGGCAGCCACCATGCCTAGAGGTGAGACGGCTCAATTCACGCTACAAGCCCAAGCAGGCAACTATGCCAACGAAGGCAACTTCTCGCACCGCGTAGGTCTTGAAAACGCCACCTTTGAAAACGGCATGGGCGACTTGGGCTGGGAAAACGACCCCGACCATCCATGGACCATCACCACCACCGACCCCTATTCTGGACAATACTGCCTGCAATCGGGTGTCATCGGCCTCAATGCCACCTCGACCTTGAGCCTACCTTTCGAAGTGGAGAACGAGACTGATGAAATCCGTTTCTACAGAAAGACCGACTGCGATAACAGCGACTACCTCAAATTCTACATCGACGGCACGGAAATGCAAGCATGGAACGGCAACCTCATCTGGCGCGAGGCGAGTTTCACCGTCACCCAAGGCGAGCACGTGTTCACATGGAAATACGTGAAAGACGGCAGCGGTACGGCAGGTAGCGACCATGTATTTATCGACGAGGTCGTCCTTCCCGTCCGCCACATCTCATTTGCCTGCAACGCCGGCGCCGACCAAGACCTTTGCCAAGTGGCTGCACAGTTGGAAGCCAATGTAATTGGCTATGAGACCTTGAGTTGGTCTTCCAACGGCGACGGCAGCTTCAACGAAACCGACATCCTCAACCCCGTTTATACACCTGGTGAGCAAGACTTAGCCAACAAGACCGTCACTTTGAGTCTCACCGCCACCAACGAAGCTGGAGAGACCCTCAGCGATGACGTTATCATCAACTTCCACGCTGCCGCGAGTATCGAGATGGAAACCGAAGCCAGTATCTGTGAAGGCGAGACTTACGAAGTCAACGCCATAGTCGATGAGGCTGGCAATGTCAGTTGGGCCACCTCGGGCGACGGAAGCTTCGACCGTCCCACTGACGTCAACGCCAACTACACCCCTGGCGAACAAGACAAAGCCAACGGCTACGTCACGCTGACCCTCACTGCCACCTCGCCTTACGGCTGCGGCGATGCTTCACAAGACATGGCTCTTACCATCCATCCTTTGCAAAACACCGAGTTTGAGATGAGTGCTTGCGGCTCATACACTTGGAACGGCATCGAATACACCGAAGACGGTGACTACGAACAAGTGCTACCAAGCGTCTATGGTTGCGACTCGACCGTGGTCATGCACCTTAGCTTCATCGACAGCTACAATGTGGAAACGGAAGAAACCGCCTGCGGCAGCTATGAATGGGACGGCGAGACCTTCACCACGAGCGGTATCTATGAGAAGACCTTCTCCTCCATCCATGGTTGCGACTCGACCGTGGTGATGCATTTGACCATCAATGACATTTCAACCGTCGAACTCATTGCAGAAGCCTGCGACAGCTACGACTGGAACGGCACAGTCTATACCCAAAGCGGAGTCTACGAGCAATCGTTCACCAACGCTATGGGTTGTGACAGTATCGTCAACCTGAACCTGAGCATGAATTACTCGCCCGCACTCGAATCCATCGATGGCGACAATGAAGTGGACGTGCGCCTGACGCCTGTCAGCTCCTATTCCACCACAGACGAGAACCCATTGTCTACAATGGTTTGCACTTGGAGCATCGAGCCTCAAGACGCGGGTAGCATCGAGGCCAACAATGGCCAAATCACTGTCACATGGAGCGAGACTTACAAAGGCGAGGCCAACATCAGCGTGAAGGGCGAAAACGAATGCGGCCTATCGGAGCAGTCGTTGACTGTCAACGTGAAGAATTCCACCAACCTTGCGGAGTTTGGCATCGAAGCCAAGATCTACCCCAACCCGACCAACGGCATCGTGAACATCGAGGTTGAAGGTCTGCAACGCCTGACCGTGATGAACATCCTCGGCCAGACCGTCTACGACCACGAAGTGGAAGGCGACAAAGCCCAAATTGAGATGGCACAATTCGGCGTAGGCAGCTACCTCATCCGCATCTACACGACAGATGGCATCCTTGTCAAACGCGTGAACGTAATGCAATAATTCATCGAATATCAACAAACAAACCAAAGAAATATGAATAAGCTCATCAAATTATTTGTGGCAGCATTGCTTTTGGCGTTATTGCCCTTGAAGTCAATGGCCCAGCCGAACAGAACAACTGTGAACGAGCCAACGATTTCGTTCGACATCACCAACATCGCCAACTTCGACGAGCGCGTCTTCTTCCTTTACAATCTGATGACCGACGGTCGCTTCGACGTCATCCATGGCGAACAAGATGGCTTCTTTGTCATTAGTGCAAGCAACAGCTACGAAGGCATCAATTTAGCGGAAACCTTTGCTGACTTCCGTGAGCAAAACGCCAGCGACTTCTCTAGCATGAGCAAGGAGCAAGCCGCTGAAGTAGCTGCAGAATATAAGGGAGCACTTCCTTTTGAGTTTGTCTCTTCGCTGATGATGGATTATTACATCCGTTCGAGGCAGAACAACACCTGTGCCAATGCCGACCCGTTCTGTACCGACAACGGCATGTATGAGTTCCCCGCTGGCGTAAATGCGGGTAGCGGCGAGTCTGGCCCTGATTACGACTGCCTCTACACCACACCTAACCCTGCCTGGTACTATATGCGTATCTTGAATCCAGGCAACATCGACATCTACATGTACAGCACGCCAAGTGTCGACATCGACTTCTGTTGTTGGGGACCTTTCACGGACCCGTCTTCTCCTTGTCCCAATGGATTGACATCCAATAAGGTTGTCAGTTGCAGTTATGCCGCAGCCCATACCGAGCACTGCTTGATTCCTGCTACCGCTCAGACTGGAGAGTACTACATCCTCGTCATCACTAACTATTCGAACCAAACGACCAATATTTCGTTCAGTAAAGTTGCGGGTACTGGTACCACCGACTGCGGCATTCTGCCTCCGTTGGTCAGCGGTGGTGGTCCATACTGCGTAGGCGAGACCATCTACCTGACTGCCCAAGGCCAGGCAGGTGCCACATACAGTTGGACCGGTCCTGGAGGATTTACCAGCACCCAACAGAACCCCACGCGTCCGAACTGCACCTTGAATATGGCTGGCACCTACACTTGCACCATTACTGTTGGTTCACAAAGCAACAGCGCCACCACCGAGGCTGTCGTCATCTATCCCCAACCAACAGCCAACTTCAATTACACCTCTGTTTGTCGCGGCACACCAACCCAATTCACCAGCACCTCCACCACCAACCCCAGCGGCCAGCAAATCCAAAGCTTCCAATGGAACTTTGGCGATGGACAGACAGGAAGCGGACAAAACGTCACGCACACCTACGCTAACGCAGGCAACTACACTGTGACGCTCACCACCTCTTGTGGCAACGGGCATTGCACAAGCACGAAGACGCAAACCGTCCCCGTCTATGCCGCTCCCGTGGCATCGGCTACGGCAACGCCCAATACTGTCATGTATGGTGGCACAGCTACTCTTACAGCTTCTGCAGGAACCACAGGATCGTTCAACTTCCATTGGGAGCCCGCCAATATGGTGGTCAATCCCAATGCACAAACCACGCAGACCGTGGCGTTGCAAGCCACTCAAACCTTCACCGTCACCGTCACCAACCCCCAAGGCGGCTGTAGCAGCACCGCTCAAGTCACGGTCAGCATGGAAGGCTCCAACATGACCGCCTTGGCCTCTGCCGATGCTTATGAGCTCTGCGAAGGCGAGTCGACCACACTGCACGTCCAGCCCTCTGGTGGAACAGGCAACTACACCTTCAACTGGACTCCTGCCAATACATTGAGCAATCCTACCTCACAGAATCCTGTCGCCACCCCTCCTGTTGGCACTACCACTTATACCTGCACCGTCAGCGACGGCATCACCAACCAAAATGTCAATGTGACCATCATGGTTCACCCCAACGAAGAATCCGACATCTACCAAACCATTTGTGAGAACGACATTTACAACTTCTTCGGCGAAGACCTGCAGACTCCAGGTGTGTATGACCATACCATCCAGACGCAGTACGGCTGCGACAGCACTATCCACTTGCACCTTGACAACTGGAATATCTATGAGACACCTATCACCGACCATTTCTGTCAAGGCGAACACTATATGTTCTTCGACCAAGCCCTCAGCGCATCAGGTATCTATTACCACATGCTTGAATCGGTACACGGTTGCGACAGCATCATCAAGCTCAACCTCATCCAGGACCCGAGTTACGAAGTGGAGCTTTGGGAATCGACCTGCGAAGGTGGCCCCGGCTATTATTACCAAGGAGACTACCTGCAACCCAGCACCTATCCCTACACCTATCTCTTCGAGACCACCTTGGGCTGCGACAGCGTGGTAATGCTCCATGTCGACCAATCTGACTATAACTCCAAGACTTATAACGTGTCGTTATGTGCAACGGAATACACTTGGGCCTCCAATGGAGTCACCTATTACGAGACTGGAACCTATTACGACACCCTTTCATACGCTGGTTTATGCGACAGCACCTTAGTGCTCAACCTTGAGCTCCGACCCAGCTACAGCATTGAAGAGAGACAAACCAGCTGCGACTCCTACCGCTGGCAAAACGACACTTATAACGTGGACATAACCTTTGACCATAGTACGGTGTACACGCATCCTTACGTCAACAGCTATGGCTGCGACAGCGAGGTGACACTCTACCTCACCATCAACGACCACGATGAAGTGGATGCTCCTGACGTGGAAGCCTGCGACGAATATTTCTGGGATCCCGAAGGCCACGAAATCACTTACACTGACCATGAAGACCTCGTTTATACCATGTCGGGCACTTATCACCGTACCTACCAAAACCAATACGGTTGCGACAGCCTTGTAAGCCAGACAATCACTCTTGGGTATACACCTCATCCGACCCAAATCTACCCCATGGATGCCACCGACACCGTCCCCCACTGGGTGGTCACGGCCACGGAATTCCAAATCAACGCATACGACTTCAACCTATGGGACACCAACCCGAACTGCCATTGGGATACCGTCGCATGGTCATGCGATGAGGCTCCCGACTGGGTGCTTGAGCCCTTTGGCGACCATGGACAATGCTGTAAGGTGTATGTGCTGAACCGCGTCGACGATACTATCTGGCTGAAAGCCCATGCCTTCAACCGTTGCGCACCGCAAGAAGGCATCGAACAGAAGTATTGGTTGATATGCTCATTCTACGGCATTGAAGAATTTGGAAGCAATCTCTCCAACTTCGATGTCATCCCCAACCCCAACAACGGACAGATGCAACTCAAATTCGAGTATCTCACCGGCAAAGTCAACATCAAGGTCTATGATATGAAGGGGACGCTCATCGACAGCTTCGAGACTTACAATAATAATGGTCCAAGCTCGTTCCTATACAACATGAAGAACAAATCGGAAGGCATTTACTTCTTCGTTGCCACAAGCAAGGAAGGCACAGTATCAAAGAAAGTAGTCATCCAGAAATAGTGTAACAACCATATTTTTCTTACCTTATTAATAACAATGCAAAGCAAACGTAAACTCATTGTGGCAGGACTTCTATTCATGTTCCTTCCACTCATAATCAACGCACAACAGCCCAAGCTCATTAAGGTGTCTGAATTCAGCGTATCGCACATCCCTACTATCGAAGAGCGTGTGTTTTTGGTACACACCATCCTTGACAAAGGCTACTATTGTTACAAGAATGCCAATGTGCCTAACACCATCGATGTGTATGTGACAAACGACGCTTCGGATGAACTTTCCGACTTCGACTTCTTTTACGACAACGTCCTTTACGAACAACTCAACGAATTCAGCTATCTCGGCAAGGAAGAACGTGGCGAACTCTTCGTTGAATGGCGTCAAGGTATCGACGATGAAGTGTTCAAGGTTTTGTATGAAGACTTCACACGAGGCGTGAGGACGGATAATGCCACCTGCGAGACCGCTGCCCCCTTCTGCACCGACATCGGACTTTATGAGTTCCCTGCCGGCGTCAACTCGGGTTCGCCTTGCGGCGACACCTATAACGCCTCATGCTCAGAACCCTACAAATGCAGCGGCACTCCAGGACAATCCACCAACTGTCTCAGCACCGCCCCCAACCCCGCATTCTACTACTTGTTGATCGATGAGCCTGGCGACTTGAACATTTACATGTATAGCACACCTCAAGTCGACATCGACTTTGACTGCTGGGGGCCCTTCCATGACATCAACACCGCTTGCGACTTGTTGTCGTGCAGCAACATCGTGGATTGCAGCTACAGCACCGCTCCTACAGAGCATTGCCACATCAACAACGCAGAGCATGGACAGTTTTATATCCTGCTCATCACCAACTACTCAAACGACCCCTGCAACATCTCGTTCCAAAATGTCGGCACTGGTACCACCGACTGCAGCATTCTGCCTCCTTTGGTAAGCGGTGGAGGTCCCTACTGTGTAGGTGAGACCATCCAACTGACTGCCCAAAACCAAACAGGCGCCACCTTCAGTTGGACAGGACCGAATGGCTTCAACTCCAACCAACAGAACCCTGTCATTCCTAACTGCACCATGGAAAACGCAGGCATCTACACTTGCACCATCACCGTGGGTGGTGAGTCGAGCAGTGCCGAGACCGAATACATCCAAGTGAACGCCATGCCCTCAGCAAGTTTCACGTTTACTGAGGTCTGTTTCGGTGAAACCACCGAATTCAGTAGTACAAGCACGACAAACCCATCGGGGCAAGAAATCACCAGCTATGAATGGGATTTCGGCGATGGAGAAACGGGACGTGGCCAAAGCATCACCCACACCTACGCCGAACCAGGCAGCTATGAGGTGACCCATCATGTGGCCACAGGTAGCAGCGTCTGCCATGATGAAATCGTTGAGGTTGTTCGGGTTTTTGCCATACCAGTAGGTACAACCACGGCTGAGCCCGCCTCTGTCATGTATGGTGGCACCTCAACCATCTCCGTCGAAGTGGAACCGCAAGGCAACTACAGCTTCCATTGGGAGCCTGCCAACATGGTTACCGACCCCAACAGCCCGACCACCCAGACTGTTGCCATCGAAGAAACCACGGTGTTCACCGTCACCATCACCAGCTTAGATGGTGGTTGCACAAGCACCGCTCAAGTCGCCGTTGCCATGGCCGGCTCCAATATGAGTGCCACGGTGTCGGCCGACAACACCACCCTCTGCGAAGGCGAATCAACCTCGCTCCATGCCCTACCCATTGCCGGCACGGGAGAATACGAATATAGCTGGAGCCCTGCCAACACGCTGAGCAACCCCACCTCGCAGAACCCTGTGGCCTCACCACCTGTCGGAACGACCACCTACACCTGCGTCATCAACGATGGACTCACCACAGAGGAAGTCAGCATCACCATCACCGTAAATCCCAACAAGGAGAAAGACATCTATGAGGCCATCTGTGGGAATGGCTCATACGACTTCTATGGCCAAACCCTGACCGCTGAGGGCGTGTATAACCACACCTTGCAGACCGCACAAGGCTGCGATAGCATCCTGCATCTTCACCTTAGCATCTATGATCTGGATGAGACCTTCGCGCCCGACATCGTGACCTGCAACGAATACTTCTGGGATCCTGAAGGCCACGAAATCGTCTATACCGACCATGAAGACCTAGTCTACACTGAGTCGGACACGTATCACCGTACCTATCTGAACCATCTAGGATGCGACAGCTTGGTGACCATTCGGATGCAATTCGAATATACCCCCACTCCCACCGAGATCTACCCATTGGATCCCGACAACACCGCCCCTCACTGGGTCGTTACGGCCACCGAGTTCCAAATCAACTCCTACGACTTCCATCTTTGGGACTCCAACCCACATTGTTATTGGGACACGGTCACTTGGAGCTTTGCTGACCCCATCGATTGGGTGCTTGAGCCATTTGGCGACAGAGGCACCAACTGCAAAGTGTATGTGCTTGACCAAGTAGCAGACACCGTTTGGTTGGAAGCACATGCCCATAACCGCTGCGCTCCGCAAGAAGGCATCACGCAACGCTATTGGTTGGTCTGCTCCTTCTATGGCATAGAAGACAACAACCTTTCGTCAAACCCAGGAGCCTTCTCCGTCGTTCCCAACCCGAACAACGGTCAGATGCAGCTTCTGTTCGAACAACTTGACGGCAAGGCTGAGGTGAAAGTGTACAACATGAGAGGCATGTTAATCGACAGCTTTGAGACCTACAACAGCAGTGGTCGCTTTGCCTGTCCTTACGATATTAAGGCCTATACCGACGGCATCTATTTCTTTGTCGTCACCACCAAGGAAGGCACCACCAGCAAAAAGGTTGTCATTCAAAGATAATCGTTGATTTTAGGTAGAGGCGGTGCATGCACCGCCTCTACACAATGCAATATAAAAGCCATGAAACGTTTCAGGTATTTTGTCATAATAATCCTCATCAGTTGTCTCGGTTTGCCAACAGCCTTAGCCCAAAACACTTCAACCCAAGGCAAGGAGTTCTGGCTGTCTTTCATGCACAACGGGTTCAAGGATCATGACTTGGGTGGCTGGGTGATCAATCAGGTCCTCATCAGTGCCAAGCGCGACTGTTCAGGCTCCATCTCCAACCCTTTGACAGGATGGTCCACGGACTTCACCGTAAGAGCCAACAACATTACCACTGTAGAAATACCTGAAACACAGGGATACCACAATGGGAGCCTTTATGAAACCATTGCCCAGAAAGGCCTCAAAGTGGAGTCGAGCGACACCATTTCGGTTTATTGCACCAACATCGCCCATGTTTCATTCGATGCCTCGTTTGTTCTTCCTGTTGAGAGCTTAGGCGATGAATATTACATCCAGAGCTATGACCAATCACGCGATGGCAGCACGAACGCCTATGTCTACAACAACGAGACCAGCGCTTTGCTCATCGTGGCCACAGAAGACAACACGGAAATTGAAATCACACCGACCTGTTCTACCCTAGGTGGAAGGCCTGCCAACGAATCCTTCACCATCACAATGAATGCTGGTGAGACTTACCACCTCAGGTCTGTGCGGACAGGTGCACAACGTGATTTGAGCGGCACCCATATCCTTGCATCCGACTGTAAGCGCATCGCCGTCTTCAATGGCAACACCGTCACTTGCATACCCATCAACCAGGGCAACGGTTACGACCATGTGTTTGAACAAGCCATGCCCTTGCGTTCATGGGGCAAAAAGTTCGTCGTGACCAGCTCAAGAAATCGCAACCGCGACTTCATCAAAATCACCTCGAGCGCCAACAATAACATAATTACCATGAACGGTGAGCCTCTCGTCACTTTGAGGGCACGCGAGTCTTACACTTTCGATATGGATGAAGCAGAAGGTTCCTGCTTCTTGGAAGCCACTCATCCCTGTGCTGTTTACCTCTACAACAATTCAAGCTACGACCAGAACTATCTCGGTGGCTTTGGTGACCCTTCGATGGTATGGATAGCCCCCGTGGAACAACGCATCAATGATGTGACCTTCTCCACCTTCGACCATCCCAACATCAACATAGACACGCATAGCGTCAACATCATCGTCAATACGGAAGATATCGCCAATGTGTATCTTGACGGCCAACAGATTTCACCCCTGATCTTCCATCGTGTCAACGGCAACAACAACTACAGCTATGCAAGGATGGACATCAGCCATGGCGTTCACCACATCACCTGCGACAACGGATTCAACGCACATGTCTATGGTTTCGGTGACGCCAAGGGATATGCCTATCTGGTGGGTTCTAACGCCAAAGACCTAAGCTCGCATCTCACCATCAACAACGAGACCGTCTTGCCCAACGAGACTTTCGATTATTGTGTCGATCAGCAGATCGCCTTCCATGCCGATGTCAACTTCACCGAATACAACCTCTTATGGGACTTCGGCGACGGCACCACCAGCACCGAGAACCCCGTGACACACACCTATCACGAGCGACGCATCTACAACGCATCCCTGTTCATCACCACCAATGAAGGCGGCTGCACTGGCACGACCAGCAACACCACCTATTTCTACATCGATGCCACACAACAATACATAACGGAAAGCGATGAAGTTTGCGAAGGCGAGTTTTACTCTGGCCATGGCTTCAACAACATTCGTATCAACAACGACACCATCTTGGCAAGGCTTGTGGACAACCCAATACATAACGAATGTCAAGACTCGTTGTTGGTTTACATCACAGCCCACCCCAACTACCACATCCCCATCGACGACAGTCGTTGCTGGCAAGGTCAACCTGGCGTGTACGATGGCTATGGATTCAGTTTTGTGTATGACCACCCTGGTGTGTACGACCGGCAGCTCAGCCTACAAACCACCAGCGGTTGCGACAGCATCCTCAACCTGCACCTTGTAGTAGACGAACAGATTACTCATGAATTCAGCCATCACGAATGTAGCAATAGCTATGTTTGGGACGGACGGGTCTATAATTCCCCAGGTGATTACGAATACACCTACACCACCTTGGGCGGCTGCGACAGCATCGTCACCATGCACCTCACCATGGGACTGCCGCAACACACCAGCTTCGACACCATCACCTGCGGCACCTTCCATTGGAATGGGCAGGACTACACCACCAGTGGAACCTATCATCAGCAATTCACCACCATCGACGGTTGCGACAGCATCGTCGATTGCCATCTGACACTCAGTGGCAACGTGGACGGCTCGATCACCGACATCACGGAATGCGACTCGTTGCAATGGCTTGGTACCACCTACTACACCACAGGAAACTACGAGAAGACCCTATTGACCACTTTGGGGTGCGACAGCATTGTCCACCTCAACCTCGAGTTGGGATACACCCCCACCCCAACCGAAATCTATCCCTTGGATCCTAACAACACAGCTCCTCACTGGGTCATCACTGCCACCGAGTTCCAAATCACGTCATACGACTTCCACCTATGGGATACCAATCCACATTGTTATTGGGACTCCGTTACTTGGGAATTTGCTGAACCCATCGACTGGGTACTTGAACCTTTTGGCAACAAAAACCAAAGTTGCAAGCTATATGTACTCAACCCAACTGAAGACACCGTTTGGTTGGAAGCCCATGTCCACAACCGCTGCGCACCGCAAGAAGGCGTGGTGCAACGTTATTGGTTGGTCTGCTCCTTCTATGGCATAGAAGAGAACGGCCTCTCGTCGGGAACTTTTGATGTCATTCCCAACCCCAACAATGGACAAATGATGCTCAACTTTGAACAAATGGATGGACGTGTCGAAGTCAAAGTGTACGACATGCGTGGCACCTTGATCGACCATATACAAACAGAAAACACAGCTAACAAACACTCTATAACTTATAACCTAAACGCCAAATCCTCGGGCATCTATTGCTTTGTGGCCACTGGAAGAAACGGGACTGTCGCAAAGAAAGTCATCGTTACGCACTAATCAAACCACAACATGAAACATATCTGGAAAACACTGCTACTCCTTCTGGCATTAGCCACGGCGACATCGACCTCTTATGCGCAAGACGCCACCACCCAAGGCAAGGAATTTTGGCTTTCCTTCATCGCCAACGGATTCAAGTACCACCCTGATGTCCCTTCCACGGGTTGGGTACGCGTCCAACTAATCGTAAGTGCCAAAAGAGATTGCGAAGGCACCATCACCAATCCTAACACAGGCTGGACTCGCGACTTCACCGTGGAAGCCAACGACGTTTTCTCCATTGACCTTGACGAAGAGCAAGTGTATATAGAAAACTCCGAGTATGAACGCGTCGTAAACAAAGGACTTAAAATCACTACCACCGACACCGTTTCGGTATATTGCGCCAACATCGCCACCTATTCTTTCGACGCCTCGTTTGTACTACCCACTCCTGGCTTGGCCGACGACTACATCATCCAAACCTACGACCAATCGACAGGCAGTTATGACCCTTCAAGTGCTTTCGTCATCGTTGCCACCGAAGACGACACCGAAATCGACATCACACCTTCGGTGAATACCTTGGGCGGACACCAAGCCAACCAGACCTTTAGCATCACCTTGAACACTGGCGAAGCCTATCAGGTGCGTTCCAACATGAGTCAAGGGCAACGCGATTTGAGTGGCACACGTGTCACGGCCCACGACTGCAAAAAAATCGCCATCTTTAACGGCAACAACTTGACTTTGATTCCCACCACGGCGTTTAGTGACTCCGACTGCGTATTCGAACAAGCCATGCCCGTGCGCTCATGGGGCAAGAAATTCGTGGTCACCTCCTCACTCGACCGCAACGAGGACTACGTCAAAATCACCTCGGCAGCCGATGGCAACGAGATACGACGCAATGGCACCGTGATCCAAACCTTGAATGCCAACCAGTCCTACGTCTTCAAACTGAATAGCAGCGCAAAGTCGTGTTATCTGGAGACATCTCAACGCAGTGCCGTGTATCTGTTCAACTCCAGTTCCAACGGTTCAGGCAATGGCGCACCCTCAATGGTATGGATTGCACCCATCGAGCAGCGCATCGAAGAAATCACCTTCTCCACTTTCAATTACAACCACAACAACGTTAACATCAGCACACACTATGTCAACATCATTGTTGAGAGTCAGGATGTGGGGCAAGTATATCTCGACAACAACCTATTGCCATCCGGCCAATTTGAAACCGTGGAGGGCAACAACCAATACAGTTTCTACCGAAAAAGAATCGACCATGGGGTTCACCAACTGAGCTGTCCCAACGGCTTCAACGCCCACATCTATGGCTTTGGCGATGCCCGAGGCTATGCTTATATGGCCGGATCGAAAGCTGCCGACCTCACCACCTCCATCACTGTCAACGAGACACCCGTCAACCCATACGACACCATCACAGAATGCATATTGGAAGACCTCTCCTTCAGTGCCGATATCAACCTCATCGACTACAACTTGATATGGGATTTCGGCGATGGCACCACAAGCACTGGCAACCCCGTCTCTCACCACTATGAAAACCATGGGTTTTTCGTGGCCTCCCTAACTGTCACCACCGAAGAACCCCCATGTGGAGGCTCATCCACCACCAACACTTCCTACTTCTACATCGACTTACGCCGCGACCCCGACCAAGAAATCAATGACGCGGTCTGTTTCAGAGGTCCTGACGACTACACCGAGAACGGTTTCAACCTGCATTACGACAGCCCAGGGACCTACCACGACACTTACACCGTCACCAACGAGAGTGGCTGCGAGAGCTATGTTACACTCAACCTCACTGTGAGCGACCTCGTTGACAGTGAACCCGTATCAGAGATCGGACATTGCGACACCTTCGAATGGTACGGCAACACCTACACCTCTTCGGGCTATTACACCGACACCGTGCCCGATACCACAGGCTGCTACACCATACGCCACCTCAACCTTGAGCTGCAATACAGCCCCGACCCCACCGACATTTACCCCTCCGACACAGCCAACACGGCGCCCCACTGGGTCATCACCGCCACCGAATTCCAAATTAAGGCCTATGAGTTCGAATTATGGGACAACAATCCGTTATGTAAATGGGATTCCGTTTCTTGGAACTTTCCAGACAGCAAAGTCGATTGGGTGTTGGAACCAATTGGCGACCCTGCCAAACATTGCAAGGTATATGTCTTAAGCCAAATAGAAGACACCGTTTGGCTACAGGCCACAGTAAGCAACGACTGCTGCCCACAAGGGAAGAAAACACGCTATTGGCTGCTCAGTTCCTTCTATGGCGTTGAAGAAAACGATACACCGGACTATAACATTGACATCGCTCCCAACCCCAACAACGGAACAATGAACATCACGACGGGCTCAACCGCCACACCTATTGACGTCAAAGTCTACAACATGACAGGCCAACTTGTCGACCAATTTGTCATCCCTGCCGGTCCACAAGCCAACCATCCCTATCATTTGGATGCTTGTCGGAGCGGAATGTATTGTTTTACATTCAGTTGTCGAGGGCAGAATATCACAAAAAAAGTCATCATAACAAAATAAAACCCAACCCATTACAATATTGTCACAAAAAATTCCGTTCGATTTTTGTAAAATGTAAACCCTAAAACCTTATATTTGCCAGATTATTTTTCAAACTATGAGACAATCCAAACGCCATAGCGACAAAAAGATGAAAAGACATCTGATCAGCACAATGTTTATTTTAGGCGGACTCGCGTTGTTCACCTCCTGTTTGAAAGACGACCCTGCCAACAACGGAACCGTCTTCTATGGGCATCAACAAATCCCGAATATCAACGAATTTATGCCACAGGAACTTCTTGAGGCCATTGGCAACAACCGCCTGTATTTCGGTGACGAACCACCTAGAATTGAAGGATCGTATACGACCGACAATACCAATGTGACAAGGGTCATCCGTATTCCAGAGAGCAATTGGATGAGACCTGAAGGTGTCATCGATGGTTACAGATACTTCAAGTTTTTCGAACAACATTTGGGAATTGCCAAGTTGAACTATCTCTATTACAATTACCAAAGCGCCCAAGGCTCTTTAGAAATCTCTGAAATTGAAAGGTCAAGAAACGACAGCACCTTTGCCCTCATCAATGAGTATTATGATTTGTTTGCTGCCGACTCTCTGGCTCCTGTCTATTTTGACGACGAACATGTGAATAAAGATGTTTTCAACACCGTCTATATCATGGGTAAAGATCCCTATTTCACCATCTATTATTACGACATCATCCACACGCATTTGTTCCATCCCTTGAAGGCCAACATCATATCCGGCAAGATTGACAAAGAATACATCGTTGAGACCGACACCGTAACCGGCGTCACCGATACCATTGTCAAACCCGTCATCAAGAATTTCGTTTGGGGTATTGAAAACATGATCTATTTCAAGGGTGGCCATATCCTTGACATGTTGCTCAACCCCACTAACGGTCACCAAACGCTACCCAAACCTGGCGACATCGTCATCATTGAGAATCCGACGGATGTGCATCAAGGCGATTACACAGAATAACAAATAACAAATCCATGAAGATGAAAAGAACAATTGCCATATTATCCTTGCTATTCTTGTTTGCCCAAGGCGCCCAGGCCCAGTTCAAAAAGTCGTTGACGCCAGCCAGCAGCAAAGTGAACTCCTCAGAAGCACAATATAACATCGGGCTCTCTGGCGGACTTACTTCTACCTATTGGCTTCACTTCGGTGGTACGAAAACCAAATACAACCAGCCATTCAACTTTGGCCTCATCGGTGGCCTTACCGTGGAGCGCATGCTCAACAGCAGCAACTCCATCAGTCTCGAAGGCTATTATGCCATGCGCAAGATGCAACTGAATTACGACATCGTGAATTTCCCCATTGCCGTCGGACAAACCTCTAACGAAAACAAAGACTATTATCGTCAATACGATGCTGAATATCAAGAAGTTGATGTTCAAGCCATACTCACACATTATTTCTCCAAAAGCAATTTCAGACCTTATGTCTTCATCGGTCCTCGCTTCATTCTACCCCTTGCTGGAAAGATGACTTGGCAAAAGAAAGCGTATGAAGGCTATGGCACACCAGAGCAACATTTCATTGAAAACGACGCCTCAACCGACACGGTTGAGATGACCGCCCAAAACACTAGACAGTTCAACGTGGGTCTGGTGGCAGGTTTGGGTGTGCTCTACAAACTCAACGTGGGCAACTACTATTTGATCATCAAAGCTGACGTTTCGGGACATGCCGCAGCCATCAACTCGTTTACACATGAAGAGATCACCGGCGAGTCGCAAAACGTCATCGGTGCCGGCTATATCGACCCCTACCTGTTAGGCATGCGCTTCAACACGGATGTGACAGCCAAAATCACCCTCATGTTCCCCTTGAAGAAGCAGTTGCAAGGCGCCTGCATGAAGTGGGGCGAGTATGATTGAGTTGAGAGTTGAGAGTTGAGAGATTGAGGCGAGGGGAAGAGATCATATAGAGACGCAAATTTTGCGTCTCTTTCAATTCAAAGAAAAGGAAACAAACAAATCAAATTAAAAACATAACATGATGAAAAAATCCCTACCAATTGTTTTAGCCATTGCCTTGATTGCATTCATCGGCAACACGGTTTTGGCACAAACTTTCAACTATCCCGTCAAAGGGAAGCAAGGCTTCAACTTGACGGAGAAGACCCGTGACGGGCTGCACATCAGCTACAATGTGGGTCAAGTCACGCTCAACACGATCCAATACCGTGGAGAAGAGATGAGCGAAGTGAGCATCAACACCATCGCCATCCCCAGCGAAGCTGGCAAGCCCAACCTGCCTGCCGACAGCCGTATGATGGCCATTCCACAAGGTGCCACTGCACATTTGCGCGTGGTCAGTTTTGAGAGAGAGACCCTGCACAACGTCAACATCGCTCCTGCCCTCCGCATCCAGTCGGAGAACGAGGAGCCCGACATGAACTATGTGAAGGACATGAGCGTCTACAGCAAGGACGCCTACTACCCTGCCGAGCCTTTCGTCATGGGTAGCTCCTACATCCGTGGCGTCGAGGCGGTCACCGTAGCCGTCACGCCCTTCCAGTACAACCCAGTCACCAAGGACCTGATTGTCTACACCAACGTCGAGCTTGCTGTCGAATTTGAAGGCGGCAACGGACATTTCGGTGAAGACCGTCTGCGTTCACCCTATTGGGACCCCATCCTCGCTGCCGAGCTGCTCAACTACGACCAGCTGCCTGTCATCGACTATGAAGCCCGTATGCAGCAATGGCTGCGCGACAACGACAAAGGTGCCGAGTACCTCATCATCACTCCCAACAACGACGCTTGGGCTGAATACGCCAACCAACTGAAGGACTACCGCACCCGCCAAGGTATCATCACGGAGGTGTACCGCCTCGACGAGATGCCTGCCACCACCACCAACGACATGAAGGCTTGGTTCCACAGCGCTTACAACACTTGGGAGATTGCCCCTGTGGCCGTCTGCTTGTTGGGCGACCATGGCACCAACATGGGCCAATACATCCCTGCCGAGACCGTCAGCCACCCCTCCAACGGCAGTTGCATCACCGATAACCGCTACGCTGACGTGGTTGGCAACGACAACCTGCCCGACATGGTGTTTTCACGTCTGATTGCCGAGACACCGGCCCAACTGCCCGTCTTCGTTGGCAAGCAACTCGAATATGAATACACCAATCCCAATATGGATCCCAACTTCTATTCCCGCCCCATCACTGCATTAGGCTGGCAAACAGAGCGTTGGTTCCAGATTTGTTCCGAGGTGTTCGGTGGCTATATGCGTCAGCACGGCTACGACACCAACCGTATCAATTGCATCTATCAAGGTACGCCTGGAAGCATTTGGTCGAGCAACCAAAACACCTCAATGGTGGTCAACTATTTCGGCCCCAACGGCGTAGGTTATATCCCACAGACCCCGAGCGAGCTAGGAAACTGGAACAATGGTTCACCCGAGCTTGTGGTGCAAGCCGTCAACGAGGGCTCTTTCTGGCTGCAACACCGCGACCATGGCTTGGAGACAGGATGGGGTGAGCCCGCCGTGCGCAACAGCCATGTCAACCAGATGAACAATGTCGGCAAGTTGCCTTTCGTCATGTCCATCAACTGCCTCACGGGTAAATTCAACTACAACCAAGACTGTTTCTGCGAGGCTTGGATGCGCCGCACCTACAACGGTGAGAATGCCGGTGCCGTGGGTGTGCTCTGCCCCACCGAGACCTCCTATTCCTTCGTCAACGACGCCTATGTCTGGGGTGTCTACGACCTCTTTGACGGCGAATTCATGCCTACCTACGGACCATACGCCGACAACACGGGCAACTGGATGCCCGCTTTCGGCAACGTGGCTGGCAAATATTTCCTCGCCCAAAGCAACTGGCCTTACAACACGGAAAGCAAGGACATCACCTACACCATGTTCACTGCCCACTGCGACGCTTTCCTGCGCATCTATACCCAAGTACCTCAGGAAATGGATGTAGTACACCCCGAAGTCGTCATCGCAGGCTTAGGCGAGGTCAACATCACCGCCCCTGAAGGCTGCATGATCAGTTTGGTGAAAGAAAACCCCGAAGGTGGCTGGGAAATTCTCGCCGTTGCCGAAGCCACGGGCGATCCGCAAACCATCGAGTTTTTGCCTCAATTGCCTCCGACCGAAATCCATCTCGTCGTGACCGGCCAAAACTACCTGCGCTATGAAGCTGTCATGGGCGTCATCCCTGCCGACGGTCCATATATCGTGTTTGACAACAAGGTTCTCCACGATGAAAACTTCAACCAACAACTCGACTTTGGTGAAACCATCAGCCTCGACATCACGATGAAGAATGTCGGCAGCGACCCGATGGAAGCCTTCGATGCGGTGCTTGAGACCGAGTCGGAATACATCACCATCACCAACGGCACGGCACAGTATGAAGCCATGGCCCCCAACGCCACCCAAACTGTAGCCAACGCCTTCTCGTTTACCGTGGCCGACAACGTGCCCGACAACACCAGCAACCGCTTCACCATCACCGTGACCAACGGTACCGATGTCTATGTCAGCAATCTCGCCATGAAAGCATACGCCCCCGTCTTTAACCTCGGAAGCATGGGTATCACCGAGGTGAGCGGCAATGGCAACGGCCGCCTCGATGCCGGAGAAACTGCGAAACTCAGCTTCCCCATCGAAAACAAGGGTCATGCCGACGCAGCCGCCACTGAGGTTACCATGCAGATGCTGTCGCCCTACATTACAGTTTCCGAAAGTGCCGTATCGTTTGACAATGTCAATGCTGGTGAGACACAGACCGCCGTATACGACATCACCATAAGTGAAGACACACCTATTGGCTACAGCTGCCCTCTCCTCCTCAACGTTGTTTCGGGACAATATGCGGCACAAAACGAATACGCCGCCAAGGTAGGCCTCATCGTTGAGGACTTTGAACTCGGTGAGCTTGGTAATGGCTGGACCAACGATGCCAGCCATCCGTGGCGCGTCGTCACCGAAAGCCCCTACGAAGGCCTCTACTGCGTGCGTTCGGGCTCCATCGGCAGCAACGGAACCACCACCCTCATCCTAAGCCACGAGGCTGGATCAAACGATTCTATCTCCTTCTATTATAAAGTATCGTCAGAGTCAGGCTATGACAAGCTGCGCTTCTACATCGACAACCAGGAGAAAGAAAACTGGTCGGGCAGCATCGGCTGGACCAAAGCCGCCTACCCCGTTAGCGAAGGCAGACACTCCTACAGATGGACCTACACCAAGGATGGCAGCGTCAACAGCGGCAGCGACTGCGGCTGGATCGATCTCATCGGCCTGCCGGCCGCTCGCGTGATGGCTGGCACCGCTGGCAACGACGTGACCGTCTGCGAAGGCAGCGAGGCCCAAGTCGTGGGCTACGCCATCCATTACGACAACTTGCAATGGACCACTTCGGGCGACGGCACCTTCGATGATGCCACCATCGCCATGCCAATCTACACGCCTGGAACGCAAGACATTGAAAACGGACAGGCCACGTTGACCATCACCATCAATGGTGGCGGCGAGACCATCACAGACGAGATGACGGTTAACATTATCCAAAGCGTTTCCATCAACTCCCCGGTTGGCGTCACCATGTGTGCCGTCAGTGAGCCGCAACCTGTATGGGTGGAGGTGGAAGGCGATTATGACGACCTTACATGGAGTACCAATGGCGATGGCGTGTTTGAAAACCCGCACGAACCAACAACCAACTACATCCCTGGCCCGCAAGACATCGATGCCATGATGGTTGAATTAAATGTGACGGCAACCTCCGAGGCTTGCAGCTCAGCAGAGACTATGACGCTCACCTTCAGCGAACCTCCTCAATTAGCTTTGGCTGCCGAAAGCATTGAAATCTGTGAAAACGACCCCGCCTCTATTAGCTTTACGCTATCAGGCTCCAACATCTATCCTCCTGTTGATTTGTTCTTTGGAGTCACCCTCAACGGCGAAGAGCACATCTTTGAGGAAGCAGGCAACCACAGCATTGATCTGGGCAACCTTGAACCTGGTGAACATGTGTTCAACATCAATTCAGTGCGCAACAATTTCTGTCAAGTCGACTATGAGGATGGTGAACGCACCGTCACCGTCACAGTGAATGCTGCCCCGACGATGACCATCGGCGACGTGCCTGCCAGCATCTGCGAAGGCGAAACCATCGATGTCGAATTCAACTTCACTGGCATGGCTCCGTTTACCGTGGAAGCCACGGGTATGGATGACTTCACAGCTGAAAGCGACAACTACACTTTGAGTCTCACGCCTGCCAACAGCATCAACGCCACCCTCACCAAGGTGACCGACGCCAACGGCTGCGAGACCATACTTGAACAAGCCATCAACTTGGTGGTGAATCCCGTGGCCGCCCAGCCAGAGATCAGCGGCGATGCCGAATTGGATGTGCGCCTCACACCTACCACGACCTACACCGTCAGCAATGATGTGGAGGTCGGCTTCAGCATCGAGCCTGAAGAGGCTGGCACACTGGTGCCTGCCAACGACGGCAAATCGGTGGTGATCACTTGGAGCAAGACCTACAAGGGTGATGCCGTGCTGACCGCCACTCCTGTTTCGGAATGCAACAATGGCGAGGGCACACTGAACATCCTTGTTAAGAACTCCACCGACGTGAACGAGTTTGCCGTAAAGGCCAACCTCTACCCCAACCCGACCAACGGCAACATCACCATCGAGGCTGAAGGCATGCAACGCCTCACCGTGGTGAACGAGCTTGGCCAAGTGGTCTATGACGCCGAGGTGAGCAACGACACAGAGACGCTCAACATGAGCCAATTCGGTTCAGGTGTCTACATGATCCGCATCTACACGGAGAACGGCATGGGTGTCAAGCGCGTGAGCGTGATCCGATAACGGCTTGTAGGGCTGTCACATCGTGGCAGCCACAGGACATTCAACCTGCGGCTACCGTGGTACGACAGCCCTACAGACCAAAACAGAAAACGGCTGGCCCGATGGGTCAGCCGTTTCTCATTACAAGGTTATGAAAAAGAGATTTACTATTCGATGAAATCAGTCACCAAGACGACTCACCTTGCCACCCACTTTGTCGCCTTCCACGACAGGGTTGCCATAGTAGCCAATGTCGCCAGGCCCAAAGATGCCGTAGGTGAGTTTACCATTGACTCGCGCCTTGATGTCGCCTGAGCCTGCTATGTTGGCATCAAGGCTCTCAATGTCGCAGGTGAGAACGATGTCGCCCGACCCAGCCACGCCAGCCCCGGCCTCGCGCACCTGACCACTAACGACTTTCAAGTCGCCCGAACCAGCAACATTGCTGTCCAACTCATCCGCAATCAGTTCATTGCAAACCAAATCGCCTGAACCTGCCACATTCAACTCAGTTTTCTGTGCACTAACGCTTTTATGGAAAATGATGTCACCCGAACCTGCAAGGTTAACTTCCAACTTCTCACCCTTCAGCGGACTGAGCGCATTGAAAGTGCCGCTTCCAGCAAGGTTGAGATACTCCAAACTCGGTGCCGTCACCTCAATGACGAACTGTGTAGCTTTCAAGTTGGTGTTTTTGTCTTCCTTTCGTTTACCCATAAGCAACTCATTGTCTTTCACCTTTATATCAAGGTATTCGAAAAGGTTTTCATCCACACTGACAATGCAAGAGTAACTATCTGCTTTGGTAAAGTTTACAGTAGCCGACAACGAAGTCGAGATTCCATTGAAATCAGTCATATCGTAGTCGCGAGTGACAATGTTGCCATTGCCTTTAATGGTTTCTCCGCCCAGCGACTCACCGCTAATGGCTATGGTACACGATTGGACAAGCATAGCGACGATCAAGGCTGCGATAATCAAAAAATGTCTTTTCATAGTGCTGAAGTTTTAGTTGATTTCCTGTAAGACGGAGTTATGCCCAAAAAGTTACAGTTTGAGTTGTTTATTTACTTGCATTCTTATTCTTCCTGATAACAAAGCCAAGGATGAGGCCAATAATGCATCCTATTCCGGTGCACAAGACACTTATGGCAACATTTTTGCCCAGGGTCAGTGCCACTATGATGACCGTTATGGCCACGCATACAGTGAGCAGGATAATGTAATGATGGGGTTTTAGTTTCTTCATAGCGGTTAGTGATTTGTTGGGATTCCCGCTGCGCGGGAATCCCTAAAACTTGATTTCGTCCAAGCCGATACCCAGCAACTTCATCTTCTTGACCACCTCGGGCAGTTCCTTCTCAAGAAACTCCTCGCGCATTTGCTTGAGGACGATGTCCTTGGCCTCGGGTGAGATGAAATAGCCGATGCCGCGTTTGTTGTAGATGATGCCTGCAGCCGTCATGGTTTCGTAAGAGCGCATGATGGTGTTGGGGTTCACGCCGAGTTGGATGCCATAATCACGCACCGAGAGGATGCGGTCGTCGGCCTTCAGCTCGCCACGCAGGATCTGCTCATAGAGCTGGGAGCAAATCTGCAGGTATATGGGTTTATGTGCATTAAATTCCATGGTTTAATATTTTTGGGTTTTAAGTTTGAAGAATATACCGACGTATAGCGCTATGGTCAGCACACAATTAATGGCAAAGCTCACCCACATCATGCTACCAATCATGTCAGCGATGCTCTCAAGATTCGCATCTGAAATGAAATTGAAGATGTTGGAGGAAAACATTACCACCTGCATGATGGTAGACATAATGTAGGAAACACCCATCATGATGCCGAAGGTGGCACCTGTCTTATGGTGTTTGAACAACAGATTGCCCATCATGAAGAAACCTATGGTGAACAGGAAGCCCACAAGGTAATTCCAGACCTCTATAGTGCCAACCTTATTCATCATATTAAGTCCAAAATAATAGTCTTCTGTCAAGTTAGAAGGGTCCAAAACACCTGAAGTCTCGTCAAGTTGTTTAAAGAAATCCGACATTGTGTTCATCATGCCAAAGCTTTTGATATACCTGTCAAAGCCTCCTACAGGAAGCAAAGTCAGCAGTGAGTCGATGCCATACGACACTAGAATCACCACAACAGGGGTCATGATGCAATAGAGCACATAACTCAGGTATTTCTCCCAATTGGAGACAGGCAACATGGCGTAACGCACGCCTTCACGCGGTAGGTTGATATCACCAAAGGCCTTGGCCGGCACGAGGATGCACGACAAGAAAACAGCCACATAGATGACCATCCAGCGGACAAACGTCGGCATGGCGAAGCCAAACACAGCCGTCAACAGCCAAGTGGCTACATTGAGGCTGCACAAGATGGCCAAGGTGATGCCGAAATTGCGGAGATACTTCTTGCCGTCCATGGCAAGGAGTTTCCCAAACCGATTGAAATTGAAGGTATTATTCATGGTTAGTAATTTTGCGTTTTGATTTTACGATACGTACCGAAATAGAAGCCACAGGCGATGACCAACATGATGGCGATGTAGATCCACAGATTGACAAGGCTGTCACTGGTGAAGAGGTATTCGAACAGACGCCAGCCATTGGTCAGCTGGAACAGCATGACAAGGGCAAAAGAGATCAGCAAGATCCAACCGAAGGTCTTGCCCGACTTGCGGCGCTTGAAGACCATATTACCAAACATAAAGACCGACGACTCGGCCCATGCCGTGACAATCAATGCAATAACGACAACGATAAACTCACCGAAAGAGTCGGTAGGAATCTGAAGTGGGATATAGTCAACAAAGCCGCCGAAAGGCAACGTGGTCATAAGACAGTCTACCAGCCAACTGCCTACCAAAGCGACAGTAGGCGTAAGCAAAGAGCAGTAGATGAACATGCTCAGGAATTGTTCCAAGCCTGAAGCAGGGAGCATGGCGAAGTCCACACCCTCGCGTGGCAGATTGACCTTGCCATAGATGCGCGACGGGGCCGACATGACCGTGATGGCGATGAGGCCGAAGATGACAAATATCCGCACGAAAGACCCTATTTCAAAGTCAAAGACCAGGCTTGTCACCCAAAACATGACCGGCATACTGATCCACACCAGCAGCGTGATGCCGAAGTTGCGGATAAAACGCTTCCAGTCGTAGGCCAGCACCTTATTGAAACGATTGAAATTGAATGTGTTATTCATAATGCAAGCCCTTTCTTATCCGAAGATTTGCTTGATGGTTTCCTTGTTCTTCATCACGGTGTTGAACAACACCTCGATGCTGATTTTGCTGTCGTAATGGTTAGGATTGCGTGTCACGCTGACGTAGCCACCAGGAATCATCTCGCTGTAGAGTGCCTCGGGAGCCTCATCCATGCCATAATCGAAATAGAGCTTGTCGGTAATCTCGCGGAACGAGGCCTTGAGCAACACCTCGTCGTGGTCAAGGATGATGATGGGGTCGATGAGGTTTTCCACATCCTTCACTTGGTGGGTGGAGATGATGATGGTGCGGTTTTCAGTAGCGTGCTTGGTGATGACCTGACGGAAGAGGGTCTTCGAAGGGATGTCAAGGCCGTTGGTAGGCTCGTCGAGGAGCAGATAGTCCGTATTGAGTGCCAAAGCCGTGGCAATCAAGCATTTCTTCTGTTGACCGAAGGAAAGTTCGCCGTACTTGCGTTTGGGATCCACCTCAAGTTCCTCGCAAAGCTCGAGGAAAAGCTTCTCGTCGTAGTTGGGATAGAACACGCCCAACTCGCGTACATTATTAATAGGTGTGTTGTCCGGGATGGCGAAATCCTCCGAGATGAAGAAAATCTTCTGGAGGGTTTCAGGGTAGCGGTTGAAGGGGGCGATGCCGTCCACTTCGCATGAACCTGCTGCAGGCTTCTGCAGACCGCTGATGAGTTTCAGCAGGGAGGTCTTCCCCACTCCGTTTTCGCCCAGAAGGCCGTAAATGTTACCTTTCTCAAAGCAAAGGCTGATGTTTTTGAAGACTGGCTGACTCTTGTAGCCGAAGTCTAAGTTCTTGATTTCAATCATGTTGTTATATTTTGTGTTAGTGTATTAGTCAAATAGAACACTGCAAAAGTACAACAATTTTCATTACTGTCAAGAAAAAAGTGGATTTTTTTGAAAAAATTTCAAAAAAATCCACTTTTGTACTCCCTCACTCTAAACTCTAAACACTAAACTCTCAACTTATTATAATGGCAAACCATCATCTCCCCCTTGTCCTTCGCATGTAGATGCATGGCGCCACCAAGGCAGTTCTTGTACACCTTGCAATCGGCGCAAGGGCCTTGTTTCATCCATTCACGGTCGCGGAAAGTTTGGAAACGGTTTTCCCAAACATCCAAGAAATCATCTTGGTAAATGTTGCCCTGCACATAACTGCGGTCAATGTTAGGACAAGCAGAGATGGAACCGTCAATCAAGACAGAGCCGACGGTGATGCCTGCACGACAGAAATAATACCAGTCGCGAACCTTGCGCTCATAGGGACCGACGTATGCCTCGCAGCTGAACATGCAGTCGATTTCCCCCTCTTTGCGAGTGGCTACGATGAAATCCATCATTTGGCGGAGTTGTTCGTTGCTGAGTTGCAAGCCATCATCGGCAGCAGCGCGACCAATCGGGTCGATGGTAAACAAGCGCCAGGCCTTCACCTTATGCTCAATGAGCAGCTGCTTGATGGCCTCCAATTCACCAAAGTTCATCGGGCTGACGCAAGTGACGATATCGTAGGTCGGAAGGCGTTTCTCGTTGGCGATCAAGTCGATGGCACGAAGTGCATGGTCAAAGCTGCCTTGCCGTTTGCGGAAAGCGTCGTGCGTTTCGCACAACCCATCAAGGCTGATGGTGATGCTGCACATTCCCGCGTCCATCAGTTTTTTGTGCATGGCCTCATCGTAAGCGTAGCCGTTGCTGACGATACCCCAAGGAAAACCGTGCTGCCGCAGTTGCCGCCCGCAGTCGGCCAAGTCGGGGCGCACTAGAGGCTCGCCGCCCGTGATGACCACCAAAATGGAATTACGTTTGAACTTGGTTTCAAGAGGTTTTATGGCGTTCAGAAAGTCCTCAAAAGGCATGTCCTTATAGCGCGACGAAGCCAAACAGTCCGAGCCACAATGCTGGCAGTTGAGGTTGCAGCGTTGTGTACACTCCCAAAAAAGATAATTCAACTCGTGGAGTTGGGTTTCCTTTTTGCGGAAATAGTTATGGAAGGCTTGGAGCATCATTCGGCGGATTGCTTTTGCAACTTAATCGTAACCGATACATGTTGAGGTGTACAAATCATTGTATCCTTTACTTGGTAGCCATCTTTGCTGAACTTCAAGTCTATGCAATTTTCAGTAACCAAACGAAACTCCCCAAACTCGTCCGTTACAGTCAAGAAATCTCCCTCTGACTCAATAACAACTTCTGGAATCACGCCATTTGTTTCTTCGTCAATAACCACACCATAGATCCAATCGTTTGGCATTCCATACTTGCAGCAAGTAGTGAAAAACATCGTCAAGGCCGGAATGCCCGAAAGCATTGCCACTCGGCGGAACCATCTGTATAAAGAGTGTTTTTTCATTGTAGTAAGATTTTACTGGTTGCTTTCTAGTTTGATGTCCAAGGCACTGAGATCGGAATCAGAAAACACCGTCGTGTCCAAAGGCATGAAATTTCCATCAGCATCATTGACCTTGAGGATAAAGCTTGCCCCGTAACGGCAGTTACCCCACTGAAGTATCTCAAAATACCCATTGCTATCCGTCTCAGCAGTGATATAATCATAGTTTGTGTCAAGATTTCGAGAACTCAACTTAATGCCTTCAAGCGGTTGCCCCGTCACCTTGTCGGTCACATACCCGCTCAAAACGAATTCACATCGATCTGTGCTGGGCACGCCATAGCAGGCCTGCATGATGAACATCACCGTAGTGAGTGCCGAGGCTTTCATTAGCCCCCTTAACCATTTGTAGATTTTCATAACGTCATAGTTTAGTTGCTACAAAAGTATACAGAAATGCAATAAAAACAACACATTTTTACTGCATTACAAACTATTTCAGAAAACCATCGCTGATTATCAGACGTTTATTAAAACCGATTACAAACTATTTCTGGACCAACGAGGGATCTTTTCAGGATATCTTTATATCTCAGCCTGAACTAAAGTATCAGCCACCGGAGTTTCGACCGGAGTCTCGGGAGCCATAGCCTCATCACTCATTTCCATCGGATCGGGCATGTCCTGATCACGATAGGGAGCGCCATAGCAGGCTTGCATGACGAACATCACAGTCGTCAAGGCCGAAGCTCTCAAAAGCCATCTGAACAATTTGTAGGATTTCATAATGCGCATTTTATATTATCGTTGCAAATTTATACAAAATACTTGAAATGCAAACGATTATCAAAAAAACTTTTCTAATATTTGACAAACCGATGCACATGCGGGCCAATCTTGACAACATACACCCCAGACCTCAACTCCGACCCCAACACAATTTCTTGGCAAGCAGACAGATAGCTCTTTCCACCCAAGATCACGCGACCCATGACATCGCAGAGCATGAATTTCGTCTCACGCGAGCGTCCATCCAACATTTTGATGTACACGACATCTTCCGACGGATTGGGATAGATGACAAAGTCATCCGTATTCGACTGGTAATCGTGAATTTTGCATGGCTCGTAAGCCTCATACACGTTAAGATAGTCCTCTACCCTGTCTTGAAGGAAATCTCTGACGAGTGAAACGCCCCAATTCCAATAGTCGTATGTCAATGGATTACCAAAACGATGCACCTGATTGGGTATCTCAGGTTCCAAAGTAGATACAATGTTTTCGAGATAAGGCGAGACGGTTTCAAACAGCAAATTGCTGGCGCACAAATCATAAATCCGCTCGCGGAACTTTAATTTAAAACCGTTGTTCTCCAATAGACGTCTGAAAAGCAGCGTTGACTTGCCGCCCGTATGCCATCTGTCGTTCGGGCCATAACAAGCATTGCCAAAAACATCGTAGTCCTCTTTCAACAAAGCATCATCGCCATCAAAAAAAATGAAGTGCCACTTGTTGTCACCAGCTTGCCAACATCGCATATTGTTCGCCGGCCAGTCGGCATTGGCGATAAAGGTCTCAAGGATTTGGTAATCGATGAAGTTGTCGATGTCGATAATAGAGCTGACATGGGCATAGTTGAGGCTGTCGGAAAGGTCGGCATCCTCAAGCCAATCCAGCAACTGCAAAAACTGTGAGCAGTCGCCCGACTCCTCTTCAAGGACCCATTTTTGGCCTTCAAAGCCGTTGCCACAAAGGATATTGCACTTCTCAGGCTCAATGGCGAAATGATCCTCGAGATAGTGGTCGTCGAGCTTCTCTTGAAGGAAATAAATTCCCCAGTATTCTCCGTTGAGATATACCACCACCGGCCTTGAGTTGGCCGCTTCCAATCCCAATTCCAGCGCCATACGGTTGGCAACATAATCCTGTACCCCAGTACCAGGCCAAAGGGTTGAGAAAGGTTTGAGCACAAGATGTTTGAAGCTCTTGATTTGGGTTGTCTCAAAGAAGCGTCCTTTAAAACGTTTCTTACCGTATTCCTCGCGCGCATAGAGCTTCATTCCTTTGGCGTAGGCCTTCCTCGCACGGTTGCCGTGTGTCCGCAGGCCACATTGCTGGTTGACGCTCTCCCCATGGGGCAGATAAAACTCCACGTTGGCCAAACGTTCCCATTCGATGCCATGTTCGTAATAGTTACCCGTCCAGTCAGGATAGTCAGGGTCGAATAATGCCCCAGGCACAAAAATACCCGTGTCATAGTCGAATAAAGAGAGCGAATCGCAGCAAACTGACACCGCCGCCAAACCGTGATGATCACAGCCCAAACCATGAATGAAATAGGTATGGGTCACCACCTCGGTAATGCGATGACCTTCATCGTCGAAGGCCGCTGCGCGGATAACGATGGCATGTCGAACGGAATCCGGCTCGTAGGGCTCGAAAACCGGCGCTATAGGAAGCGTATAAATGTCGGAAGTGGAATAAAGATGCTCGTCGAGGAACAAGGGTGCTTCGTAGAGGTTGGAATTCGCAGTGGGCGTATCGCCATTGGTAGTATAGCGAATTTGACGTTCCCAATCGTTGCAGCTCAAAAAGAGCGCAAACGACTCATTGTAGAATCCGCCTGGCTGCGAGAAGAAGACCTCGGTCTGGGCAAAAAGCTCAACACGAAGAGCCGATAGCACGAACAGAAGCCATATCCCTCTCTTCCACGACATCTCCCCTACTTTTTAATGCTCAGAATCACGCCCAAAGCCACACCCAGCAAGGCTGCAAACAGCACCTGAAGCGTAGGCGGCAACAGGAAGGTGATGGTATGGGCCGGATACCAGAACAACGGGATGGTCTTGGCAAAGACAAAACCATATTGGATGTCCCAGTTGATTTTCTTTGAAAGCGTCTCTCTGATTTTCAATTTGTTACCAAAGAAACCACCTAACGAGCCACCCGTCTCAGCAATATGGATATCTGTAATCTTATGGAAGGTCATAAAGACCGGGGCAAATAGGGTGTTCATCAATACGCTGACGCACAAGGCCACAAAAGCCTTGCCCCAGCTGAGGTCGCCTGCAAACCATTCTGCTGCTTTTCCGTTGAGATGGAAGCCACCATCAAGCAAAGCCACCGTACCCGTCTTGAAGATGGTCATGGCTGAGGCAATGACCACACCCAACACACCCCAAACCAGCATCTTGGGCAAGAGGCCGAAGCCTTTTTTCATGTACATGCCTTCGCGGATACGCAAGGCCAGCATCTCACCAAAGGTGCCAAGGATGGCAAACTTGAAGAAACTCATCAACAAGCCATGGTTTTTGGTGGTCGTGTTGAACCATTCCCATGCTCCCGGGATGAAGGCGAAGCCGCACACCACGGCGGCAACGATAATCAATGTAATGACATCCGCTTTTTTCATGACCTCTTGTCTCTTTTGTCGGCCTCTTTGTTCTGCCAATAACGGCCCAACAGGCACAGCAAGCACACACCGCAAAGGATGCTGCCCAGCACGAAGCCCGTCTGGTCCTCGCCCTTGACCTTATACAGCCAAATGCCAAAACCGAACATGGCCAAATCGACGATGATGCTCAGGATATAGCCTATGGTACGGCTGATCTTGTCAGTCTTCTTCAACAGCATCATGTCGATCACGAAGGTGATGACGATCAAGACGGCATAGACTAGGTAATAGATGGCTTTTTCGGTAATCATAGTCTTTATTATGACTTCGGGACAGCGAGACTTCGGGACTTCGGGTTAACCCTTCTCGTCTCGCAGTCCCGCAGTCTCGCAGTCTCGTGTCAATTATTTCTCAATTCTAATACGTGCATCCACCGCGACAACATTCTTCGGGTTGCCCAACAGCGGGTTAAGGTCCATCTCGGCAATCTCAGGGGCTGCCATCACCAAAGCGGCCACCCTAGCAATCTGCTCGGCATAGACATCCACATTGACGGGCTGTTGACCACGCACACCCTGCAGGATCTTATATCCACGGAGTTTGGTGAGTGCTTCCTTCGCTTCGGCGGCGCTGATCGGCACGAGCGAGCTCTGCACATCTTTCAGCACCTCGATGAAGATGCCACCCAAGCCGAAGAACACCTGATGACCGAACTTGGCATCGCGGATGGCACCAATATAGACCTCCGTGCCGTCGAGCATCGGGTACATTTCCACTGCGTAGGTGTCCTTGATCGCCATCAAGCGGTCGAACTCCTTGTCGACAGTCTCGATGTTGCGCACGTTTAAGGTCACGCCACCGACATCACTCTTATGCACAGGACCGACCACCTTCATCACGAGCGGATAACCCACCTCATTGGCAAAGTCTAAAGCCTGCTGCTTCTTGTCAACGACGCGGATCTGCTTTTGGGCGATGCCTGCTGCGTCAAGCAGTTCATAAATCTTATCCGGGCCGATGTAACCGTTCTCGCAGCTGTCGATGCACTTGCGGATGCGGGCCGTGTCGATCTTCGGCATCTCCACGTTCTCGGGCTGTGGCTTCGGGGTGTTATAGACCTTGCAAATGGCATTGCCGAGCACACACTCTTCCGGGAAGTTGATGCGGCCCTTGGCGATGAAGTCCTCAATCTCATCCTTCACGTTGATGATGGAAGGCAGCACAGGGAAGATAGGCTTCTTACAGGTCTTCATTTTCTGGTCAAGCAGATCATAGACCTCTTTGTTGCTGAACAAGCCAGGCGATCCGAAGATGACCACCGAGAAGTCGATGTCGGTGTATTCGTTCTCGACGGTGTCGATGATATATCCAAGCTGCTCAGCTGTTCCAGTGGCCAAGAAATCAATGGGGTTGCCCACGCTTGAGCCAGCGAAGAGTTTCTCCAACAAGGCAGGGCTAGCCGGATGTTCCTTGAGCGAAGGCACTTCCATGCCGCCGTTTGAGAGCACGTCGGTAAGCATCACGGCAGGACCACCGGCATGGGTGATGACAGCGCAGCGTTTGCCTTTGATTTCGGGGTGCATAAACACACCACACACGGTAGTCAGCTCCTGACGATTCTGGCAGCGCACGATGCCTGCCTTACAGAACAAGGCGTCGACCACGGCGTCGTTGGTGGCTAAAGCGCCAGTATGTGACGAGGCAGCACGGCTACCAGCAGCCGAGCCACCCGACTTGATGGCTGCGATATGACATCCTTTGTTGATAAGGCTGCGTGAGTGTTTCAGCAGGCGTTGCGGATCGCCAATCTTTTCCATATAAAGCATGATGACGCGGCTGCTCTTCTCGGGGTCAAAGGTCTCGTCCAAGTGTTCGAGCACGTCCTCGATGCCGAGTTGGGCGCTGTTACCCACTGCCCAAACGCTATTGAATTTCAAACCGTTGCTCATGCCATATTCCTTGATGAACACGGCAGTTGCACCTGAACCGGTGATGAAATCAACGCCTTTCGGGTCGAGCGTCGGGATAGGTGTGTCGAAGCATCCGGCATAGTTCACATTAAGGAAACCAGTGCAGTTGGGGCCAATCAAGCTGCCGCCAACGCTGTTGATAGTGTCGACGATATGCTTCTCGATGGCAGCGCCTTCGGCATTCTCCTCCGAGAATCCAGCACTGATGATGATGAAGCCTTTGCAGCCTTTTTCTTTGGCCAACACATCGACGGTCTGTGCGCAGAACTTGGCGGCGATGCAGATGATGGCGCAATCCACCTGCGGCAGGTCATCGACCTTGGCATAGCATTTCACGCCTTGCACCTCGGTTTCTTTCGGGTTCACGGCATAAACAGGACCACTGAAGGGACTCTCCAAAAGGTTTTTCAAAGCTTTTCCACCAGGTTTGTGAATGTCTGACGATGCACCGCATACAACGATGCTTTTCGGATTTAAAAGTTCTTTTGCTATCATAATAATAAGGTATAAATTGCTAACTAAATATTTGGCGCAAATATAGCCAATTTTGGCAAACGAATAAAAATCAGTGCCTATTTTGCAACCTTTCTTCGCAATCGAGAAGCAATTGATAGTGTTTCAGGTTGAAAAGCCCCATCTTGCACAACAACTCTATATCATCGTGACTCATCCACGACACCGAATCCACTTCCTCTTTTTGCAGGCGCAACATCTCAGCCGGAACATTGCTTTTCAGCATGTAAAGCAATGTGAACTTATAGTCATAACGCCTGATTTTTACCAACTTCAACTCACTCTTGGTGGTAGAAAGGCCTATCTCCTCCCTCAACTCACGCAACATCGACAAAGCGAAATCCTTTTCACCGCTCTGCACGTGACCCGCCGTAGTGGCATAATAGTTACCCTTCGACGGCGCCACTTTTTGGATCAGGTATTGCCCTTTGTCGTTGTAGACATACACCGCCACAATAGGAATCATCAGTCCAGGTGGCACCCGCTGCCCTCGCTCGATGGTAAGTCCTGTTGGCTTCAAGTCTTTATCGTACAAATCCAAAAGCTCCATAACGAAAGACATGTTTTATGCTGCAAATATACGGAAAACAAATATAAATACATAAAAAAAACCGCAGCATCAAATGAAGCTGCGGCAAAAAAAATGATTTATTAACCAAATCAAATATGCATTACGACTCTTCAAAGCAGTCTTTCAAGAAATTATGGTTGAGCACTTCCGAGATTTTCATCAGCTGGGCCATGTCGATGCTCTTTCGTTTGAACATCTTATAAACATTCGACTTCTCACAATAAATACCTTTGGCGAACCAATTGACTGTACGGCCCTGTCGTGTCAATTCCTCTTGGATGAGGTTGCCGATGTGCACATCTTTCATTTTAAATTCCATAATTCTACTGCTTTTGAAAAAACTGTGCAAATGTAAAATGATGGAAAAAAAAGCTAGAAAACGTCAAAAATAAAGTTAATCAAAATTTATCAAAATACTATTATATAAACTAATGGTTATCAGTATTTTAAATAATCAATCTATAATAATCAAATTCCAAAGAGGAATTTTGATTAAAGCACTTTATCTGATATTATTCCTTTGATTGCCAGTCTTTTAAGAAACCATGAAGAACCAGCTGCAAACTTGACTTGTTGTCGAAGATTTCGTGCAGTTTTAGCGACCTCGTCCATACGGCTTGGTAGGTCTTGCCCGTCAATGCAGCGGCTTGCACCTCGGTGATGCCCAAAATGTAGAGGCAACAATAGACTACATCGGAACGCTTCAGGCGCGGAAACATCTCGATGATGTCGACAGAGAACTTCGGAAACACAGCATCGACAGCATTGACCAACATGGTCTTATGGTTTTCCGACAATACCAATTCAGGATAGGACGAAAAAGCCTTCACGTTGGCCTCCCTAACCTTGAAAACCCTTTGGCAGATGGGGGTCTCATACAAGGCTTCCAACTTCTTGTCGAATGGCAATTTATAGAAATCGGGGGCCGATATCACCTTGTCGAGTTTCGACTGCAGTTCCTTGATAGTCTCCTCCTTCTGCTCCGAGGCACTCTTCACGGTTGCGATCTCATCCTCAAGTGTTGCCTGTATCCGCTCGCGTGCTGCAATTTCCTCCTGATGCCGACGCTTACGGCGCACAAAAACAAAACTAACACCAAATAGAAGGGCGACCCAAAACAAAATGGTTATGAGAATAAAAAGAAACGTATCCTTATTTTTTGAGTTAGCACAATCTTCCTTATAATTCTGATACAGAGCGCCCAGCTTCGCCCTATCGCTGCTCCGTGCAAACTGTTTCAGATAGGCGTCAGCGAGTAGTTCACCATAATATCCTGCCTTTATTGTATCACCCAAAGCATTAGACAACTGCACGATACGACTATACGACTTCAGCGTTTGACGCGGCAGCAAAGGATAACTCCGCTCATAATTGTATAAAGCTGAATCGTATTTCTGTTCTTCATAATAACAATAACCTAACGAAAACCTCACTTGCTTCTGTAACCATGGGTTCTCCGATTCCTCCAAGGCATGATGCAACAAAGCCAAACATGCTGCTTTCTCGTTGGCATTGTACAAGTCCAAGGCACGATGAATGACGCTACTATAGTTTTGATAGATATTCTTCGTCTTCAGACCTCCATATATGCTGTCCGCTTTCTTGTAATACTCAAATGAATTCACCTTATCACCTTGTGCCAACATCACATCGCCCATCAACTCAATATTGGCGGCAACACCCTTGACATTATTTTCCACCTTGAAACATTCGCTCGATTTTTCCAAACACTCCAAAGACATATTCCAAGCATCGTGCGTGTAAAGGAACCAAGCTAATCGGTCATACAGCAACGCATTAAAATGTTGATATTCAGCATTGTTATCAGAAATAGCGAACACTGAACGCTCCCCATTCAAGCCTTCCACAATCCATAATGCGTTAAGATAATCGGAAAAAGCCTCCAAATACTGTTTGGTCTCAAACTCTTCTACAATTGCCTTGAAGTAATAGGCACGAGCCTTTAGAAAGCTCAATTGCTTTTCATGGCGAGAATAGTCGCGTCCCGGCATTAGCGAATCGTAGTGACGAAAAGCCGCCATGACCAACGCACTGTCGTGAGAGGTTTCCTCCTCGGCAAATACATCAGCCATCTGGGGCCAACGTGACGAGAACGCGTCGTCATGCACGGTTTTTTCGCACGCCCAAGCCAACAACATTAGTAAAAAAGAGCATATTATAGTTTTTTTCATCGTACATTGCCGGTTTGTCATCGGCAAAAATAGAAAAAGACGTTTTTTTTTCGTAAAAAACGAAAAGAAAATCGCGAGGCAGTGGAATAATATTCCACCACCTCGCGATTGCTCAAATAGGAAAAACCGTTTCTATTTCCCTAATAATTCTTTAATTCCACCTAAGGAACCTAACAAGTTGGAAGCCTCGTAAGGAAGATAGACCGTCTTGTTCTCTTGGCCACCAGCCACTTCCTTCAACGTTTCGATGTATTTCACGGCTAGGAGGTAGTTGACAGGATCGGCACCACGGTCGGCAACGGCTTCGGCAACATTGCGGATAGCCGTGGCTTCAGCCTCGGCTTGCAGCACCTTGGCACGAGCCTCACCTTCAGCCTTGAGGATATTGGCCTGTTTGTCGGCTTCGGCCGCATTAATCTCGGCTTGTTTCTCACCCTCAGAGTTCAAGATTTGGGCCTGCTTCTCACCTTCTGCCTTCAAAATCTCGGCACGACGGTTACGTTCAGCCTGCATCTGAAGTTCCATGGTACGACGGATACTCTCAGGAGGCGTAATATCCTGCAATTCAACACGATTCACTTTTACTCCCCACTTGTTAGTGGCATCGTCAAGCACGTTGCGCAGTTTTGAGTTGATGGTGTCGCGTGAGGTGAGCGTCTCATCGAGTTCCATCTCACCCACCACGTTACGGAGCGTGGTTTGCGTGAGCTTCTCGATGGCAACAGGCAGATTCTGGATCTCGTAAGTGGATTTCATCGGATCCACAATCTGGAAATAAAGCAAGGCATTGATTTCGGTCATTACGTTATCCTTGGTGATAACGCTCTGCTTGTCGAAGTCATACACCTGCTCACGCATGTCGATGCGGTTGGCGCGATAGAGCCGACCATTCTGTTGGCGGACAATGACTTCCTTGGCCTGCTCAATGATGGGCAGCACGATGTTGATGCCCGCATTCAAAGTGCGGTTGTACTTTCCGAGACGTTCCACAATCATGGTTTCCGACTGCGAAACAATCTTGATGCCTCGAAGGATGTAGATCACAACGAGGACTGCCAAGACGATAAGAACGATTTGAAGAGGTGTTGGCATAGCAATTATTGTTTTACTGTTAATATTATACTGTCAAGTTTCAGGATTTCGACTTCGGCACCTTTCTCGATGACCGAGCCATCTTCGGAAACGGCCTTCCAGTCGTCGCCATCGATGGCGACACGGCCTGTATGCTGCGTCGCGTCAATCCGTTCCGATACGATGCCTTTGCGGCCAATCAAGGCCTCGGCATTCGTCTTGACGTTCTTAGATTTCTTGTCCAAGAATTTCACCACCACTGGGCGCAAGAATATGAAAGTCAACAACGAAACCACGACAAAGGCAACGATTTGCCATACAATGCCTCCTCCCAATCCAGAGGCTAAAGCTGCGAAGGCAGCGCCGATGGCAAAACAGAGGGCACCAAAACCTGCGGTGCAGACCTCGATAATCACCAACACGATTGCGGCAATAAGCCAATAGTAATAATCCATAGCGAAGTGAATTTGATTCTGCAAACATACAAAAAAGGAAGGCAACCCGCAAGGGCTGCCTTCTTTTTTTTACCGGTCTTGTAGAGACGGTGTGAACACCGTCTCTACATCAACCGATTGTCATTTATTGCATGACAGTGACGCGCTTGATGGCCACACCATTCTCGGTGTAGACACGCACCATGTACATACCAGCGTTGAACTGGCTCATGTTCAAGGTGTAAGTGTTGGCATCGAGTTCGCTGTCGAAGACCACCTGGCCGAGCATGCTCACCACAGTGATGCGGCTCATGCCAGCAGCCTCGATTGTCACATTGCCCTTAGTCGGGTTCGGGTAGAGAGCAACATTGTCGTTGTTCTCGACGATGCCCGTCGTCTGGACGCTCACATAATCCACGCTCGGATTTTCACCCGAAACAGCAGGCAGTGAGAGGCAATCGCCATAGTCGGCGCGGACCTGGTAGTAATAGGTACCAGCGGCCTCAGGCGTGTCAATGTACTCGTAGTAGGTCTGACCAGCAACAGCGGGAACAACACCGATCAAGGCGTAATCACCAGTGGCGCTAGTAGCACGATACACGTTGTAGTTCTCGATACCGGCACGGTTCTTAGCACCATTGCTCAGCTCGATATCGTCGACGTCGAGGTAGAACATGTCGGTGCAGTTGAAGTGACGGATAGCCACGAAACGGCCTTCACCAGCATAGCTGCCGAGGTCAACGGTATACTGATACCAGTTGCCTTGGTCGCGAGTGCCGCGAGGACCATCGTAACGCTGACCCTTAGCGGTCATCGTCCATTCTTGAACCATTTCGAATTCGCCATTGTCGTTGGAGACAGCCACACCGAAGTGTTCGGCAGCCCAGCTGGCATCCTGAGCGCAAGCCCAGAAGCTGAAGACGGAGCCTTCGCAGAGGGTCACCTCAGGCGAAACGAGATAGTTGTCCGGATGGAGAGCACCACTGTTGTTGTCGTAGCTCTTCGAGAGGATCAGGTCGCTTGAACCATTGTGGCCGTAGCCAGCGCCCATAGCAACCGAACCCAGAGTCCAGGTATTGCCGTCGCCATCAGCGTCGAGGGTCTGCCAGCCAGCAGGAATGCCGCTTTCGAAGTTGACGGAGAATTCGTCGCCTTCGCAGCCGCCAGGACCTGGGCCAGGATTCTGCTCGCCCCACCAAATCTTAACTTGGTCGGTAGCATTCAGAGCCTCACCGTAGATCGGATCACCAGGTTCGCAGCTGTCGCCACCACCGGCGCAGACCGGGCAGCCCATTGACCAACCGTAGTTGTGGTCGGGCAGCGTCATTTCGCCAGGATAGATCGGGCGGACGCAGTACTCGTGCTCACCAAACTCACCTTCGTGCAAGAAGTCGCGATCGGTAGGCTCGGCAAAGGCGAGGTATTCGCCATCCATCGTGATGAGGAAGCCGATGATATCGGTCGGAGGCAGGATACCGCAGTCGGTGCTGCCAGCGCCGGCAACAGCACTGAAGTTGATGTTGCAAGTCTGGTTCGAGTAGTTGGTGATGACAAGGATGTAGTACTCGCCAGTCTGAGCGGTAGCAGGAATCATGCAGTGCTCGGTGGGCTGAGCGGAGTAGCTGCAGCTGACAACCTTATCCTCGGTCAAGCCGTAGGGGCAAGGTGTGGTAGGATCTTCGAACGGACCCCAGCAGCAGAAGTCGATGTCAACAGCAGGCGTGCTGTACATGTAGATGTCGATCGCACCAGGATCGCCTATGCGCATGTAGTACCAAGCCGGGTTAGGCGTGGTGTAGAGGCAGTCGTAGTCAGGACCAGTTTCACCGCTACCAGCGTTGACACCAGCCGGGAACTCGTACATACCATTGTCGGTGCAGAACGGATCGGCCAATTCGCAGAGGTTGTTCTCACGCGATTGGATGTAGAGATCCATCATCAAGTTGTTGATGAAGCTTGCAGGCAGCGTGCCCTTGAACTCGTTGGCATAGTCGGCAGCAGCATACTTGTCCATACGGGCGAAGTTGTTGGTGGTCTGCTCGGCGAAGTCAGCGAAGCTTTCTTCAAGGTTGAGGGCGCTGTTGGCGCTCACAATGAACATACCAGGTTGTTCACCGTTGATGACGCTGAAGCGGCTGTCGCTCATGAGCTTGTGCAGGAAGTAGACACGACCGTCGTAGTTGTTGACGTCGGCGATGTTGAACTGCAGGGCGCTCTCGCTGATCATCGAGAAGTGGACGCTTTCGCCTCTTCTGACGCGAGGACCGTTGCCAGAGATGGCGAAGGCACCATTGCTGCTGGACTTGCCGTTGTAGCTGATGGCATGAGGCTCACCCTTGGCGCCAGAGGCGACATAGGCGCGGAGCATCCAGGTGTAGTCGAGGCCATAGGTGGCCACGTCTTCCCAAGCGGCACCGTCGAGGCTGATCCAACGACCGTTGATGTTACCGGTGTTGTTGCAGCAAGAAGCCACATATTGACCATTGTCGTTATTCATCACAATCCAGAGGTTCTGGGTAGGATCGATAGCAACAGGAGCAGCGAACTCCCATTCAACGAAGTCTTCACTGCCAGTGCAGCTGTAGGCTTGCTGTCCAACCAGGGTACCAGGAGCGGTGGTGCCGCCTTGGTAGACCAGGATGTTACCCGTGTGGGCAGAGTAGTCATACATGCTGACCTTTGTCACCATGTTGCCTTCGTAGCTGCCAGCGGGGAACATGACACCCCAGTAGAAGGAACCACCAGCGGTCAAGCCGATAGCATCGACATTGACACCATTGTCATAGTAATACCAGTCACCAGCGCCGGGTTGCGGGCCAGGACCAGGAGTATCACCACCATAGGGGTTGAAGCCGTGTTCGAACACCCATTCGATATGGTTGCCTTGGTTGACGGTGTTCACAGCAACTTCGTCAACAGGTCCCCAGTGATCGCAAGGTTCGTAGACCCATTCAACAGGCTCGCTCCATGCGCCGAGGCCAGTGGTGTACATGCAAGCAACCTTGCAGAGGTAGTGTTCACCTTCAACCAGCGGAGCGTTGTAAGGCTCGTTGGTCGACAGCTGGCAGAACGGATAAACCGTGTTGTGGTTGAAGATCGGCACACCGTCGATGCTGGTGCACATCACCTTATAATATTCAAGGTGACGGTCGCCGCTCTTGGCGCCACCAGTCAGCTCAACGTCGTCGATGTAGATTTCGTACTGGTCGTAGCTGTTGAAGTGACGGAAGGCGATGTAGACATCCTGGCCAGCGTAAGCGCTCAGGTCGACGCTGTGTGAACGCCAGTTCATGTAACGTTCGCCGTCGTGACGGATTTGAGACTTGCCTGCATTGCCGCTCTTGGCATTGCCTTCCCAAACGATGGTGAAGTCGGCAGGCGTCGGGTTGTCGACCGTAGCCACAGCCACGCCGAAGTGATCGGGATAGCTGTCGTTGCCGTAGTCGGCCCAGAAGTTCAGCACGGAGTTCGAAGTGATCGAATACTTCTGATTGGTGATCATGAAGTTGTTCGGGTCATAAGAATCATAGGTGCAGTCGGTGTAAGACGAAGAGACAGCGAAGCCGTTGGATTGGTTGTGACCCCAACCAGTGTAGTCATAGCAAGCATAAGTCATGCTCTGTGAGCTGTGATACCAGTTATGGCCATCACCGTCGGCGTCAACAATATTCCAGTTGCCGAGGCCACCCTCGAAGTCGTCGCTGAACGAAGTGACGCCGCTTTGGCCGCCGCCACCGCCGCCACCACCAGGAATGTTGTGGCTGTCGTCCCACATGGCCCAGCCAGTGCGAGAGACGTAGAGGTTCTCGATACCGTAGAAGATCTCGGTCATCACATAACGGAGGTCAGTGTTCTCCCAGATGCTGACAGTGTCGTTGATGGTCTCATAACCCTCATGACGCACGTTGACAGCATATTCACCACGGCGGAAGCTTTCGAAGGCATAGAAGCCGCTTTCGTCGAGGACGAGCTGGCTGACAGGATAGAGCTCCTGTTCAGCAGGATTCAGGTTGGTGAAGTCGACCGTAGTGCCCTCCGGGCTGTCGGCGCTGTTGAGCAGCACGTTGACAGTCACACCATTGAGCCACATGTCCTTGTCGAGGCAGTTCGACCAAACGATCTCGCTCTCGCGAGGCAGTTGCAGTTCGTTGCTGCCCGGAGTCGGAGGAGTCGGAGGCGTAGGACCACCAGCACCTTCAACGATGGTGATGTCGTCCAAGCACATGATGTATTGGTCGTAGCAGTTGAAGTGACGGAAGGCAACATACTTCTGACCGTCAAAGGCGCTCAGGTCAACCGTGTAGTTGAACCAAGTGCCGAGTCTGAGGCCTTCGCCGTCACGTGATGCGGAACCACCCATCAGACCGCTCTTCGAGCCAGTCAATGTCCATTCCTGAACCGAAGTCCAGTTGCTGGTGCCGTTGTCGGAGACGAACACACCAAAGTGGTCAGCAGCATAGCTCGCGTCGGTGGCAGCCACCCAGAAGCTGATGGAAGAACCAGCGCCAAGGTTCACCTGAGGTGAAACGAGATATTCATCAGGATTCAGGGCACCCACACCATTGATGTAGCTGCCGCTGCAGATGGCATTCGTACCACCATGGTACCAGTCAAGGCTCAGGCTTGCATAGTAGGTCCAAGTGCTAGGAATGTTGCTCGTCAGGCACCAGGTCCAACCATCGTTGTTGGCATCGATAACGGTCCAGCCAGCAGGCATGCCGCTTTCAAAGTCAACAGTCATGTCACGGTTATTGTTGACAGTGACAGGTTCGCTCCAGTTGATTTCGCCTTCGATCTCTTCGCCACGGTTGCCGCTATACACGGAACCAACGCCCCACTTGTAGACGCCAGGCTCGAGGTCGGCCCATTCAACGTCGATGTAAACAGTGTCAGGCACCCAGACGGAAGCCAGCAACACAGTGTTTTCAAGCGTGTAAGGACCATCGTTGTAGCAGTTCGTACGATACACTCTGTAGTGGTCGAGGCTGCGGGTCTCAGGCATGCCCTTACCAGGTTCGCCAATGGTGATGTCGTCGACGTCGAGGTAGAACATGTCGCTGCAGTTGAAGTGACGGATGGCCACATAACCATTGCCACTGTAGGCGCTCAGATCAACGGTATATTCGTACCAGTTGCCTTGCTCACGGCCGCTGCGTTGACCCTTGATGGGTTTGCCAGTGCCGTCGCCCATGCTCTTGGCACTCATCGTCCACTCTTGGACCATGGTGAAGGAGCTCGGGTTGGTGTTGGTCGTCGAAACAGCCACGCCAAAGTGCTCAGCGGCATAGCCGGCATCCTGGGCGCAGGCATAGAATCTGACGATACCACCGAGTTGCACCTGAGGCGAAACGAGGTAGTTGTCAGGATAGAGGACACCGTAGCTGTTGTCATAGCTCTGTGAGAACACGAAGTCTTCCGAGCTATTGTGACCAGCGACACCGGTCATCACTTCGCTACCAACTCTCCAACCGTAACCGTCACCGTCGGCATCAACCGAAGTCCAGCCCTGCATGGTGTGATCTTCGAAGTCGTAAGTCATGCCCGGAACAGGCGGAGCGGGTTGCTTGTAGAAGGTGATGTAGTCGACATAGAAGCAGTCATCATTGCTGTTGACGCTACCGTCCTTCGTGTATCTCCACTGGAAGGTGTGGTCACCAGCAGTGATGTCAAAGACCTTTTCGGCCCAGTTGCCAGCACCAGTGTAGCTGCCCTTCTGGACGCCGTCGATGTAGAAGTAACCATAGTCCCAGCTGCTCTCGCAGGAGATCTTACCGAAGAAGCTCATCAAACCGTCGGCGGGGATGTTCACCGTCACGGTCATGTTGCTCACCACGTTGGCCACGCCAGCGCCACCGCTCTTCATGCAGTAG
>ONKA01000011.1 GCA_900318265.1 uncultured Bacteroidales bacterium | reverse complement strand
AGCACCTCGCGCTGCTCGTCGGGCAGGAAGGCGATCATACGGTGCAAGTCGCTGTGGACCTGGTCGACGATCATGCCCTGTTCGACGGAATGGTCGGTAATCGGCACGTTGTCGATGTAGTTGTAGTCCTCGCTCGACGACTCCACCGTGGGGATGCGGTTCTCCTTGCGGAAATGGTCGATGACGAGGTTGTGGGCGATGCGCATGGCAAACTGCACGAAACGCCCGTCGTCCTTGTAGGCCTTCGACTTGATGGTCTGGATCACCTTGACGAAGGTATCCTGAAATACATCGTCAGCCAACTGCTTGTCTTTCACGAGCGTAAGTATGTAGGAATAAACTTGTTTCTGGTATCTACCAATCAATAATTCAAAACTGTGAACATCACCGTCCTGGTAGCGTTCAATCAGTTCTTTGTCGCTTTTCACTATGTTGGACATTGGGTCCCCCTTTCTTTGTGCACTCAACGTAAGTGCTTGTTAATAAAGGGTATAGATCTTTCGATAGCGTCTCTCCTATTGATTGGTTAGTGAATAATTACACCGCAAAGATACGGCTTTTTTGAAAAAAGCAAGAAAAAATGAGATTTTTTTTCGCGGGAGGGCAATAAATTTGGCAGAAATGAGTAGCAACAGTTTCCCCCTTCAAGCAAGTTTTATTGTCTATGGACAACAAAATTCGTGTTTTGATGGATTTTGTGGTGTATGGACAACGCACCTTCAAAGAATTGTTGTATTTTTGAAGCCATAAAACATCGTCATGAAGCCCTCTCTAATTTTCTCACAATATGTTTGGTTGGTGAACACGCTTCGCCGTTACGGACGCTTAACCCTTGATGAAATCAACAACAAATGGCAGAAGGAAGAAATTGCAGATGGCAATCCTTTGTCACGTTCCACCTTCAACCGCCATCGTGATGCGGTGCTCGATATGTTTGGGGTGATCATCGATTGTGACACGCAGGACGGCTACCGCTATTACATCTACAATCCTGAGGTGCTAGAGGAAAACACGCTGGAGCGCTGGATGCTCAATTCACTCACCGTCGGCTCCGTCCTTGCCGATAGCCAATCCATCCACGACCGCATCCTTTTAGAGAGCGTCCCATCCGGCGAGGAACACCTTCAGACCCTCATCCAGGCCATCAAGAACAGCCACAAAGTTGAACTGAACTACGAGCGTTTTGGGCACGAAGGGTACAACATCAGCGTAGCGCCATACGCACTGAAACTATGGCACCAACGCTGGTATCTTCTCTGCTCAACGGGGAAATATCTAGTGACCTATTCCCTCGATAGGATGCGCTCTGTAAAACCGCTTGACGAGACCTATGAGCTGCCCAAGGACTTCTCTGCCCAGCAGTATTTCGAGGACTATTACGGGGTATTTACTGACAAAGACGCGCAGTTGCAACACATCGTCGTCCGCGCCTATGGCAAAACGCCCGACTACATGCGCACACTACCGTTCCATAGTTCGCAGAAAGAGCTTCTGACGACGGAAGAATATACGGATTTCAGCTTCGACATACGTCCCACCTTTGACTTTTTGAACGCCCTAGCTTCGGCTGCCTGCACTGGACTGGAAATTCTTGAGCCAACCTCACTAAGAATTCAAATGAAAGAAATGCTTCAATCAGCCCTGAAACTGTATGATTGAAGATATTTTTGAGGGTGTACCGGGTTTTGGTGCACCCCGTTTGTTTCTTTGCGTCATAATAACCAATTTATTGTTTAATTATAAACGTAAGAATTATGAAAAGCAAAGAAAACAAACCCATCAAGAAAGTGCATTTGACCAACTTCCATATTGCCGGATTCGGCTATTGGCAAGGCTGTGAAGCTTTTGAACACCTCAAGATCGGAACGCGACTAGACTTGGTTCGCGAAGAAGACAACAAGTTTGATGCCTACGCAGTTGCAATTTATTATAGCGATTACAAGCTGGGCTTCATTCCGCGTTCTTCCAACCACGATATCTCCAAATATCTGGACATGGGATTGTGTGACATTTACGATGTCCGGATTACCCGTCTGTCACCAGAAGCTCATCCTGAGCAGCAGGTAGAAGTGATTGTGAACATCCTTAACCAAAAATGAGAAATTCGATTTAAGAGTTTGGTAAAAAGTTAATCAGAAATATTTGTATCTTTGCAAAAGAAAACTCATCTCAACATGAAAACGAAGGGACTCCCTAACGACTACCGGCCCTCTATTGAAGAGATAGAACATTTCTTGAGTGCATGGGAACAAACACCAAGATTCTCCAATCCACAAAAGGCGTTAGATAAACTCTTTCAAGAAACCTACAAAAAGAATGACTGTTTGGAAGAGGTGCTGATTAAGTGCTCAGCTTTAAACAATCTATATAGCACCAGTATCTTTGATATTCATTCCATGGCTATGCACATTTGTGGCTTAAAGATTGATGAAAAACTAAGGCATGCGGACTATTCGTTACTAAAAGAAATTGCCTCGTTAGAAATAAAAGGTAAAAAACGCTATTTTTATTCGTTTGCTTCAAAGTATTGTAGTCACCATCTTCCGGATACGTATGCCATCTATGATAATTATGTGGAAAAAGTTCTTGTTTCGATAAACTTATTAAACAAAGAAAATCATTTTGCTGATTTCTCAAAAGTAGGATTGAGAAATTACAACATCTTTATGAGTGTCCTTCAGTCTTTTTGCATAAAATTTGGCCTGACCAATTACTCGATTATAGAAATAGACCATTATCTTTGGCAGTTAGGAAAGAAATACTATAGTTAAAAATGAAATAATGTAAAAACAAACAAAACAATAATAAAATGGAAAACAAAGGCAAATTGACGGGAATACCCGTAAATTACAGAAATTTCATATTAACCTATTCAGATATTCCAGAAGATCACGGCTGGAAAAGAGAGGATGTCGAGTATATATTGAATTGTATAAAAAATGATTGCCTCAATCCGTCGGAATTTGGCCCAGAATCTGATTTGTATAATAACATTGGATGTTTCTTTGAGGATGGTGTTTGCGTACAGCCCGATATCAATGCGGCTGTTTATTGGTACGAAAAGGCCATCGATATTGACAATGATTTAGCGAGAAGTAATCTTGCCGACATTCTCCGTAAAGGTTCACAAGGCTACCCCAAAGACTTGAAACGCGCTTTTGAACTATACAAAGCTTGTGGTCTACCTTACGCTCATTATCGTTGTGGCGAGTTTTACGAAAAGGGATGGGGAGTTGAAAAAGATTTGGACAAAGCAAAAACCTATTATATGCTTGCCTTTAATGAAGGTCACCCGCTGGCAAAGAGAAAGAGAGAAGAGTGGGATTTTATGAGTGAGCACTAATTTTGCAAAACCTTTCCACCCTGTACCATGTTTTGGAACAATCGGCTTATAATTTTGCCCCTGTATCCTAAACACGTACAACTATGGAAAAGAAAAACGACATTGCAAAGACCAAGGTTTTCAACCTCGTCATCCTAGACAAATCAGGTTCAATGGAAGACATCCGCAAGGAAGCCATTGACGGCTACAACGAAACGCTGGGCACCATCCGTGCCGCTCAGCTGAAGCACATCGACACACAGGAGCATTTCGTCTCGCTGGCTGCTTTCTGCGATTGTGGAATCAACATGATTTACGACAAGACACCCATCAAGGACGCCGAAAAACTCACTTCAAAACAATACGAACCCTGTTGTTGTACTCCCTTGTTCGACGCTATCGGCAAAACGGTGAAGAAGCTGAAGACCGATATAAAGGATGTTGAAGACGCGGCCGTGCTAGTGACAATTATCACCGACGGCTACGAAAACGCCTCGAAGGAATGGACAGGACCTGCCATCAAGAAGCTCATCGACGATTGCAAGGAAGAGGGCTGGATGTTCTCGTTCATCGGTGCTGGAGAAGATATTGTGAAAGTGGCCACCACAATCTCGGTCACCAACACATTAGTCTGGGAGAAAACCGCCGAAGGTACCGCCACCGTCTTCGAAAACGAAAACGATGCACATAGCCGTTTCTACGAAAAGATGGCTGCACCGTGCTGTGCTAAAGCTCCTATTGCTGACCGCAAGAAGATGCGCAAACAGTTTTCCGAAGAATATTACGATAAAGAAAAGAAATAAGACTATTACCGTAGAGAACTGGATGTTATCCATTGTATTCGAAACGGCTTTTTAATACCGTCACAATAGCAGAGTATCACTGTAACCGGATTAACAAACTATTGTGACGGCATGTTTTGTTCCATCTTCCTTCCTTCAAACCACCACACTCTTCCCCAGCTCAAACCCATTAGCCAAATGCTCTCCATACGAGACATAGCCCAGTTGGTTGGAGATGAGTTTGGTTTTTCCAATCTGCGCGTCGATGTTACGATGCGAGTGACCGTAGATCCAGTAGTCAATGCCAGAATCCACGATATAGTCGCCTAACTCCACTGTAAAAGCGCCGTTGATGTCGCTGCCACGAAACTCTTCTGCCGTGCAAAGTTGGGTCGGCACATGGTGGGTAAGCACAATCTTCATCTTTGCCTGGCTTTCGGCAACCGCCTGTTTTACAAACCGCAGGCACTTCTCATGCTCTTGGTTGAAATTGTATGAATTGAGCCGATGCTCTTCATATCTTATCCGATAGAAATCGCTCACTCCCCGTTCGGTAATATAAGCATAGACAGGCTCAATATAAGACCAAAGCGTTGAGATTACGATGTCGATATCATCGAGATGAACCACTGCGTTATAGTATGCATGGATGTTAGGACGGATCTCTTTGCAATAGCCATCCGGCATAGTGGCGAGGTCATAGTAACCGTAGAAATCATGGTTGCCGAAACAAACGATGACTTGCTTGTAGTGCTCGGCGGCCCAATCCCAGAAGGCATAACGGGAATAAGTGTCCTGTCCCGATTGGGGTGTGTCGAGATAGGCCGTGTCGCCCGCGATAAGCAGGATATCACCCGTCACTTCCAAAGGATGCTCTTCCAACCATGCCCTGTTCTTCGGAAACTCCAAATGAAGGTCGGAGACGTATTGTATACTTAATGATGTGAATGGTTTCATACTGCTAATTATCAAATATTTACAACTGTTTATTCACGATTCGCGAATTGTGAATAAATTGTTAGTTCTTCTGATTTATCAAGTTCACCACTACCTTCACCATCACGTCTTTTTCTTCGGGCTTGCTCTCGGCAATCATCAAAGTGAGGGCGACAAGGGTGTTGTCGGCAATACGTTTGCTGCCGTCCTCTCGGTAGAGGATGCCGTTGTTGTTGAGGAACCATAGAAACAAGGTGGCGGCAATGCGTTTGTTGCCATCGCTAAACGAATGGTTCTTCGTGACCAAATACAGCAGCATAGCGGCTTTTTCCTCCACGCTGGGATAAAGGTCGTCGCCGCCAAAAGTCTGATAAATCTGACCGATACTGCTCTTAAAAGAGTCATCTTTTTCGTTGCCAAACAATGTACTGCCGCCAAACTTCTCTCGTAATGCAGCAATGGCCTGTATTGCGTTATCATAAGTCGCTTGGAACTTCTCCTCTTGTGTGGTTTCTTTCACGCACAAGCGTTGATAGTCGTAGTCATCAAGTGTATCTAATGCGTATGTGTAATCAACTACGATGTCAAACAAGGCTTGGTTCTCATCGTTGTTCAGCAATGGCTGTTTTTGAATAGTCCGTCCCAACATTTGAACGAGTTGACGAAGTTCGCCAATCTGCTTTTTTCGGATACGTTCGTTTACCACATACCCCTTCATCAGATACTCTTTCAAAACCTGGTTAGCCCATTGCCTGAATTGAACACCTCGCTGGCTTTTTACGCGATAGCCTACGGAGGTAATTACTTCAAGATTGAAATATTCCTTATTATGTGTCTGTGTTTTCCCAGCAATAGCACCATGCCGAGTGGTATTCGCAAATTTTGCGACTACCACTAAACCCGCTAATTCCTCCTTAAGGGCATTGTTGATATGCTTGCTGATGGTTTTATAATCACGATCAAACAAAACCGCGATCTGCTCTCTGGTGAGCCATATCATTTCATTTTCCAGTCGAACATCAATCGCAGTCTGCCCATCATCGGTTTGGTATATGACTATCTGATTTTCTTCCATTTGTTGTACAATTGGGTTGCAAAGATAACACTTTTTCTACTTTCCCCTTCCCTATTTCCCCGCTTTTCCTTACCTTTGCAAATTCAATTTTTCCGAACCTTGAAAGAGCAAACAACCTCCTATATTACCATCCGCAAAGCGAAGGTCAACAACCTGAAAAGCATCAGTTTGCAGATTCCGAAGAACAAGTTGGTGGTCATCACCGGCCTGTCGGGATCGGGCAAGTCGTCCTTGGCGTTCGACACTTTGTATGCTGAAGGACAACGCCGTTATGTGGAGAGCTTGAGTTCGTATGCACGACAGTTCATGGGCCGGCTCAACAAGCCCGACGTGGAAAGTATCACGGGCCTCTCCCCCGCCATCGCCATCGAGCAGAAGGTGAACTCGCACAACCCACGCTCCACCGTGGGCACCAGCACCGAGATCTACGAGTTCCTGAAACTCCTATACGCCCGCATCGGCAAGACCTACTCCCCTGCCTCGGGCAAGCTGGTCAAGAAGCACCAGGTGATGGATGTGGTGAACCATATCCTCGGCCTGCCCACGGGCAGCACGGCCTATATTGTCGCGCCCCTTCACCTGCCCGAAGGCCGCAGCCTCGAAGAGCACCTCAACATCCTCATGCAACAGGGCTTCTACCGTATATTATATAACGGTGAGATCATCAAAATCGAGGATTTCCTCGACCAGAAGAAAAAGGTCAGCGAGAAGAAGGTGAAGTTGCTCATCGACCGCATCAAGGTCAATGAGAGTATGCAGGAGGCCATCGGGCGCATCTCCGACTCAGTGCAGACCGCCTTCTACGAAGGCAAGGAGACCTGCCAGGTGATCAGCGAACTCAACGGCGAACGCACTGAAGCCGACTTCTCGTCGCGTTTCGAGGCCGACGGCATCACCTTCGAGCCGCCTACGGCCAATATGTTCGCCTTCAACAACCCCTACGGCGCCTGCCCCACCTGTCAAGGCTTCGGCAGCGTCATCGGCATCGACCCCGACCTGGTGGTGCCCAACAAGAGCCTGTCGATCTACGAGAACGCCATCGCCTGCTGGCGTGGCGAGAAGATGAGCGAGTGGAAAGACGCCCTCATCCGTGTGGCCGACAAGGTAGGCATACCCATTTTCAAGCCATTCTACGAACTCACCGACGAACAGGTGAGCCTCCTTTGGACCGGCAACCAGTACTTCGAAGGCATCGTGGACTTCTTCAACTATGTTGAGACACAGTCCTATAAGATACAATACCGCGTGATGCTGTCGCGCTACCGCGGCAAGACTGTCTGCCCCGAATGTCACGGCACGCGCCTACGCCGACAAGCGCAATATGTGAAGGTGGGCGGCAAGAGCATCACCGACCTCGTGCTGATGCCTTTGGACGAGCTGAAGGCCTTCTTCGACCACCTCAAACTTGACGAGACCGACAGCAAAATCGCCTCGCGCCTACTGGTGGAAATCAACAACCGCTTGGATTTCATTATCGAGGTGGGTCTGGGCTATCTGACCTTGAACCGTTTGTCCAACACGCTCTCCGGCGGTGAGTCGCAGCGCATCAACCTTGCGACCTCGTTGGGCAGCAGTCTGGTCGGCTCCACCTATATCTTGGACGAGCCCAGCATCGGACTACATTCCCGTGACACCGAGCAACTCATCAAGGTGCTGAAACGCCTGCGCGACATCGGCAACACCGTCATCGTGGTGGAACACGACGAGGAAATCATCCGCAGCGCCGACTACATCATCGACATCGGACCAATGGCGGGTGCCTTTGGTGGCGAAGTCGTGTTTGAGGGCGAAATCAAGGACCTCGTTCATTGCGAGAAGAGCCTCACCACGCAATACCTCACGGGCAAGATGAGCATCCCCGTACCCACCCGCCGACGCAAGAGCGCCAACGCCATCGTCATTAAAGGCGCGACGCAGAACAACCTAAAGAACCTCACCGTGCGCTTCCCGCTCAACATGATGACCGTCATCACGGGCGTGAGCGGCTCGGGCAAGTCGACCTTGGTGAAGGATGTGCTCTACCCCGCCATGAAGCGGCAGCTGGGCGAGAACGCCGAGAAATGCGGTAGTTACGGTGCCTTGGAAGGCGACCTGCGCCTCATCCAAGCCGTCGAGTTCATCGACCAGAACCCAATCGGCAAGTCATCGCGCTCCAATCCGGCCACTTACCTGAAGGCCTACGACGAGATTCGGACGCTGTTCTCGGAGCAAAAACTGGCCAAACTGCGTGGCATCAAGCCTGCCTTCTTCTCGTTCAACGTGCCAGGCGGCCGCTGCGAGGAATGTGAGGGCGAGGGCGTGCAAAAGATCGAGATGCAGTTCATGGCCGATGTCTACCTGCCTTGCGAGGCCTGCCACGGCACGCGCTTCAAGGAAGAGGTATTGGAGATCAAATACGACGGCAAGCACATCTCCGACATCCTCAACATGAGCATCGAGGAGGCCATCGACTTCTTCGAGCACTCGTCGGAGCGACTGACCCCCATTGTCGGGCGCATCGTCAACCGCCTGAAGCCTTTGCAGGAGGTCGGTTTGGGCTATCTGAAGCTCGGGCAGTCGTCGAGTTCGCTCTCAGGCGGCGAGGCGCAGCGCGTGAAGCTGGCCTATTTCCTCATCAAGGGTCAGGTGGAGAAGCCCACGCTCTTCATCTTCGACGAGCCGACCACGGGCCTGCATTTCCACGATGTGAATAAGTTGTTGGAATCGTTCAACGCCTTGATTGCCAACGGCCACAGCGTCATTATCATCGAGCACAACATGGATGTCATCAAGTCGGCAGACTGGGTCATCGACCTGGGTCCCGAAAGCGGCAACAGAGGCGGCGAAATCGTCTTTGAAGGCACGCCAGAGGACTTGGTGAAGTGCAAGGCATCATATACAGGGAAAGCGTTGAAAAGCAAGTTGTAATTATGTCACAAAACCGACAAAACATACAAAACCATCATCTGGTGTGGGCGGCTGCGCAACCGCGTCGCCGCCGGAAAGCGGGCCGGTTGGCCGCTTTCCACAACCAAGCAAAAAAGTTTTGTCAAGTTTTGAAAGTTTTGTGATTAAAAACAAGAAAATGAAACCATCAGAGATAAACCAACCCTTAAGTGAACGGCAGCAGAAGGTAGTGGATACCCTGCTTGGCCTCGGCATCGACTTTGACATCAAGTTTCACCCGCCGTTGGGTTCCATCGAGGAGTCGTTGGCCTACTGGGGCAAATTTGAAGCGACGCACTGCAAGAACCTATTTTTCAGGAACCACAAGGGCAACAAACACTACCTCGTCATCTTCGAGTGCATGCACCAGATGGACATCCACGACTTGGAGCAACGCCTGCACCAAGGCAAGCTGACCTTCGCCTCGGAGGCGAGGATGGAGAAATACCTCGGCTTGAAACCGGGCAGCGTCTCCCCCTTCGGCCTCATCAACGACGCGAACCACGAGGTGCATCTCTTCATCGACAAGAACCTTTTGAATGCCCCTCGCCTGAGCTTCCATCCCAATGACAACACGGGGACGATTATCATTAGCCAGGAGGACTTTATCAAGTTTTTGGAGGCGATGGGGAATAGTTATGAGTTTGTGGAGCTGTATGATTAATGAATCTTTTTTTGCTATTTTTGCCCTCAAAAGTACACCATGAATGCAAATCAAGAAAACTTAGGGCAGATTCTACTCTATCAGACTCCTGACGGGGTGTCACGAATAGAGGTGCATTTGCAGGGAGAGACGGTTTGGCTCAACCTTGACCAGATGGCAGAGCTTTTCCAACGCAACAAGTCCACCATCTCAAGACATATCAAGAACGTTTTTGAAGAAGGTGAATTGAATAAAGAAGTGGTTGTTGCATATTTTGCAACAACCACTCAACACGGAGCCATTGACGGAAAATGGCAGACGCACATGGTTGAATACTACAACCTTGACATGATTATCAGCGTCGGGTATCGTGTACATTCCTATCGCGGTGTCCAATTTCGCATGTGGGCCACTGGCGTGCTGAAAGAATACCTTGTGAAGGGATTTGCGATGAATGACGACCTGCTGAAACAGGCTGGAGGAGGCAATTACTTCGATGAACTTTTGGCTCGTATCCGCGATATACGCTCATCCGAAAAGGTTTTTTATCGGAAGGTGCTTGAAATCTATGCCCTTAGCATCGACTACGACCCACGAGTTGAGATGACACAGGAGTTTTTCAAGACGGTACAGAACAAGATGCATTATGCGGTACATGGACATACGGCAGCGGAAATCATCTTTGACCGCGCCGATGCCCAAAAAGATTTCATGGGATTGACTTCTTGGACAGGTGCCCTACCAAAGAAGACAGATGCAGAAGTGGCAAAGAACTATCTCTCCCAAGAAGAAATCGCCACTCTCAACCGCATTGTAAGTCTTTATCTTGACTTTGCCGAACTGCAGGCCGAGGAACACCGGCCAATGTACATGAAAGACTGGATAGCTATTCTGGATGACTTCCTACGCATTTCCAGAAAAGACATTTTATCACATGCAGGACGTGTTACAGCGCAACTGGCAAAGGCCAAGGCTGACGCCGAATACGACAAGTTCAAGGAACGGACAAAGAATGAGTTGACGCCCGTAGAAATACATTTTATCGAGCAATTTGAGCGTGAGCAGAAGCTCATCGAGAGCCAGGTAAAAGGAAAAGAATAGCTTCTTCGAGGAGGATTTTATAAAATTCCTTGATGCTATGGGGAATACGTATGAGTTTGTGGAGTTATACGATTAAGTAGTTCTACCTTGGTGTTCTATCATCGTAATAATCGTATCTTGGAGGATGATTTGAATTCTTCACACATGATTTTACGCCAAATATCAATACTGCAAGAAAGCAAAACAAAAGTATTGGAACAACCAACCAATCATGGCCTTTTTCCTTCGCTTTGTCACTACCAACATAGAATATGAGGACAAGTAACACAATTAGTATTATTAAAGCCACCATAATTCTCAATTGAATAAACTTCCAATACCACTAAATATCAGTCCAATAAGTGCTATTATTAGCACTGCAACAATTGTAACGAGAATGTATTGCCCAATCATTCCAAACCAACTTTCAGATTCCACAATTGTATTGCCCCCCTTTCCTACAATTCGGTGGATTTCTTTTGGAGTAGTTTCTTTAATCATATAATTCGGAAACGCTTTTCGACAAATAGACGCTTGTTCAGAAGTTATTTTGACAAAATTTATGGAACGATAATCCAAAGACTGCCTTGAAAAACCATCAACTTGTTCAGCGATTACCTCCCCACTTTGCCTATCTACAAATTTCAAACATACCTCATTTATTGGACAAAAGGCACACACTCCTCGGTCACCCGTTGGATTCTTTACAACAGAAAAAGTTCTTTCTACAAGCATATGTTATGGCGTTAAGGTTCAATTAAATGGTATCGTCTTGTTATGGTATATGACTTAACATCATAGTGTTTGTCACCATTGGAGTAAACTTTGTCAACATACCTGAACTTAACATACAAATAATCGGAGCAGTTGTAATGATCATTTTCTTCTCCATACGAAACCATTACACTACCTCTTCCGTTACCAGATGTCGGGGAAACAGAAGCAGAAGCACCAAAATGTGATTTGTCTAATGTGACCGACCATTCCGTATTTGATTCAAAATATACAGAAGTTCTTCCAGAACGCCAATCCAAATTTGTGCCTGTACTACTAAAACGAAAATAAAGATTATTGTTTCCCCCATTTTCGTTTCCTCCGTTATTATCCCCGCCATTGTCGTCATTATTGATAACTTCGTTGTGAGTTGTTCCATTGTCAACATTTTCTTTCTGGCAAGAAACAAAAGACATTGCCGCAATCAGCATTAATACTAACAGTTTTGTTTTCATTTTACCATATTGCCCATTTTATCCTGTTGGCTCATCAGTTTTTTTTGATTAAACAATTTCTTAATTTGTTGGCTATGTTCAGAAAGAACAAAAAGAAAGACGTGAGCCTTAACTTTTTCATCTGTGGCTGTGAGAAGTGCCATAACACCGAAAGTCAGACCCACGCCTTGGCGTGGCATCTGCTAACTTCCTTCGGTATTAACTCAATTAGAAACTTCTCACATTTCAGATGAATCCGAACGATAGCAAATGCTATTATTATGTTAGTTTATTCTATCTTTTTGTGTTTCAATATTTTGATTTCAAATTATTCCTTTTGTTTTCTTATTTTCATCCGCAAATATACAACTTTTTTAATCCTGCTCGCCATCCAACAGCAATTCCGCCTCTCCCTGTGCAATCTGTTTGGCGTTCAATGGCGAGACCACTGACTGCCCTGTTTCTTTCTCCACGGCCTTGCGTGCATCGTTCGCCACGGCTCCGCCTCGGCGGGCAATACCAGCACTCTCGGCCATTCCCTTTGGATTCTCGTTCCTTGAAATCTGTGTCGTAGTGGCCTCCGCAAGCATATTGATGGCAATTTCAAGGTCCGTCATGTTGTCGCGCAGGTTCTCTTTCTTCAAGTCCTTCAATTGCTTGTATTCCTTGGCGGAAAGGCCACTCCACTGGCGATAGATGATATCGGTCAGCGAGGCAAACTGCACGCCTTCCTCCAATCCAGCGCGCTTCCACTCATCGGTCAGGTGCTTCCTAACCTCAATCGACTTTATCCGCTGATTGATCCATGCCTCCGAATAACCCAACCTGCGATAATCGGCCACGGCCTGTTCAATGGAGAGCTCGGGGTCTTGCATTTGGTCGATGCGTTTGGCCGCCACCTGTGCCATCCACTGCTTGAAAGGCTCTGCCTTCGGCGACGGAATGGATTGGATAACGCGGAAAAGTTGTTCTGTATCAGCAACATCGGTAAGATAACGCTTGCCATCAGTGGACTGCATTTTCAGTTGGTAACAATTTGTTACCAACTCAAATCCCTCCTTTATTAGTCTGCCTTTCAGCACTTTCCAATATTTTCGCGCTGTTTGATAGTCGCTGTCTGTCAACACGGAAACCACATCAACGATGGAAAACCACCATTTTTCCCTGTCAGTATCCCATGCGGTACGCACCCGTTTTTCCTCAAATAGTTGTATGGCTTGCTTTTGTGTCATAGTTTTTCCAATTGTTCATTAACTCTGCAAATATACGCATTTTCAGATTATTTTGCATGATTTTTTTATAGAAAACACAAGACGAATCGGACAACCCTAGCCCTCATCCCCATAGAACAGCGAAAACACCGCTCCATAATGGGCAAAACCTTTCTTGGTAACAAATATTCTGTCATTTTCACCCATGAATAAAAGGCCTTGTGAGAAACAGAAATCAAGTCTTTTATCCAAGAAATCCTTGTCTATTCCCAACTCCAACAGCCTATTTACAGAAAAAGAGCCATGGTAGGCGGATATGGCCATATACTTGGCGGCCTGCTCTTTTGAAGGCAACAAATAAGTGTATTCTTCTTGATAGCCATTTTCGTTCAAGGCTTGCATGGGATCCTTCGACAGTTTCCCAACGTTATACGAAACCCCAGCGCAGCTCATGCTTTGTGCCGACAAGCCAAATCCTTTGTATGATGCACCGTTGATCATTCTTTCTTTGAGATATGATGAAACGCCATAATCATCGGCATCCAGGGAGAATGTGTTTTGGCCAAACCTTCCTTTATAGCCCAGACCTATAATACCATCGTAATACTGTGAATATTGGTCATACAACGCTTCTTTCGAAAGAGAAGCATTTGATGCAAGCATGTTTGTCCGCAATTCATATAACGTGACTTGTTGCGGATGCAGGTGGCCGATAAGTTCGAGGTCCCGGTCGATCGAAGCCTCTTTTTGTCCTTGAAAGCCATACATGAAATCAAGGTTTACCTTTTTGATGCCGATTTTTTCAGCCATGGCAAGCCCATCCGACATCTGTCTCTCATCACTGCCCAACCGACGATGTCTCTTCATGATGGCATCGCAGGAAGACTGTACTCCCAAAGACAACCTGTGTATGCCGGCATTTACAACACCCTTTAATTTCGCTTCCGTAAGGGTGTCGAAAGTGGCTTCAATACTTGGCTCGTATCCAGAAGAAAGCTCCAATCCCGACAAGGCGTTCCTATATACCTCCATCAGCAACAAGAAGTTCTTTTCCGACAAAGCGGTGGGCGTACCACCTCCTATATCACAACCCATAAGCGTGAAGCCATGGTTTTGCTCTTTGAAATGCCTGATGTCCTTGGCCACTGTACGAAGATAACGTTCCTGCAAGCCTTCATGAGGGCAAAGCATTCGGGTGTATTCGCAAAACGAGCATAGCTGCCTGCAAAAAGGAATATGGATATAAAACGAGAGCCGTTTTTCATCGTTGAAAGGAAGCGGCCCCTCCACACGATATTTTGCCCAATCCTCAGGATGCAACGGATATGAAGTGTTCAACCGCGGATCGTCCTTCCTTGACTCGTATAGTTCAGCTATCGTCATACTTCAATAGATGATGTTGTTTTGATGAAAGCCCTGACGCAAAAACTCACCATCATAGACCAAGGACGATTCACAATACTGGGGATTGGCATAGTTTCGCATATAAATCTCCAATATCTTCAAGTTTTTGTTGTAAAGATAGTTAGAGCATTTACAGTCACTACCCCTATCCATAGACTTGGTGAAATAGACATGTGGAAGGGTGTCAAGATGGATGTCCTCCAAATCCACAAAATGGTCTTGACAAAAGGCGTTCACTTTCATCAAGGCGACAAATCCGATCCTGGGAAGGCCAAGCTCCAAAGCGAAATCAAGCATTTTGGAGGCTTCCTTGGGAGAGTCGATGTATCCTTTGATCAAGTTGCAGCTGGCATTAAGACGTTGCCTGTCGATTCCTTCAAAGTCGAACGCCCTGTTTGGGATTTCACATCCATATAATTCAGAGAGTTTGGACAAGTCATAATGATGAAGCGACATGGAAATGCTATCCCAACGCGGATGACGCATAAGTCTCTGGGATTGTGGCAGCAGCCCATTTGTGTTCAGATGCAAGTGTAAATCAGTAAAGACAGGATCCTCCATCTTTTGAAGGATTTCCTCCACCAATGCCGAAACCACCGAAGGCTCTCCGCCCGTGATGTTCACTCGATTCACTCTGATTCCTGCGGCTTTCAATTCCCTTATGATTTCAAGCAATTTGGGCACATTGAAAGGCACGCTGGGCATCGAGGTTTCAGCATTGCTACAAAACAGGCAACGGGCATTGCAGCTTTTGGTGACTTTGACGAATAGGTTGACCGACGGGTCGATGGGTTGCCCTGGTTCATCCAAGCAGTTACAACCGAAACGTTTAATCTGTATTTCTTTGCCAAATGCTTCCATTAGCAATGCCCTGCGTTCTTGCGTATTCTTTGCAAAAAACGACTTTTGTCAGGAAGGATATCAAACTCCATTTTTCCATGTCCTTGTTTGAAGATAGGCTTTGAATCATCACCAACAGGAATATAATAACCTCCTATCTCTTCGTAATTGCCTTTTCTGCATTCACCCCTGAGAATGCCTTCGACAAGCTCCATCTCATACAAAGTATGATGTGCATAAGGGCCTTTGCCGTCGCCACATGACTTGACAAGCAATGGCCTTCCCGAACAATGATCCAGATAGTTATCGTCAAGCAGATACACGGGAGCCGTACCTATCCTTTTCGGATAATACACTTCCGGATGGTCGGGGCCGTCTTGCTTGTACTCGTTTCTGATAACATGTTTCAGTCCGTACTCATCTACGCTTTCTTCGTGTTCGGTGAACATCTTTTTCTCCAAAAGCGCATTACTCATATAACCGTTATCTTGAATCTCATCCCATAACAGTTCCAGCCCTTGCTTGAAATAGGAAAGCGGATAACGGAATGGGTCGTTCATAAAGCGATTGTCACCACAATTAAACCTACCGTATGCAATTGAACTCAAATCATTCATTAAATCAGATGCGGTGGTGTAATGCATAATGTCGTTGAGCAAAGCCGCAAGTCTCAACATTTTGGTCTTCTCCCTTCGGCTGTATATGATTTCCAAAGGATTGTTTTCATCTGACGCAGACAGATTGTCCACCATTTCGATAAACTTATCAAAATCCAGATAGCCGTAATTTGAAAACAATGTCGACTCATTGTCCCGTATTAGCTCTTTAACCATCTTGCAAATCTCAAAACTAACGGTACCCCTTTCCCTATACGATTTGATCACATCGTCAAAATCCCGCATAAAGCTTTCCAAATCAGAATAATGATTCTGATCATTAAGTGCCATGGCTATATCTGCCAAGGTGCGGGCTTGTCCTTGTTGGTACAATCTGATGCTAGTGGTGCGTGTGATTCCAGGGAAAGGTTCGTTAGGTCTCCTTGGCGATAGTTGCTCGATGATTTTTGTGAAAGATTCAGGCAAACAAACATTCTCTATGTCCAATGCATCGGCAAACAAAGGAGCGATATCTTGGTCTTTGAAGCCAGCGATGCCACATCCTATGCGTGTGACATAGAAAAACAGCTCCGTATGATCCATGGCAAAGGCAATGAACCGGTCGACATAGGGCTGGATGGTATCGGGACCACCTTGCATGGTTGGGATGGCATAGCTTTGTCCTTGCAAGCCGACGCCCTGTCCATAGATGGCGCCAAATCTCATCTGTGCAATGCGTGCCGCACCACCGCCGTGGTGCCCTTGAAGGTTACTGCCAAAAACGAACACTTCATCAGGCTTCAATGAAGAAATGGCATCTGGCGTATATAATGGTCGCTCAATGCCTTTATAGACTCTTTGGTTTTGTGTTTGCATATTCCGTGATGCTTTCATTTACTTTGCAAATATACAAATTTTCAGCTTATCCAGCAAGATTTTTTGTATAACTTTGCATCGAAATATAATCTATGTCACAAAACCGACAAAACATACAAAACCATCATTTAGCGTGGGCGGCTGCGCAACTGCGTCGCCGCCGGAAAGCGTGCCGGTTGGCCGCTTTCCTATGCCAAGCAATAAGGTTTTGTCGGGTTTTGCAAGTTTTGTGATTAAAAACAACACGCTATGAATAACGAAGAAAAAATCAAGCAAGCCGCCGAAATCCTCTCCAAGGCGAAGAACATCGTGGGCTTCACCGGCGCCGGCACTTCGGCTGAGAGCGGCATCCCGCCTTTCCGTGGCGAGGGCGGCATCTGGAACCAGTACGACCCTAACTCACTCGACATCGACTTCTACTATCGCCACACCAAGGAGTCGTGGAAGATCATCCGCGAGGTGTTCTATAACTTCTTCAGCAACAAGGACATCAAACCCAATCCCGGGCATCTCGTCCTGGCCAAATGGGAGAAGGAAGGCCGTTTGAGCAGCGTCATCACACAGAATATCGACGACCTGCACACCGTGGCAGGCAACAGCGTGGTGTATGAGTTCCATGGCAACATGTCGCGCTTCGTCTGCACCAAATGCGGCCACAAGGTCGATGCTAAGAGCCTGACACTCACTGAGGAACCGCCCCGTTGCGCCCAGTGCGGCGGCCTGATGAAGCCCGACTTCATCTTCTTCGGCGAAGGCATCCCCGAAGACGCCTATTACGGCTCGGTGCGTGCTGCCGAGAACTGCGACGCTTTTGTCATTATCGGCACTTCGGGGCAAGTCAGTCCAGCCAATATGATTCCTGGCATCGCCAAGCGCAACGGCGCCAAGATTATCGAAATCAACATGGAGCCTTCGACCTATACGAACTACATCACAGACATCTACCTCGAAGGCAAATCCGGTGAGATCCTGCCAGCAATTGACGCCTTGATGACTAGGTAAACACCGCCTCAAACATCCTGCGATAGGCTTCAACCTTTTTGTCAAATGATAATGGATAGGCTCTTGAAGATGAGGGTAATCGATACAAAGATAAACCATCTTCAAGAGCCACTTTTGTATTGGGCGAAGGGATCGTATCGATAATGAAATAAGTGCACACTTCGATGGTGGCTTTTTCGCCCGTCGTGGCGATGGCGTGGCATTGCGGCATCTGATTCAATAACGCATCAATATCAGTATGCTCCACGATTTCCAAAAAGGCGTCCGAGGCATTGTCTTTCAACCTATTGACTGCCGTAGCCGTGTCGAAAAAAGCGATGCCTTTTTCATTCAGAAATGCCATGATTTCATTCATTTTGAAGCATTTGCGATCGACGTCGACGAAATGGTTCTTGTCGCCGAACCAGATCTGCCCTTCGATGCGCCAGTGGTCATTGATGAAGTTGGGGTAGAAAAAGTCCATGCACCAGCGCTTCTTTGGCGGCGGGAAACTGCCGAGGAACAAGACTCTCGCGTTTTCTGGGAGAAACGGTTTCAGTGGATGATATTCTATCATTTTCTTTTTTATCAAGAATTGGAGAATTGGAGAATTACTGAAGTCATATTATTGAATTAGAGACAAAAATCGCAAGCGATTTTTCATATTCATTCAACATAATACGCACCAACCTTATTAATGCACAAAGTGCCCTTAAATACCTTAAACCTAATTCTTAACTTATCGGCCTTAACGATCTGGAAACGAAGCAGTCGCTTGTATCCAATTGTAGTGGTAGGTTCATTGGTTTCAATAGGCAACCATTTACCATTAAAGTAATAGTCCAAATAGAATGCGTCAACATTCTGTCCTAAAGGAATATACTCTTGCAAAAACAAGCGGTTGAAAGCCGTAGTTTGAGGAAATTCAAAGATGAGTTCAGCTTGATGGATGTTGTCTTCCGTTGCCCAGTAATGGGTGTACTCGTTGTTCAACACATTCATGGCCTTGAATCTGCATCCTCTTGTGTTGCTGGCAGTCACCTTACAGTCTTTCAGCAGGTTGTCGGAAAACTCATCTTGCAACTTCTGATACCATTGCACGGCATTGGCCGAGTCAATGCTCGGTATCCTACCATCTTGATTCACGGGGAAATTGAGCAAGAGATTGGTATTATGTCCCACACTTTGGTAATACAAATCCATCAGTTGTTCCATAGTCTTCACTTGGTCATCCTCACTCTCATGATAAAACCATCCTGGACGAATGGAGACATCCACCTCGGCAGGTAGCCATGCCTCACCATCACGATAGCCTTGTTGCAGGGCTTTGGTGTTATTAAGCGACTCAAAATCAGTTTTATACATGCACCACTGCGTGGCATTGGCCTTGCCTTCCTCGTTGCCAATCCAACGCAAGGTCGGGACAGTACCGCCAAAAATGCTCGCTTCGGGGCTGTATTCCCATACGATGCTCCTCGCCTTCTCATAGTCGTAGTATTGCTCGGCAACGATGGAGCGCATCTCGTCGGCGCCTCCATACCAACCTGTACCGCCATTAGCACCATCGAACCAGAACTCGAACAAGGGTCCATAGTTGCTCACAAGTTCCTCAATCTGTTTGTGATAGATGTCCACATAAGCCTGATAGCCGTAATCCGCCTGGTTGCGGTCCCAGGGCGAGAGGTAAAGGCCGAACTTCAAACCGTGCTTCTTGCAGGCCTCCGCCAGTTCCTTGACCAAGTCCCCTTCCCCATTTTTATAATGGGTGTTCCTGATGCAATAGTCCGTGGTCTCGGTCGGCCAAAGGCAGAAACCGTCGTGGTGTTTCGCAGTAAGGATCACCCCCTTCATCCCGCAGGCTTTCAAGGTCTTGGCCCACTGCTCGCAGTCCAAATTCGTAGGATTGAAGGTGTAGGACGGCGTGTTGCCAAAGCCCCATTCCATATCGTTGAAGGTGTTCAGGCCGAAATGGATAAAAGCGTATGTTTCAAGCTGTTGCCATTCCAGTTGTTGCTGGGTTGGAATGGGGCCGCTTGGCTCTGGACGGTGGGCACAGGAGGCCAAGGCCAGACTTGCCAAGACAATATAAGTTGCTGCTTTACGCATAATCATCAAATTTTCCACAAAAATAGAAAAAAACAGCCCTAACAACCGAATTTTTTAGTAATTTGCGCCCAAATTGAACAAACATTTTATATCTATGACCATTGAAGAATTGAAATCTATCTTCAAGCAACGCTTTGGAAACGAGGGTGTTGCCTACACTTCACCAGGCCGTATCAACCTCATTGGAGAACACACCGATTATAATGGAGGTTTCGTGTTTCCCGGCGCTATCGACAAAGGCATCTACGCCGTGATAAGGCTCAACGGCACCGACAAAGTCCGCGCATACTCCATCGACAAGGAGGACTATTGCGAATTTAGCATGAACGAGGAAGACAATCCTCATTTACACTGGGCCAACTACATCTTTGGCGTATGCCGCGAAATCATCAAACGAGGCTATCAATTGCAAGGTTTCGACACCGTATTCTACGGCAATGTGCCCATCGGGGCTGGCATGTCGTCTTCGGCAGCCTTGGAAAGCACTTTTGCATTCGCACTCAACGAGTTACTCAACCTTGGTATCGACAAGTTCGAGTTAGCACGTATCGGTCAGGCAACGGAGCATAACTATGTGGGCGTGAAGTGCGGCATCATGGACCAGTTCGCTTCCCTCTTCGGCAAGGCCGGCCACCTGATGCGCCTCAACTGCGCCACGATGGAGTTCGAGTACTTCCCCTTCAATCCACAAGGTTACAAGGTCGTACTGCTCGACACTGTGGTGAAGCACGAATTGGCTTCGTCGGCCTACAACAGTCGCCGTGAGTCGTGCGAAAATGCTTGCGCCCACATCGCCAAAATGCATCCAGAGGTGAAATACTTGAGCGATGCGACCATGGCCATGCTCAACGAGATCGACGTGGAGATACCTGCCGAGGATTACATGCGTGCGGAATATGTCATCGGTGAGAAGCAGCGCGTCCTCGATGTATGCGATGCCTTGGAAAAAGGTGATTACGAGACCGTTGGCGACCGCATGTACGGCACACACTACGGCATGAGCAAACTCTACGAGGTGAGCTGCGAAGAGCTGGACTACCTCAACGACATCGCCAAGGAATGCGGCGTGACCGGTTCGCGTGTGATGGGTGGCGGCTTCGGCGGCTGCACCATCAACCTCGTCAAGGAAGAACTGTATGACGCCTTCATCGCCACGGCCAAACAGAAATTCGCCGCCAAATTCGGACATGAACCGAAGGTTTATGATGTTGTAATCAGCGACGGAGCCCGCAGACTGTAATTATCATGAAAAGGCCTATCGCCATAGTATTCGCGCTTTTCGTCTCTCTGAGTCTTCTGGCCCAGGAGCCGCCGCGTGAGCTTAGCGTTTGCGAAACAGGGTTCGCCTCTTGGCTGCCTCCCACCAATCCCGAGGGGCTGCTTGGCTACCGATTATGGCTTGACGATGTTGAGTTGGGTGATATCGACACGACTGAATACCAGATTGATACCGACACTTTGCAGTCAAACGAGGAATACACTTTTTCTGTAGCAGCTGTTTATACCGATACGATTTCCGAAGCCATTTCACACTATCTCCATTATTATCCCTGCTCTCATTTCTTTAGTCCACAATTCTTCAAAGGCTCCTTTGTGGACGAAAACACAGTGGAACTGACATGGACCAATTATCGCATAGAACCTTACGGATATGTGGGAGGACTTGTCACCCATTCTGGCGCAGGCTACAACAACGGCTGGCACGTGAGCGCCTTACATGACAGTTTGACGGCCTACGGCTTCAACGTAAACCGCGACGATGGCATCATGGTCATGGACAAATTTGACACGCCCAACGGATGGTCGGCGGGCGGGGTTTATGGGTTTCGTTTTTACCTCTATCAAGATGCCACACCTATTTCAACGCTTACGGGAGTGTACATGACCATATATGATGGCGACCCCCTAAATGGTGGACAATTGATTGCAGGCGATTTGGAAACCAATGTAAAAGGCTCCACCTACCTAAAGCACATCTACCGCACTAGCGAAGATGATTTTACCGAGGTGAACAGACCTATAGCTTGCATCGAGGCCGATTTGTACCCTGGAGAAATACCTGCTGGAACCTATTGGTTCATAGCCACTTTCACTGGCAGCCTTAAAGGTGGCGTGAATATCATCCCTCGCACCGTTATGGGGCAGACCACGACTGGCGAAGCCCGTATTTATGACCCCGAAAATGGCTGGCAGCCGCTCCTTGACCCTGGAACCGGCACACAACAAGGTTTGGCTATCGGTATCATTGGCCCGGGCAATGGCGGTGCATCAGCCATCAGCTATACAGATCTCTATCGCGATGGTGAACTGATTGCCCATGGTTTAGACCCGGAAGAAGAAGGCTTCATCGATTACAACGTTCCGTTAGGCATTCACGACTATACCATCGTGAATGTGTATGATGCTTGGTGGTATGATTGTCCCAACGAGTCATGCCCGAAGACCATCGACGTGCGTCCCTGTTATCCACCAGAAAACTTCGAAGTGGAGACAGAGCCTCTAAACGACGAATTGATAGTCTGCCATCTCACATGGGACAAGGAAGACGACATCCCTCAACGCGAAGACATCAGGACGTTTTATGAGATTTACCGCAAGGAGGCTTCGCAAAACAATTACCACATCGTCGGCGTTTTACCCAAGGACGAGACACAAGATTCATTCGAATACTACGATACAGTTTCTCAAGGCACTTATTATTATAAGGTAAGCGACTACAATGTGTTTCCTACAGGCTCGTGTGAGAGCAACTTCGCCAGCCACACACCACCTCGACCCGTGACCAACTTTCAATATGAAATCAAAAGCAGCAATCGGGTCCGTTTCACATGGGATTACCCAGAAAACTACACGCCAAATCTGCATCCTATCACATGGTCGGACTGCGAATACTATAGTCTCATCGGGGCAGCTACCCATATCAACTGGCCCTGTGCCCATCGTTTTGACACTGAAGATTTGCAGGATTATGTAGGCTGGCGCATCAAGGCGGTCGGATTCATGCCCACACAAGATAGGACGAATTATTCCATCAGGGTTTGGAAAGGCGAATATGAGCCGGAGCTTTGCTACGATGCCCCTGTCGGCAGCGACACGGTACTCTTTGTGATGAACGACTACGGATTGTCAGAAGATATTTATATTGAAGAAGGCAAGCAATTATGGATAGGCTTCAACACGGACGATCCCTACGGACGCTATCCTTGGGCTATTGATGATGGGCCTGCGGTAGTTGGAAAAGGCGATCTGATTTGGATGAATGATGGATTTACATCTTTGGGATATCCTTATAACTTTATTATCAGAGCCTATATTGAAGGCCCTAATGGAGAACAGAAGGTATTAGGATGGGAATCGAAACCCATGGAAAACGACCTTATTACAGCATTCAACATATACCTTAACGGACAGCTTTTCGATGTCATACATGGCGATATACACTTGGCATATGATTACAGTTGCTTTGAGGATTGGAATATGGATTTCGCTGTGACAGCGGTCTATGGCGACCAAGAGTCCGAGCCCGTTTCCGCCCATCTGTCATGGCCCGATGACGAACGTTGGTTCTGGAAAGTCATTTCACAACCTGATGGCTATGATACCGATTCCCTAGGTAATATCACCATTAGCACTACTGAAGGTATGGCTTGGCTCCTCTCGGTGGTAAACGGCTATAATTGCAACCCTGGATCCTCACTAAATAATAAGACCATAAGCATTGTCAACGACATCGACCTCTCCGATGGTCTGTGGTCTTCGCTCCATGACCCCATTTGGAACGGCTTTAAAGCCACTATAGAAGGCAACGGTTTCACTATCAGCGGACTACGTGGCACCAATGCCTTTATTTCCCGTACTGATGGCATCGTGCGAAATCTGTATTTCTCTGACTGTGAATTCATCAATTCAAGCACGGGATATTTCAGTCGTGTTGGATGCATTGCCAGCCATATTTGGGAACATTCAGAGATTGACAACTGTCATGTGCGAAACTCTATTTGTACTTCCGAAAACTATTGCGGCGGTCTTGTCGGTGAAGCGGTATGTAGTACTATTAGGAATTGCTCTTTTTCTGATGGGATTGTGACCTCGAATGGTACCTGTTGCGGCGGTTTAGTGGGTAGCGGGACAGGTGTTGTCATCGAAAACAGTTATTTCGTCGGCGACCTTATGAGGGTCTCGGGAAACTCCACATCGTTAGGCGGTATCATAGGAGAATCTAATTATGATGCTTGGAATGGAAGATGTCGCATACGCAATTGCTATTCGACATTGTTGGAATCCAATGTTCCTGAAATCGTGTCTGGAATTGTAGGTGTCAATAAAGAAAACAATATCATTACGAACTGTTACTCCATCTACCCTCAAGAGATTAGTCTCGACAACCAAGGCACGATTGAAAATTGCGCCATGTTTGATGGTAGTGGCACATCATGGACCATGTCGGAACCCGTTATGGTAGGAGGATTGCAAACAGATGACCTGCTGACTGCCCTAGACCATTGGGTGACCGACCAAACCGTACCTGACACCTATTTCCATTGGGTAGAAGACACTCAGATGACCAACTCGGGATTACCGATATTTGGCGAGCTTTACGATGGTTTGGAAGACCTTTCTAACGACTTTGGAACTATCATTTACCCCAATCCAACCACAGGCCTTTTGAGTATTACCACGGATGATTTTGGCCATGCTGAAATCTACGACCTCACAGGCCGCCTAATGAAGCAAAGCAAGCAAACCACCATAGACCTCGGAAGATTACCGCAAGGCCTCTACGTGGTGAAGATATTCGACCATTCAGGAAATAGCATTATAAGAAAAGTTATCAAACAATAAACACTATGAAACCAACCCTTTTAGTTTTAGCCGCAGGCATGGGCTCGCGTTACGGTGCCCTGAAGCAGATGGATGGCGTCGGCCCTAACAACGAAGCCATTCTCGATTATTCCATTTATGACGCCAAGCGCGCCGGCTTCGGCAAGGTGGTCTTCGTCATCCGCGAGGACTTCGCCGAAGCCTTCAAGAAAGTCAACAACACGGAGAAATTCGGCATCCCCGTTGAATATGTCTACCAATCCCTCGACAAGCTGCCGGAAGGCTTCAGCGTCCCCGAAGGTCGCGTGAAACCCTGGGGCACCTGCCACGCTGTCTTAATGGCCAAGGACGTGATCCACGAGCCTTTCGCCGCCATCAATGCCGACGACTTCTACGGCAAGGAAGCCTACGAGGTTTTGGCCAAGTATCTTATGGAATGCGAAGGCAAGAAAGGCGCTTACAGCATGGTCGCCTACAAGCTGCGCAACACCATGTCGGACTTCGGCACGGTGAGTCGCGGCATCTGCACCGCCGACGCGGAAGGCAACCTGCAGACCATCGTAGAGCGCACCGCCATCGGTCACACCGAAGACGGTGGCGCGGCCTACACCGACGAAACGGGCTCACATCCCTTAGATATGGATTCCTTAGTTTCCATGAATTTCTTTGGCTTCACCCCTGATTTCTTCGCCTATTCAGAGAAAGGCTTTGTCGAGTTCCTGAAGGGTCCTGCCCAGACCAACATCAAAGCCGAATTCTTCATCCCGCTGATGGTCAACCAGAGCATCCACGACGGTTCGGCCAAACTGAAGGTGCTTTCGAGCAACGCCTCGTGGTTTGGCGTCACCTACAAGGAAGACAAACCGGACGTGATGCGCAAGATCCGCGAGCTGATTGAGAAGGGCGTTTATCCCAATAGTTTATGGAATTAGGTATTATGAATGCTGAATGCTGAATTAGGGCGAAGCCCAGCGCCGCATTGCGACATTCAGCATTCCGCATTCCACATTCCGAATTTGAAACAATATGAACATCGAAGTAAAAACCTGGGGCAAGACCCCTGACGGCAAAGACATCAAGCTCTACACCCTGACCAATGCCAACGGCGTGAAGGTGCAATTGAGCGATATCGGAGCGGGCATAGTGAGCATCGTCACGCCCGACCGCTACGGCCACATGGAAGACATCGTCCTCGGCTATCCACACCCGTGGGATTATTTCAACGATGGCCCTTGTGCGGGCAAGACGCCTGGCCGTTTCGCCAACCGCATCGCCAATGGCCGATTCAAGATTGACGACAAGGAATACCAGCTTGAGATCAATACCAGCGACGGCAAGCACCATCTCCATGGCGGCAGCATCGGCTTCGCCAACCAGAAATGGGCCAGCCGCATCAACGGCGACAGTGTGGTGTTCACCTACTTAAGCGCCGACGGCGAGGCGGGCTATCCCGCCGAGCTGGTGTCAAAGGTATATTACACCCTCAACGACGAGAACGAGTTGAACATCCGCTTCTGTGCCTATTCTTCGGACACTACCATCGTCAATCTGACCAATCACACCTATTTTAATTTGAAAGGCGAAGGCAACGGTGACATCCTCGACCATAATCTACGGCTGAACGCTTCGCGTTTCTTGCCCGCCACCAACGAGTTGATTACTACGGGTGAGATGCGACAAGTGGCCGACACGCCTTTGGACTTCACACAAGCCAAACTCATCGGTCGCGACATCAAAGAACCCTATCCAGACCTTATTAATGGCAAGGGTTACGACAGTTGCTGGGTCATCGACGGCATCGAGAAGGACAAACTCTGCCTAGCTGCCGAACTCTCGCACGAAGGCACAGGCCGCATGGTGAAGATCTACACCACACAACCCGGTGTGCAGGTCTATACCGGCAATTGGCTTTCGGGCTGTCCAAAAGGCAAGAACGGCCACATCTACGAGGACTATTCAGGCGTCGCCTTGGAGTGCCAAGCCCTCCCCGACTCGCCCAACAAACCCAACTTCCCCAGCACCTTCCTGCGCTCTGGTGAAGAATATAATGAAACGATCATCTTCAAGTTTTCAATTATTTAAATCTTTGAATATTAAATCTTTAAATCTCAAATATCAATGGAAACAACCGTAAAGAAACAGAACTACTTCATCCCGATCATTGTGATGATTCTCTTGTTCGGTATGATTTCGTTCGTCACCAACCTGGCCTCGCCCATGGGCGACATCCTGAAGAACCAGTTTAAGATCCCGAATTGGCAAGGCACCTTGGGCGTATTCGCCAACTTCATCGCCTACGCAGTGATGGGCATTCCTTCTGGCAACTTGCTCCAGAAGAAAGGCTACAAGAAGACCGCCCTCATCGCTGTCATCGTGGGCTTTATCGGCGTCGGCATCCAGACCTTGTCGGGTGTCTTTGGCAGCTTTGCTGTCTATCTCCTCGGCGCTTTCGTGGCGGGCTTCAGCATGTGCCTGCTCAACACCGTGGTCAACCCGATGCTGAACCGTTTGGGCGGTGGTGGCAACAAAGGCAACCAACTCATCCAGATCGGTGGCTCATTCAACTCGTTGTGTGGTACCGCTGTCATCATTATCACGGGCTTGCTCATCCCCAGCATCGTTGATGCCAAGATTAGCGACGTCTTCCCGCTGATGTACACGGCTTTGGGCATTTTCGCTTTTGCATTCATCGTCATCCTGCTGACCAAGATTCCGGAGAACGAACAGAAGCAAGACGCTGTCAAACAAGTGGAAAAGGGCAAAGGTCCCATGGCATTCCGCCACTTCGTGCTCGGTGCCATCGCCATCTTCATCTATGTCGGTGTCGAAGTGGGCATCCCGAATGTCTTGAACAAATGGCTCCAGAATCCCGAGCTTAATGTGTTGGGCAGCGGCGTCAACGCCGAAGCCGTAGCCGGCTCGGTGGCTGCCACCTATTGGTTCTTGATGCTGATCGGTCGTCTGATCGGTGGCATCATCGGCAGTAAAGTGTCGGCCAAAGCGATGCTGACTACGGTATCTGCTATCGGCATCATTCTCACCCTGTTGGCCATGTTCGGTCCCTCCACGATGGTCAAGTTCCCCGCCTTCAATGGCGCTCATGGCTTCGGCATGGAGAACATCCCGCTCAACGCTGCCTTCTTGGTCTGCATCGGTCTCTGCACCTCGGTGATGTGGGGCGGCATCTTCAACCTCGCTGTTGAAGGTCTAGGCAAGTACACCGAAAAGGCTTCCGGCATCTTTATGGCTTTGGTTTGCGGTGGCGGCATCCTGCCCCTGCTCCAAAACGCCATCGTTGACGGCCTGGGCGGTGTCGGCTATCTCCAGAGCTACTGGGTGATTGTCGTTGGCCTCGCCTTCTTGCTCTTCTACGCCCTCTGGGGTTCGAAGAATGTCAACAAAGACATCAAGGTGGATTAAGAAGCCAATAACCTACACAAAAAACGACCCATCGTTTTGGTGGGTCGTTTTTCTTTTTCTCTGGCATCATTTCACCCTGATGCGTCGTCCGATCTTCAATTTGGCCGTCTTCTTTATGCCATTGAGACGGCATAGGGTGTTGATGGTTGTATGGTTTCGTGCGGCAATCTTGCTCAAAGTGTCGCCTTTCTTGATGACGTAATACTGAGCTTCGGTCTTGGCCACATAGGTCGGCTTTGACGGTCTGGAGTCGACGATTTTCAAGTCTGTTCTTTTCACCAAGTCGTTGTAGGCGGTGTTCATGATGGCCGTCGAGATGGTGTAGTCCTTGTTGACCTGTCGGACCGAATCGGCCAAGGAATGGGCGAACAGCCAGTCGTAGGTCTGCTCGAGATAGAAGATGCGTGCCAGCTTGGAGTGGGCCTCGCCTCTCAACTTGTCGAACAGCAAGAGACTAGTGTCGCCGCATTGCACCATTTCGTCCACCACCTTTTGCGAACAATACAAGGGAACGTCTTTGTCGGCAGTGCCATGGATGATCCACAGCGGCACCTGATTCAGTCCACACAGTCCTTTGATGGAAGCACCACCGCATAAAGCCATAGCAGCAGCCACCGTTTCGGGATAGGATGCCGTGTAATTGATGGTGCCATATCCGCCTAAACTCATTCCCAACACATAGACCCGGTTGGTGTCGATGGCGCAATGTGTCTTCACCCAGTCGTAGACTTCGTGCACTTTGTCTGGATTCCAAGTGTTTTGCGTCTGGGGTGCAACAATCACTGCATCGATGTTACGTCCTCTTTCGATGGCGTCGATGCAGCCGTAACGCCGCACATTAGCCAGGTTCTTTCCACACAAGCTCCTGCCATGCAAGAACATGACGAGCGGTTTTTCGGGAACTGTATCATTGTAATCATCAGGCAGATAGAGCCAAAAGTCGTAGCCGTTCGGTATGGAGTCGCGACAAGCGATTAACTGTGCAAATGAGACCGTTGGCAATACGAGAACCAACATACTCAGTATGATAATTATTCTTTTCATAGACTATTGTAACGATAACTTGTAGATTTTATTTCCTCTTGATCCAATAATTATTTTGTTGTCGACAACAATGGGCGATGCCTCGAAATTAGTTCCAATCTTGGCCGTAGCCACGATTTCGCCTGTTTTCCCTTTGATGAGATAGACATTGCCCATCACATCTCCGAAAAAGACAAACATCTCGTTCCGGTCGTTATAGAAAGCCACTGGCGACGACCAGCAATAGCATTTCAGATTGATTCGGTAAAGCTCACTGCCGTCATTTTTGTCAAATGCCACGAAAATGTCTGGCGATTGCGCTGTATGCAGGCAGAACGCGCTGAAAATCATGCCTTCGCAGTCGCCTCCACCAATCAATGGCGTGACATACATGCCACCGTCGCTGGTGTTGTCGCCGAAATGAAGCTTACGGCAAGGGATGGTGTCTTCCCACACCAATTCACCCGTCAAGCCGTTGAGTTTCACAAAATAACAAAAACCTGCATTGCCCTGATGGTCCACTTCGCATCCCGTGTAGACGTAAGGTATGCCGTCTTCCTCTTCCACAATCGGTGAGGCATCGGTGTCGTCGTGGTTCCAATAATGCCATACTGGACACAGGGTGTTTAGGTTGATACACAATATGTTGCCTGCATTGTCGCCAATATAGCCATAGTTTCGGCATACGGCCATCGACGATTCCATGCCAGGTGATTTCTTGGCTGATGTGGTGGAATAGCGCATGGTGGATTGGAGCGTGTAGCCGCCATCGCCGACATAATATTTGTATATGGTGCCGTTTTCGGCAGGACGGAACAAGAATCCGCCCGCTTCCACCGGAGACGAGTCGTAACCGCCCCAACCGCGCCAAGCCTTTGGGTCGATTCCAAAGGTGTTGATCATCTTATGCGAGAACAAGTCAAATACCTGGGTGCCAAACGTCGCTTCTTTTTTTGCGCCATGGCCGATGTAGACATGTCCGTTCAAATCGGTATTGAGGGCAGGCGTGCCTTTCAGCACATTGCCCACATTGTGGCATTCCCTGCTTTTTTCACCAGTCTCAAAATCAATGAAATACACATCTCCACAAAGGGAAGCGAGTATGATCTCCTGATTGTGAAGGTTGCGGCATGCAGGATTCGCCTTGAATTGTTCAACGATACTGTCGGGCCAATTCACATATAACGCTTGGCCAGTCCAGCCCGAGCCACCTTCAAACACGCCAACCGAAGTCTTGAAGCCGTCAGTCCTCGTCGTAAACACCCAGTCCACCTTGAATTGGATGGAGTCATCGGTCAAATGACCAGAGAAATTCGGGATTCGGGAAGATGAGCCTCTGAAAGTGAAGATGCCAGGTTTGTTCTTGTAGGCATCCTCAATGCTGGCTAATGTTGAGGGCAAAGTCTTGTCTATCGTATCGATTTGCACCAAGAGTTTCTCTGCAGAAGCAAATACAGTATCAGGGAAAGGCTCAACGACGGACACTTCGGGAACGGTGTCGACGATTTCATGTTCGGGTGTTGGTTCCTCTATAGGTTGTTTATGCTGGTCCACACATGAAAAGAACAACAAAACTGGCAATAAGTATAGAAGGATTCGTTTCATTTTTCAATCTGGGGAAAGAAGCGGCAAAAGTAAGAAGAATTTTTGTAATTTTGCCATCTTTAAGAATAGGAAGGTCTGATGTTTAAAAAAATACTTGGTACGGGTGCGGCAAGAGCGGTCAATGTGCTGACACAGTTGGCTACCCTCATTATGGGCACCAAGTGTCTTGGTGCAGCGGAATGGGGCAAGGCTTTCATCGCACAGACCGACATCACCTTCTTATTAATAGGCATCGAGCTGATAGCTGGCAGTGGTCTGGTCTACTTCGCCCCACGAAAGAAGCTCGCCACGCTGATGAAGATCTCATACGGTTGGATTGGTGTCGTAATGCTTTTTTATGCCTTGCTGTTCTCTGCATTGCATTTCTTCCCTGTTTTTTTCCATACTATTGTGCCCGAAGGATATGCCTGGCTCGTGCTGCTGATGACCTTCGTCTATAGCCTACATGAATTCAACCTCAACCATTTTCTAGGGAAAGAGAAAGTATCGACTTATAATTGGCTGTTTATCATACAGATACTGACACAAGTCACGATGATGACCGTGTTGATTTTCGCCTTGGATTTGAGGACGGCAAAAGCCCTGCTCTACTCTCAACTCAGTGGTTATAGTTTGGCTACCCTCATTGGATGGATCCTGCTCTTCCCCACCCTAAAACGAGAAAGCAGAGAGCCTTTGAAAGACAGTCTGAAAGAAATGCTGCATTATGGCGCTTTCATGCAACTTTCAACCTTGGTCAGTACATTGAACAAACGCTTGAGCCTGTATCTGTTGAACATCCACTGCGACGAAAGGTCCATCGGAGTCTATGCCTCTGGCACTCAAGTCACAGAAGGTGTGAATATCGTGAGCCAAAGCATCGGTCTGGTGGAATTCTCTGCTTTGAGCAACACCGAAAACAAGCAGCGTGCGTCCCAACTCACCTTGCGTTTCATGAAACTCTCTGTCCTGCTGACCTTCACCGCCATGTTGGTGATCTGTCTGCTACCCTCAACGTTTTTCGAGTGGCTGTTTTCGGGTGAATTTGCCGATGTTCGTCCTGTCATCTTGCTGATGGCACCTGGTATTGTGTTTTTCTCTGCGCACACCGTTTTGTCGAACTATTTCTCTGGCATGGGCAAACCTAAATACAATCTATTCGCATCGCTTATCGGACTCAGTGTCACACTGATATCAGCATTTATTTTAATCTCTACTTTAGGTATATTAGGCGCAGCCATCACCACCACGCTGACTTACACGGCATTGTTTGTCTATCAATGGATTGTGTTCCACAAACAAACAGGAAGCCGATTGGTGCAGCTGATTCCCGATAAAGAAGATTGGGGATGGGTGAAAACCACAATGAAGAGTTTATTCTGACGAAATTTTTCGTAAATTTGCGCCCAAATCATTTTTTATGAGCGAAATCAACGAAGACGATATTTTTACGCAAGATAGCGACCCTATTCCTACCACTGAAAACTATAACGACGACAGCATTGTCCACCTTGAGGACATGGAGCACATCCGTCGCCGTCCGGGTATGTATATTGGCAAACTCGGTGACGGCGCCTCGCAGGACGACGGCATATATGTGCTCATCAAAGAGGTGATCGACAACTCCATCGACGAGTTTACCTCCGGCTTCGGCAAGAAGATCGAGGTGACAGTCGACAAGGCTGCCAAGAAAGTAAGCATCCGCGACTATGGCCGCGGCATCCCACTTGGAAAGCTTAAGGAGGCCGTCTCACAACTGAATACGGGTGCCAAATACGACAGCAAGGTGTTCCAGAAGTCGGTCGGCTTGAATGGCGTGGGTACAAAGGCTGTCAACGCGCTTTCATCCTATTTCAAGGTGCAGTCTATCCGCGAGGGTAAGACAAGGATTGTGGAGTTTGCACAGGGAAAGTTGATTAATGATTCGGGAATTATTCCAGTAGATGCGGCCCTTCGACAGGCTCAGGGACCTAACCCTACTGTCGGCCCTTCGACGGGCTCAGGGGCCTTAGATACTGGAACTTTAACAGAGTTCATCCCGGATTCTGCGCTTTTCGGTAACTTTCACTATGTGGATGAATACATCGAGAAGCGCGTGTGGAACTATGCCTACCTCAATCGTGGCTTGAGCCTGATCTACAACGACAAACGCTATTATTCCAAGAATGGCCTCCTCGACCTCTTGCAGAACAACATGGAAGGCGAAGGCCTCTACCCCATCATACACATCAAGGACGGCGACTTTGAAGCCGCTTTCACTCACGTGAACGGGCAGTCGAGTGACTACTTCTATTCCTTTGTCAACGGACAGCATACCACCGAAGGCGGCACACACCAGTCCGCTTTCCGCGAGGGTTATGCCCGCGTGGTGCGCGAGTTCTACCAAAAGGAATACGAGCCTGCTGACATCCGCCAAGGCCTGATTTGCGCCTTGTGCGTAAGGATTCAAGAGCCTGTGTTTGAGGCACAGACCAAGACCAAACTCGGTTCCACCCATCTCGCCCCTAACAACCCCGATGGCACCAATGACAGCCCCTTCCTGAAGACTTACGTCTTCGACATCCTGAAGCGCCACCTGGACAACTACCTGCACAAAAATCCTGAGACGGTCAGCGTGTTGCAGGCGAAAATTCAAGCCAACGAGAAGGAGCGCAAGGAGATTGCCGGCATCAAGAAAGCTGCCCGAGAGAGTGCCAAGAAAGTCAGCCTCAACAACCGCAAGCTCCGCGACTGCCGCATCCACCTCAATACCAACCACGAGAAACGCCTCGAAAGCACCATCTTCATCACCGAGGGCGACTCCGCATCGGGAAGCATCACCAAGAGCCGCGATGTGCAGACCCAAGCCGTGTTCAGCCTGCGCGGTAAGCCGCTCAACTGCTTGGGCATGACCAAGAAAGTGTGCTACGAGAACGAGGAGTTCAACCTGCTGCAAGCCGCCTTGAATATCGATGAGGACATCGAGAACCTGCGTTACAACAACATCGTCATCGCCACTGATGCCGATGTCGACGGTATGCACATCCGCCTGTTGATGCTCACCTTCTTCCTCCAGTTCTATCCCGACCTGGTGCGCAACGGCCATGTCTACATTTTGCAGACGCCGCTGTTCCGCGTTCGCAACAAGAAGGAGACCTACTACTGCTATAGCGACGAAGAACGCATCACCGCCAAGGAGAAATGTGGCAAACAGGCTGAGATCACCCGCTTCAAAGGCTTGGGCGAAATCTCCCCTGATGAGTTCCGTGGCTTCATCGGCCCCAACATGCGCCTTGAGCCCGTCATCCTGCGCTACGACTTCGGCATCAAGGAACTACTGGAATACTACATGGGCAAAAACACCATGGAGCGCCAGAAGTTCATCATCGACAATCTTAGGATTGAGGATGATTCGGAGATGGATAAGATGTAGGGGTTATTTTGTCGGTAAAGTCTTGATATTCTCAAGGAAATCTTTCTCTACCTGGCTCAACGTGCGTTGCTGGTATTTCTTGTATTCGTTGGTAGCGTGTTCAATGGCTTGTTGATGCGATACAGTTCCTGCGCCTTGAAGCAGTTTTTCACCACTCATGGTCAAAATGTTATCCAAATGTGCCGCCCAGTCTTTCATAGTCATGACTTGTTGGCGTTCAGCTTGTCGTTCTGCAAAGTCCAAGTATCCTGAAACAATCTGCCCCATTGCCCGTAACTCCTTTTCATCCAGATAGTTCTTTGCAATGACGGCGTCTTTCAGATGCGGTCTGTCGCCCTCAAAAGTCATCAATCCCATGAATTCTTTTTCGGCATCTGCGCGACTGACAATGACCTCGGCGGCAGTCTGCCCATGCACGGCATAATGGATCTTGTTCTGCACCCGCTTGAAAAACTCAATGGAAATATCGGCTTGGGGATTGTAGTCGATGCTTGTGGCGTAAATGTCAAGCACTTGTCTGTAAAAGACCTTCTCCGAAGAACGAATGTCGCGGATGCGCTCCAAGAGTTCCTTCCAATAACCGCCACCACCAAGGTTTTTCAAGCGGATATCGTCAAGGGCAAAACCTTTTCTGATATACTCTTTGAGTACGCCGGTAGCCCAAATTCTGAATTTGGTCGCTTTAGTTGAATTGACACGGTAACCAACGGAAATAATCATATCAAGGTTGTAAAAATCAGCTAGTTCTTCAACCTCACCTCTTTTACCCCTATTAATGACTGTTGCAATTTTTGCAACGGTCATTTCTTGCTTCAATTCACCTTCTTTTAAGATGTTGGCAATGTGGCGACTAATTCCAGATTTGTCAATACCAAAAAGCTGAGCCATAGCCTTCTGTGTTGCCCAGATTGTTTCATCCTTGACAACCACTTGAATTACTCCTTCCTCATCAGGAAGTTGATATAGTATAAATTGGGTTTCGTTGGTCATATCTTATTCTTCCATGCTATAATATACCTTATAAAACTTGCCTCTTTCATCCACGCCTTGTTCCACATTCTGGCGGTTGCCGTTGATAATGATTTGGATTTTCTTATCGAGGTTGATAATGCGCTTATAACTCCGCTGTTGTTTTTTGAAAGCATGATCAGAGATGGCAAAGGTATCGTCTATAGTAATATCATTTTTCGATTCGTAATTACGTCTGAAACTATGGAAACTTTCAATCACTTCTGGTTGTTCGATAACTTCATTGGCGAAATCTTCAATATCAAACGTGTCTTTTTCCTTGAAGAATTTCAACGACTTGTTTAACAAATCGATTTGATCCGCCTTTGAAACTTCAAACTCCTTGGGCAATTCCTTGGTAACGAAGTTCTTGGCCATTGCCATCACATTTTGAGTGTTGGCATATTCGTCCTTGCGTTGGCGGATGTGCAAGAAGTCATCAATCCAGTATTGGGCTTCAATGCCTTTGTTAGTATTATCCACGACCGCAACGACATAGCCGTTTTCGCGTTCTTTGTTGAAGATAAGGCAGCCTTTGTCCAGTTTATTGATATTAATACCCTGTTCGCTTTCAAGATTGAAATTGCCGTCCTCTCGCAGCACTTTCAAAAAAGTGTATTTGTTCTCCGACTTAAACAAGCCAACAGCATCCACTGTGTCACCATCCACAATACAATCTTTGAAATAAACAGTATAGAACTCCCCGCCTTTGATTTTCGGGTGAGTGCTTTGGTCATAGAGATGTTTGGCGAGGTTTAAGGATTGGTCATATAGTGTTTCTGGGGCGTCAAAGATTTGGGAAACAGCTCCGTAAACCACATTGTACTCAATACCGCTGTCGTGGTAGAGTTGGAAGTATTCTTCGGAGGAAAAAGGAGCGAGAAAATAATTTACCAACAGACTATTAATCTCATCATTGACAACGAGATTTGATTTTGACAATACAACACCATCTTCAGCGGATTTATTGCCGACAAGGTGAATAGAAATATGTTTTATTGTTTTTTGTTCCATAGTTTTACATGAATTGTGATAAGATAAGATATAAACACAACAAAGATGGGATTGTCCACAAAAGCGTTGTAATAGTACATAGACGTGTTTGTTGCTTTTTTAATGAATCGTCAACGCAACTAAACTTTTGTGATAATAATTCTATCTTTGTTTTATCAAAAGCAGACTTGTAATCATCAACATCTGCTTTAATAATTCTCAAAATGTTTTTTTGATTAGAAATAAACAGTTGTATGAGTACCGCGAAGACAAAAAGGCTTGATACTGTAACTACATTTTTCACATTTAACAACAATCGAAACTCATCAAATTCCATTGCTAATGCAGCTAAAACGAATGCACTTGGGATAGCGATTAACTTTGTTTGAGCTTCATTTATTACGGTCTGTATTCTACTTGTATACTCTATTGCTTTTGTATTTATTTCAAATTTGAATTTGTTTGATGAATAACCACTAATATAAAACTGATAAGCATTTTCACAATTTGCAGATAGTTCTTCAATGTTTCCCAAAACAACACTTAATTGGGTCGCATATTTAGATACAAAATCTATTATCTCATTTATAATTAAATTCTTTTTCTCAAAATTATTCTCACATAATGTATCAGAAATAGTAGATAATTGCTTCAAATTCTTGTCATCAAGATTAATCACATCTTCATATGAATAATCACAATTAAATACAACCGACTGTTTTTCATTTGAGACGACCAAATCTAACGCACCAGCTTCTTGAAAGGTGTGTTTTGCTATGCTTTGAATAGATTTTATAAATCTTTGAACTGCTTTATACTGTTCGATAAAACCATCAGAATCAATTTTTTCATAAATGTAATACGGTTCATCTGGTTGTTCAAACTTATTTTTGGCAATAAAGTTTTCACAAGTATCATAGAAACCAATATTACGAAGTTTCGATGTTGATAATTCAAAATTAATAGAAGACCCTATTTTTATTTCATCAAGATAAATGCTTTGTTCAAAACAATCATTATCTATTAAATATTGTAGAATCTCTTTATCGGAAACTTCCCAATCATCACAAAAAAGAGTTCCGTTTTCAATCCTCACAGAATTGTTTTCAACTATTCTGATAAAATCATCAAGCATCATTTATCCAATTGATTAATGAGTTCTTCCGGTAATTGTTTAAACGTTAATTGCTTCTTTTTCTTGTCATAAAAGACGGTCTTGTCTAGCTGCTGATTGTCAAAAATAATAGTTAAATCTTTACCTCTATAATATGTATATTTCATTTTTCTCAGCTGATTGCTATCTCCGCTTATTATTTCGCTTACTCCATATTCTTCTTGTGCTGCAAATTCCATAAAACTATTTGGATTCTCAAAATCAAACAAGGCTGATATGGCGCTTAATTGTATTGCTTTCTTTGATTTAATACAGTCCAAGCAATAATCGTAAATACTGTTTTTCCTTTGAATAGCAATATCTCTTTCTATTCCTTGTTCTTCACAATATTTATTAATAGCTTTCACCAATCGTTTTGTAGATTCCGAACTTGTTTTATTATCATTACAATCAATAAAACTCATGAAATATATACTAATATCCTTATTCCCTCTAACAAATGAAAGGTATGTCTTCGATTCTCGATCTCTCCCTTTTACAATTTCCTTCCATTTTGTTATATTAATCAAGCAAGCTACATCTATTTTATCTAAATCAAGACGTTTAATGTCTTTGATATGAAGATTATCATCTATGACAAAACCGTTTTTGTTGTTAATTGTCAACACCAACATAAAGTCTTGTTTTTCTGTTGTATTAACATAATGAACAAAAACCAAATGTCCACCTGTTGCTGGAGAAACGTCCTTTATTTTCTTCTTATAAAGATCCGTCGCTTCAATGGAAAATGTATAAAAATCAATTTCTTTATGGATATAGTACTTTGACAACAGATTCTGGAATGATTTATCATCTTCGCCAAAGATTCCATATGTAGGATTGGACTTTTTATAATATGAATCCTTGATATTGGCCACAAACAATTTCTCTCTATCTTTTGGAGAAATAACTTGTTTTGCCAAATTTAAATTGCATCTTGTGGTATGTGCTTCTTTTATCACTTGATGGATAACGATTCCTTTAATGTTGATATCGTGCCCTTTTTTCTTTAATTCGGTCATATATTTATTCTATTTATTATCCAAACATTCAGCTGCAAAAATAACAATTATTTTCTTTAAAACCTAATCGATTCTTATTTTCGAACTCCTGACATTTTCCAAAATGGAAATAGTCGGGCAGTTATTGCAAAATTTGCAACAACTGAGAATAAATCGGAAATCCCGATTTTTCTATACAACAATTCTTTCTTATACGGAATAATTCTTATTTTTGCATGGACAAACCCTAAAAACGAAATAAAAGACACATAGAATCTAAAAGCAACTAACATATTATAAACCAAGCGTTTGCTATTTGTTTGAGTAACACTGAAACGTAGGAAATTTCAAAATTACACCGAAAACAGATTGTAAACACCCACAGCGTGGGCGTTTTGTCTGTGTAATTCGGTTTCCTACGACCGCAGTGTTTGGGCAAAACTGCCCACGCACCGTGTTCGTAGGGAACAGATTGCCAAACGCAATAATGAAACAATTAGCGTATGGCAAAAGCAGTCAAACAGCATGGACGGGTTTATACGCCTGAGTATTTAGTCAAACTTATCCTTGACTTTGGAGGATATAACGACAATCGAATACTTAAGAAACACACCATAGACAATAGTTGTGGAGATGGTGCTTTCCTCAAAGAAATTGTAAAACGGTATTGTTTATCATTCCTCGCACAAAGCAATGACTTATCCACTCTAAAGCATGAGTTGGAAAACTATATTCACGGCATTGAATTAGATGCTGATGAATGCAAGGCATGTTTTCAGAATTTGAGTAACACGGCATCGGAATTTGGACTAACTAATGTTCAATGGGACATTACCAATGCTGATACTTTGAAAATTGACAGATTCAATGGGAAGATGGATTTCGTTTTCGGTAATCCTCCCTATGTAAGGGTCCACAATTTAGAAGATAGTTATGATTCTGTCAAAAAATACCGTTTTGCTGAACAAGGAATGACAGATTTGTTCATTGTATTCTTTGAGATTGGATTTAATATGCTCTCAAAAGATGGATTAATGTGCCTAATTACACCAAGTTCATGGTTAAGCAGTAAAGCAGGTAACCATCTTCGGAAATACATAAATCACTACAAAAATCTAACAGGAGTCATCGATTTAGGGCACTTCCAACCTTTTGAAGCCACAACATACACACTGATTTCAAGATTCCAAAACAACAAAACTTGCGACGGAATTGAATACTACAGTTTTGATGAAGAATACTTAACCAACCGTTTTCTTTGCAGTCTTTCTCTTGATGAAATATACATCGGGAATTGTTTCTATTTAGCAAATAGCGAGAAACTTACCGAATTAAAATCCATTAAAACGGGACATTCGTATCCTTATACTTCGGTGAAAAATGGTTTTGCGACATTAGCGGACAAGGTTTTTATTGGAGATTTTGATTTCAACGAAGGAACAATAGAAATACTCAAAGCCTCAACCGGGAAATGGAGCAAATGCATTTATCCTTATGACAACATGGGAAAACCTATACCATTGGTTTTTTTTAAGGAAAATCAAGAAGCATATCTTCATCTATTGGACAATGTCGAAAAACTCTCAAAAGGCAGAGATATTGAAGGTGACCAATACTGGTATCTATTCGGCAGGACACAGGCCTTGAAGGATGTTTCAAAAATGAAATATGCTATCAATACAATTATCAAAGACAGAAACAGCATTAAACTTGAAAAAGTACCAGAAGGGAAAGGTTTGTATAGCGGATTATACATCTTGACCGATATTGAGTTTGAAGAAATACAGGAACTCATATACTCAATTGATTTTATCGATTACATCAAACTTTTGAAAAACTACAAAAGCGGCGGTTATTACACCTTCGCTTCAAAAGATTTAGAACAATACCTGAACTATAAACTAAGTGAAAAATATGGACAATCAAGAATTTCTGACAGTAGTAGGAAACTCTTTTAAAAAGTTTCTCGAAACAGGGTCGCGGAGTAACGAAAAACTTAAAATTCTGCATGGTGCAATAGCAAAAGACCTGAAAGAACGTCTTGGCGTTGGTTATTCGGTCTGCTCTTTAGGAATCGGCGACGGAAAAGAGGAAAAACTCGACGGACGCTATATTGACAAAGTGGTTGATATTACAATCAAACACAGGCAAAAACCAGTTGCTGGAATTGGAGTGAAATTCGTGATGCAAAACTACTCACAAAACTCCAACAACTATTTTGAAAATATGCTGGGAGAAACAGCCAACATTCGTTGCGCAAACATACCTTATTTTCAAATCTTTATTATCCCAGAGAAACTGCCCTATTATAACAAGCAAGGTTTAATACAAAAATGGGAAGAGTTTACCATTCACAATGCAACAAAGTATCTCACACTCTCAGAAGATAATATCCAAACCTCAATCCATACCCCTACCAAAACTTTACTTTTTGTTATTCACCTGCCTGAAATTAACCAACCCATTGTTGACAAAACCGACTATGTTCATTTCTACGAGAGCAAAACTGACTTTATTGTTAGTGAATCAAACACTCAATACGGTGATTTCTCCTCTGCCGTAATATACAACGACTATGAAGATTTCATTGATAAAGTAGTGCACTACATCCACTTTATATAAAATGCGAATCTAGATTGTCTCATTATTGTTTTTATTTTCGATAAAGCCATAAAACACATAATAACAAGGATTTAAAGAACCTTACATATTACCATTCGGCGAGTTGGCGGATTTTCATTCGGCGAGTTGGCGAAGTTTTTTGAAATGCAAAAGAATAATTCACCCATTCCACCAAATTATCGTACTTTTGTCACTCAAATAAAATGGACTGCTTCGCCCCTCGCAGTGACGCGAAGCGACAAAAAACTGAGTCCAAATCTTTGAATTTTGAATCTTTGAAGTTTAAATCTTTGAATTTTGAATCTTTAAATCTTAAACCCTTAATAATGAAAAAACTCACCTTATTAGTTATGGGCAGTATCATCACCCTCTTCGGCTGCAACCAACAGCCGCAACGCTATTCCGTCAAGGCTTACCCCGAGACGCGAAAAGACACCACCGTCGTTGACGACTACTTCGGCACGAAGGTCGCCGACCCGTACCGTTGGCTCGAAAACGACACTTCCGCCGAGACCGCCAAATGGGTCAAGGAGCAGAATGAAGTCACGCAAGACTACTTGAGCCACATCCCCTTCCGCAGCGCCCTTAAGGATCGCCTCACGCAACTCGTGGACTACGAACGCTACGGCATGCCTTCGAAGAAACACGGCCGCTACATCTACTCGAAGAACGACGGCCTCCAAAACCAAAGTGTCATCTATATGCAGGAGACACTCGACGGCGAACCCACCGTCTTGTTAGACCCCAACAAGCTTTCTGACGACGGCACCGTTTCATTGGGCAGCATCAGCTTCTCCAACGACGGCAAATACATGGCCTACACCATCCAACGCAGCGGCTCTGACTGGGTCGAGATCTACGTGAAGGACATGGCCACCCTCGAACTCCTCCCCGACCACATCGAATGGGCCAAGTTCACCGGTGCTTCGTGGTACAAGGATGGCTTCTTCTATGCCGCCTACGACCGCCCAGAAGCCGGCAAGGAATTCAGCAACGTCAACGAGAACCATAAAATCTACTACCACAGACTCGGCACGCCCCAGGAGCAAGACGAACTCTTCTATAGCAACCCCGCCCAGCCGCGCTATTTCCACCAGGTGGACCTCACCGAGGATGAGCATTACATGTTCCTCTTCGAGAGCGGTCAAGGTGCGGGCAGCACGCTGTGGATCCGCGACATGCAAGACGCGATGGGTAAGTTCGTGCAAATCGCTGACGACATGGACTACCAATACGGTCCCATCGACGTCATCAACGACACGTTGTATATCTTCACCAACTACAACGCCCCCAAGGGTCGCATCTGCCGCGTGCCGGCCAAGACCCCTCAGATGGAGAACTGGGTCGACGTGATTCCCGAAAGCGATAATGTCATTGCTGGCATCAGCCTCGCCAAGGGCAAGATGATCGTTACCTACGACAAGGACGCAGCCAACCACGCCTACGTCTACACCATGGACGGCCAACAACTCCACGAGATTGCCCTGCCGACCTACGGTGCCGTCGGTTTCAGCAGCAAATACGAAGAGCCAGAAGTGTTCTACGCCTTCACTTCCTTCGCCTTCCCGACCACGATCTATCAATATAACATTGACGACAACACTTCCACCGTGTTCCGTGCTCCTGCCATCGACTTCAAGTCGGACGACTATGTCACCGAGCAGGTCTTCGTCACCTCGAAGGACGGCACCAAGGTCCCGATGTTCCTGACCTACAAGAAAGGCTTGCAGAAAGACGGTACCAACCCGACCTTCTTGTATGGCTACGGTGGCTTCAACATCACCCTTAATCCTGGTTTTAGCACCTCGCGCCTGCCTTTCATCGAGAACGGCGGCATCTATGCCCAGATGAACCTGCGCGGTGGCAACGAATACGGTGAGGAATGGCACATTGCCGGCACCAAGTTGCAGAAGCAAAATGTCTTCGACGACTGCATCGCCTGCGCCGAATACCTTATCAATAATGGCTACACCTCGCCGAAGTACTTGGCTTTGAACGGTGGCTCCAACGGCGGTCTGCTCGTCGGTGCTGTCGTCAACCAGCGTCCCGACCTCTTCGCTGTGGCCGTGCCGCAAGTCGGCGTGATGGATATGCTGCGCTACCACCTCTTCACCATCGGTTGGAACTGGGCAAGCGACTATGGCACCAGCGAGGACGACGAGGCCATGTTCAAGGCTTTGTATGCCTACTCGCCGCTGCACACCATCAAGAGCGGCGAGGATGTGCACTATCCCGCCATCATGGTCACCACGGCCGACCACGACGACCGTGTGGTGCCCGCTCACTCGTTCAAATATGCGGCCACCTTGCAGGCTGCCCAAACTGGCGACCAGCCCAAGATCATCCGTATCGACACCAAGGCCGGTCACGGTGGTGGCAAGCCGATTTCCAAAGTCCTTGAGGAGCAGGCTGATATTTATTCGTTTATCCTTTATAACATGGGATTGAGTTATCCGAAGGAGGCGAAATAATCGCTGTTTTATGCAAAAAAAATTGCCCGTCAAGTTCGTTCTTGACGGGCAATTTAGTAAAAACACTATATTTGTGACCAAATCATCATCTATGAAAAAACTTATTACTCTTATTCTCCTATTTTGCAGTGTTGCGTCGTTGTATGCACAAGAGCCCGTTTTTTTGCAAAAGGCATACGAGTTCCTAATCAAACGGGACGATGTCGACACAGCGCGTATTTACCAACCCTCAAAAGCTTGTTTATCATTAGGTTTGTTCACTACGGGCCAAAAGGCGGGTTTCGATGTAGATGTCGACTTCATGATTGATTTCGCTAACAATGAAAGGATAGCAGGCTTGTCGCAGTACAGCCTCTCCGAAAATCTCTGCAAGAAGATAGGCCTTGAAGTGGGTTATGGCAATGTCGGCTTGAGTTACAGCTTGGAAGTGGGGCCTCGAAGCGCTTGGAAAAAGAGTGCATTTGGCTTAGGCATCATGGGCAAGTCGTGGGGCGCAAAGTTCAATTATAGCAAAATCTCCAATCCTTTCATTTCTTCCATGACCATTGGTCAAGAGAGTGACGACGACTATTTTCACGACGAAATCATCACCGAAGAGGCTGCCATTTTGAAGAATTTTACTGCTGACGGTTACTACGTTTTCAACAACATGCGTTTCGCCTACCCTGCCGCCTATAAGATTGGTCTCATACAACGCCATACGGCAGGCTCATGGATGCTGACGGCACGCTATATGCAAGGCAGCCTATACAACTCCCCTGAGGCCTCATGGGACACCTACAATATGCTGGATTGCTTCTCCACCATGCAGGCTTCAATTGGTGGCGGCTATTCTGTCAACTTCGTGCCTTGGCACAAGGATCCTACAGGTCCTCGCGACGAAGGCCTGCGCAATCTCACCATTAATCTGACGGCTATGCCGGTGATAACTCTGGTCAATTACCTGAAAACCACTTCTTACCAATATGACCTTGATGTTGAGTCGGGCGACTTTCATAAAACAGGCGAAAAGGTATCGAAGATTTGGTGTTATCCCATGCCCAACTATATCGGAAGTGCCGCCATTAGCCTTACTATGTGGCGCTTCTTCTTCTCCACCCAATTCACCTATAACCGTTTTTATTTCCGCAGCCGCGACGCCTTCGATGCCAGCCAAATGGAAGTCCCAAATTATGTGGACGACCTCGGTTTTAGAGGCATTTTCCACGATTGGATGCTCAAAGGAATCTTGGTTTATAGGTTCTAAAACAATTGTTTAGCGCGTATACCAACAATATTTCACCGCATACCAAATGGCCACAAACTGTTCGATGGTAACGTCGCCAGAAAGATTGAAATCGACGTCGCCTGAATAGCTTGAATTGTTCTTGTAGACTTTGTTGCCTTTCTTGTTGGCAATAATGTCACCCGAATAGCTCGAATTCTCTTTGTAGATTTTACCTTCCCGAATGGTGAAAACCACGTCTCCGGAATAGGAAGAAGAACCCGAGTAAACCTTACCATTTCTGATGGTATAAAGGATGTCACCACTGTAGGAGGAATTGCCTCGGTAAACCTTGTTGTCGTCAACGTGGCAGAGCACATCGCCCGAATAGGATGAATTGCCTCGATACACTTTGTCTCCCTTCAAATTGCAGATCACATCGCCGCTATAGGAGGAGTTGTTTTTGTACACTTTCACCTGCGCGAAGCCACTGACAAAGGCAAAGCAGAACAACAAGGTCATCATGGTTCTTTGAATAGGCGTTTTCATGATAGTCAAATTGATGTTTACCCTGCAAAAATAGGTAATACTTTATTATCTCGCCACTATTTGCCTATTCCATTGACAACTCTTCATACGCGTATGTCACCCTCTCCCCCACATTGACGACCAGATAACTCGGCGTCACCTTGCCATCGTTGAGGTTGTCGGTCATGATGTATTGCACACCTCCGAACTGGCGTTGTTCACGCATGTGGAAGTGACCCATGATGACCATCTCCACATTGCTGTTGCTCATCAAGTCCATGAAGGCATACTGCTCATCTTGTGGCAGGTTGGCAGCAGGAGTGGTGGTGTAGTTGTATGATGTGCGGAACAACCAGTTGTGACTGACGACGAAGCAGTGACGGTAGTCGTCGCGATGCGAAAGCTTCTTCTCCAACCATTCCAGCTGACGCTTGCCATGGGTGCCGTTTCCCGAATCCAGGAAGATGAACAAATCTTTGTATCCGCTGACGGTATTCACTGTCACGGTGTAGGTCGAGGTATGGAAATACTGCTTGAAGAAAGGAGTGCAGTCGAAATACACATCGTGGTTGCCCATGACCAAGAAACATGGGTCGTCTTTTGCTTGAGTCTTTGGATCAAACTGAAGCGCATCGTTGGTCATTCTGAAACCGGCCTCTCCGCTCTCGTTGACCATGTCACCGGCGTGGATGGCAAAGATGGCCTTCGGGTCGTTGCGCTCGGCGGTGATGTATTTGTAAAGACGGTCGTTCTCACCTTGCGGCACGATGCTGTCGCGCTCGGAATAGTGCGAGTCGGAGCAGGAATAGACATGATACTCGTCGGGAGCGTTCTCGATGACGGGTTCGCCGTTTTGGGCGTTGTAGTCGAGCCAATCGGCCACGCGTTCTTCAGTGTCGCTGCGGTTGATGACCATGCCTGCGACGTCAAGACGGTTGCAGTTTGTTGCAAAGATTACTAAAGATGCAGCACATATTATTAAAAGATGGATCTTCTTCATTTTTGTCAAGAATTAGAGAATTTGGAGATTTGTTGAAGTCAATTTGATGAATTAGAGATAAAATCGCTTGCGATTTTATGGTTTCCAGACGAGACCGACATTGCCAAACCAGCCGTTGTATTGCGACGAGAGGTTGAGCACTCCGCACGGATGCAGTCCGAACTCCGATGTCAGACGCAAGCCATTGCCGAAGTCGTAATAGCCGTTCACGCTATAGAAAAATAAAGTGAAGCGCTCGATGACGAAGTCCCTGTAATTTGAGATGCGGGCACCCACATTCCACGGATGTTCCTGGTCAAACAGGTTGCCTTCAACGCAGAAAGTGACGTTCATTGGTTCGAAGGTCACATCCATGCCGCCGTTCTTGCGCAATGGTATGGGAGCAATGTAGCGGTTGGTCAAGCCCAACTGGAAGTTGAAGTGCCGGTTGCGCCAGCCTAAGTCCAAGACGCCGTTGAATTCCTGCAAGTCGTAATTGGGAAACAAACGGTAGAGATAGCGGTTTTCCAGATAGAGCGTGCCGCAATTGGCTTGCAGCAGTTTGGTCTGCCATTGCAGGTTGATGGCGTGACGGTTGAAAGTCGTGACTTGATAACCCAAGCCAATGTTGAAGTTGTCGGCCAGTTGGTAGTCGCCCAACAAAGCCCAAGATGCGGTGCTTCCCGAAGTGCGGGTGTAGTCGTACTCGCCGTAGGTTTGAAGTGTCCACTGTGCCTTTACGGAAACCGCCAAAAGCATCAGTGCTAATAAGAAAAATGCTTTTTTCATGATTGAACAATTGAGGCCGCAAAGGTAGAAAAAATAGAGATTGGTTGATTTTCGTTTTCATCTTTTGAATAATCCTCTATTTTTGCATTTTCTTTTTTTCAACCTTTAAGCCTTATGAAAAACAACCTAAAGTTTTTATCTATTTTATTCATTATCAGTTTTTTAAGAATTAATCTATTTGCCCAATATGGTCCTCAATTCGACAATCGTGGCTTCGAGCAATGGACCAATCGCGTCAGTGAGCCCACGCATTGGCATTCGGGAGGTACGGCAACAGGCGGATGGTCGTTTATGTTGACGAGTCAAATCGAACAGTCTTCTCAAACACGTCCTAATTCCAGCGGAAATAAGAGTGTTCGTCTTTACCCACATTCCACTTGGGGTGTTTTGGCCAACGGCAACATCACCAACGGTCGCATGAATGCTGGTAGCACATCGTCTACAGGCGCGGATAACTATAATTACACACAACGTTCCGATAACGCCTTTAACACTCCCATTAACCAACTTCCCGACTCTCTTACGATTTGGGTGTGCTTCCGCTGTACCAGTACTAGCGAAAAGGCCCAGGTTAAAGCCGTTGTCCATGGTGATGCGGATTACCGGATCATTGCCAACGGCACTGAGTCTCCTGCTGAGATGCATGTGGCTACTGCGGCGTTGTCGTTTACCCGAACATCAACAGCAAATGGTGCCTACACATGGCGTCGATTGAGCATTCCGTTCAACAACAATGGTCCTTGCACGGATATTCGATATATCCTCATGACAGCTACAACCAACGAAACCCCTGGATCCGGCAATTCAAGTGACGATTTGTTTATCGACGACTTGCTGCTTGTTTACAACCCCACCCTTACGATGGGCCAATTGGCCTCCAGCAGTTTCACACCTGGCGCTAACATCACCATTCCGTTCACTCTGACGGGTACTATGTCGCCCGACAATCTCAACAAAGCAGCCAACCAAGTCATCGCACAACTCTCCGATGCCTATGGAAACTTCACGTCTCCTACTGAATTAGGACGCGTCACCACTAACACCAGCGGAAGCATCACTGCACAAATCCCCAATGTCACAACAGGTAATGGCTATCGCATCCGCGTCGTTTCCACCAACTATCCCATGGTGGGCGGAAACATCCAACAGGTTTCCATCATGCCCACTGCCTTTACCATCACAGCTACCGCCGATCCTACGGGTGCCGGTAACGTAACTGGAAGCGGCAGCTATAACCAAGGCGAGACCTGCAACTTGACCGCTACCGCCAATAATGGTTATACTTTTGTCAACTGGACGAAAGACGGCACCCAGGTGTCGACCAACCCCACTTATAGCTTCACCGTGACCGAATCTGCGACCTATATTGCACATTTCTCGGCCAACAGTTACACCATTGACCTGACGGCCAGTCCGACTAACGGAGGTACCGTTACGGGCGGCGGCACCTATGACTATGGACAAAGCTGTACGGTCTCAGCCACCGCTGCAACAGGTTTCACTTTTGAATATTGGAGAGAAAACGGCAATTATGTGACCTCGCAAGCCAACTACACCTTTACCGTTACGGGCGACCGCAACCTCGAGGCTCGTTTCTCACCCCAAACGTATTCCATCACTGCACATGCAGATCCCACTGAAGGTGGTGTCGTTACAGGTGATGGAAGCTATCACTACGGCGAGACCTGCACTTTGACTGCTACCGCTAACACGGGATACACCTTTGTCAACTGGACCAAGGACGGCACCCAAGTGTCGACTAACCCGAGCTATAGCTTCACTGTGAACGAAACGGCTGATTATGTCGCCCATTTTTCTGTAAACACCTACACTGTCAGTGTTACCGCTAACCCGAGTAATGGAGGCACCGTTACAGGCGGCGGTACTTATAACTACGGACAAAATTGTAGCGTTCACGCCACGGCCAATACAGGTTATACCTTTATTAATTGGACGGAGAACGGCAATCAGGTTTCGTCACAGGCCGACTTCACTTTCACCGTTGAAAGCAATCGTAACCTTGTGGCTAACTTCTCGTCGCAGAGTTACATCATCACCGCAAGCTCCGATCCAGCGGAAGGCGGTGTCGTCACGGGTAGCGGAGGCTTCGATTTCGGTGATGTTTGTACCTTGACGGCCACGGCCAATACGGGTTACAGCTTCGTCAATTGGACGAAAAACGGCACAGAAGTGTCGACTAACCCGACGTATAGCTTCACGGTGACCGAGTCGGCGACATACGTGGCACACTTCACCATTAACAACTATCTGATCAATGCCACCGCTGACCCAATTGAAGGCGGCACAGTAACAGGCGCAGGCAACTACAATTACGGCACTTCATGCACCTTGACGGCCACAGCCAACGAGAACTATGAGTTCATTAATTGGACCAAAAACGGCATTGAGGTTTCTACCGATGTTACCTATACGTTCGAGGTGACGGCCTCCGAGGACTATGTGGCGCATTTCCGCTATTTTGACAGTGTTGACGAAGATACCGCTGTCTGCCAGATCTTTCCCAATCCGTTCACTTCGTCATTGAGTATCACAACAGAAAAAGCCATTAAGAATGTACGCGTTTATGACGTCTATGGCCATCTGCTGATGGAAAAAGCTGTTTCCGACAATCATTTCGTCTTCGACCTAAGCGGATTGAGTCCTGGCAGCTATATCATGCATGTCGACTACGGTGATAGCCGAAGCATACATCGGATCATGAAAGCCCAATAAAAACAGAAATCGCGACGAGGTCCTTCCCCGCCGCGATTTTCTTTTAGATGTGTTTCGTTTAGAGTCTTTCGTTCACCACGTCCCAGTCGATGATTTGCCACAAGGCGTTCAGATGGTCGGGACGGCGGTTCTGATAGTCGATGTAATAGGCATGTTCCCAAACATCGAAGGTCAACAAAGGCCTGTAGCCGCGTTGCACGGGGTTGCCGGCATTGGTTTCCTGCGTGATTTGCAGTTTGCCGTCCTTGTCGACGGAGAGCCACACCCAGCCCGAGCCGAACAAGGTGGCACCTTTCTTCGTGAATTCCTCCTTGAAGGCTTCGAAAGAGCCGAATTGTTTGTCGATCCACTCGGCAATCACGCCCGTGGGCTTGTTGTCGGCCTTCGGGGCACGGAATTGCGTGAAATACAGGTTGTGGTTCAAAATCTGGCCTGCGTTGTTGAATACGCCACCGTCAGCGGTCTTCACGATGTCCTCCAAAGGCATGTCTTCGTATTTCGTGCCTTCGATGGCGGCATTGAGGTTGTTGACGTAGGCATTCAGGTGTTTGCCATGGTGGAAGCCCAAGGTCTCCTTGCTGATGACGGGCTCCAAAGCGTTTGCCTCATAAGGCAATTGGATGAGTTCGTATTTCATAAAGTTGTTTGTTAAATGTTCGTGGCTGCAAATATAGTAAAAAGCGGGATTCCAATTCGGAATCCCACTTTTTTCATTGGTTCATGTACATCTGGTAGAGCGGCGAGTTGGGTGCGCTCTTCAGCCGTTTCAACGCGCGGTCGCGGATCTGGCGGGTGCGCTCACGCGAGATGTTGAGCTTCATGGCGATCTCTTCCAGGGAGTATTCACGCGAGGTGCCCAAGCCGAAGTACATGCAGATGATGGTGCGTTCCTTCTCGTTGAGCATGTCGAGTGAGTTTCGGATGGCACGGCTCGTCGACTCCTGCTCCACCGAGGCATCGGTCTGTGGCTCGTCGTCGGAGACGAAGACATCCAAGAAGTTGGCATCGTCCTCGTCGTCGAGAGGTGCATCGGTCGACACGGTGCGTGAGTTGAGGTTCAACAGTTGCTCCACCTTGTCCTCCGCCATGCCGACTTCATCGGCAATCTCTTTGAGGGTGGGACGGCGTTCCAGCTTCTGTTCCAAAAGCGCCACGGCCTTCTTCACCTTCGCCAATGCCCCCACTTGATTCATGGGCAGGCGGATGATACGGGCTTGTTCTGCTACGGCCTGCAGGATGCTCTGACGGATCCACCACACGGCGTAGGAGATGAACTTGAAGCCACGCGTCTCATCGAAACGCTGGGCGGCTTTCACCAGACCCAAGTTACCCTCGTCGATTAGGTCTTGCAAGCTCAGACCTTGGTTCTGATACTGTTTGGCCACCGAAACGACGAATCGCAGGTTGGCCCTGACCAGTTTGTCCAACGCGGCCTGGTCGCCCGCCTTGATGCGTTGAGCCAGTTCGACCTCCTCATCAGTGGTCAGCAGGCTCTCCTTCGCAATGTCGGCCAGATACTTGTCCAGAGTACCGGCATTGCGGTTGGTGATTTGCTTTGAAATTTTCAGTTGTCTCATTTCTTCGTAATCTTATTTATTGTTTATAGTGCTTTTTTTCACGTTCTCTCTCTTCATACCAAACTCCACGTTTTAGTTTTTTCGCATAATCTTCCGGCTTGGGAGGAAACGTCTTTTGGGCCGTTTCACTCCCAATCCAAAAGTAAAATACTACAATAATCGTACCGAAACCTCTGTTTCTCAGGGAAAAAAGTGATTTTTCACCACTTATTAATAGTAGAACGTGCCCGTCATGCCGTTCGGGAACACGCCTTCGATGGTCGTGCGGCGCGAACGTTTGTTCTTCAAGGCATTCTCAAGGTCCGACTTGCCATTAACGGAATAACCGTTCACTTTGGTGATGACGAAGTCGACCGGCACGCCCGAGTTCATGAAACGACCTTGGCGGATTTCAACAATCTTCAGACCGTTTTTGATGTTCAGACGGCTCATCTCATTTTGGTTGACGGGCTGCAACATCAGTCCAAACTCGGAGTTATAGAACGTCTCGCCGCTCTTAACAAGATTCACGTTACCAGCCTCGTTGAGCAAAGTAAGCTCATAATGATGGTGATGGCCTTGGCGGTTCACCTCGACATCCACCTTGTCGCCAGGGCGGTATTGTCCGATGTTTTCCTTGAGTTGCGTCGTAGAGTTCACCTTCTTGCCGTTGATGGCCGTGATCACATCACCGTCCTTCAAGCCTGCCAATTTGGCAGCGCCGCCTTCTGTAACCTCGCCAACATACACGCCTTCAATGTTTTCCAAGCCTTCCTTTTCGGCCAGTTCTTGAGTAAGTTCAGCAATTTGCACGCCAAGAAAACCGCGTTGGGCTGTACCATAGAGCAAAAGGTCGTCGACCACCTTGCGCACAATGTTGGAGGGGATGGCGAAGGAATAGCCTTCGTAGGAACCTGTATGTGAGGCAATGGCGGCATTGATGCCGATCAACTCGCCTTTCGTGTTCACCAATGCGCCACCACTATTACCCGGGTTGACAGCGGCATCGGTCTGTATGAACGATTCCACAGAAGTTCCTTCACCCAAAATGCTGAGGTTACGAGCCTTAGCGCTGACGATACCCGCCGTGACTGTAGAGGTCAGCTTGAAAGGATTACCCACAGCCAGCACCCATTCGCCGATGCGTACATTGTCGGAGTCGCCAAAAGTAAGGAAAGGAAGATCGGATGCTTCCACTTTGATCAAGGCCAAGTCAGTGGTCGGGTCGGTACCGATGATGGTGGCGGTCTTCTTCACCTTATTATTAAAGGTAACCTCCACCTCGTCGGCGCCTTCCACGACGTGGTTGTTGGTGACGATGTAGCCGTCGGGCGTCAGCACCACGCCGGAGCCGTAAGCCACCATCGTATTGTTGCGCGTCTGCCCTGGGTAGCCATAGAGTTGGCCCAGCAAGGCTCCGAAGAAGTCCTCGTAGGTGTTGCTTTGTTTCACCACTTTGGTCATGATATGCACCACTGCATCGACACTGTTTTCAGCGGCGTCAACGAAGTCGGGAGTGTTTTCGGTAGGCACAAATGCCGTCCGTTGCACGCGGGGCTGAACCTGCTCGACTTGCGAGGTGTTTTCGCCTTGCAGTTGTTCCTGTTCAGCCTTGTTTTCGTTTTCATTCGCTTTGTTAAGCATTCCTTCACAAGATGTTGCCACCAACATTGCGGCAAGCATCAACATCAAACTCACTTTTCTCATCTTATCTAGTTTTTATGGTTTCTTTTCCGTTTTATAGTTTCATTAATGCTATTTTTCAACCTTTATTGCACCAAAAAGTGTATTTTTGTCGAAAATTTTAGCGGGCTATGTCAATCAAATTATGTGCCAGCCTGCTTGGAAAAGTGGTATTTTCAACAAATGGGACAAAATGTTCATCAAGAATGACACGATAACCCTCCGTTGTGCCGAGCCCGAGGATGCCGGACAGATTTTCCTTTGGGAGAACGACCGCGACATCTGGCGGGTGAGCGGAACGCATGTGCCCTATACCCGTTTCCAGATCGAGCAATTCCTTTTGGGCAATAATGACTTGTTGAGCAACAAGCAGCTTCGCCTAATGATCGACCTGACCGAAAACGGACTGTCTATAGGCTGTATCGATATCTTTGACTATGATGCCATCAACCAACGGGCGGGCTTGGGCATTCTCATTGACAAGGCTTTCCGCCAGCAGGGCTATGCCAAGGCCGCTTTGGCTTTGTGCATTGAATATCTCTTCAAGGATGTCATGCTGCATCAGGTGTATTGTTCCATTGATGAGACCAATTTGGAAAGCCAGCAATTGTTTGTCGGCCAAGGCTTCGTGCTTTGCGGAAGGAAAAAGGAATGGATTAGGTCAAAGGACGGTTTTTTAGACGAACTTGAGTTTCAATTAATTAGAAAAGATTAATGTTTGATGACAATTGACGGAAAGTCATTACCTTTGTCACCATGAAGAATGTAGGCAACATTGACTGTAGTGTGAATGCTCTCAGTCATCTGCGCTGCATTGGGCACAATCCATTTGTTTTTATTGGATGTTTTTTTCAAAATTCACCACTTTTCTCAAAAAACCATTACATTTGCAGTCGGCAATAATTAATAACTTTAAACGATGAAAAAAATATCAATAATTCTTTTGGCTTGTGCTGCAATGTTGGTTTCGTGCGGTGGTGGAAACAACATTAACAACACGGCAAACACCGATTCTGCCACCATTGAAACCAATGCTCAACAAACGGCGATTGTGAAACTTCACAAATGGTCCAACGACTGCCCAAATATCACAGCCCTAAGAATCACCGCCGATAGTCTGTATGTTATTCAGGACGGCAAAGACTTCGCGTACAAAATCGACCGCGATAAAAGTTGCGAAAAAGTTGATTTCAAAAAGTACGAATGGATTTTCGCGGTCTCCAAATGCGACGCTCAAACACCTGATTACAAGCAAATTACAGTCATGAGCCACTTGACCGAGATTTATGGAGAACCCGTAGAGTACGAAGAAGACCTCTGTTATTTCGACACCAAGGAAGACAAACAGCGGATTTTTACCCACGCTTGCGAAGTTGATGAAATCCAAGGACTTGACAGGCAATATTTTGCCAACTATCCGGTTTCAAAACCTATGCCCGAACTTGTTTTCGACACTAAAAAGTTCTCCGCATATAGTATAACCAATGCCATTCCTGCGCCAGAAATCATCGCTAACGCCAAGAAAATCAGCATAAAAGACTCTACTGTAACTGTCAATGACGGCGCAAAGAGCTTGGATTTGGCAATCTATCCGCTTTCCGACAACGAAATGGTGTATTCCGAGGGTTACAAATGGATATTTATAACAAAGCCCAACGGGGATATTCCGCGTTTGCAGTGGGAGGTCCGCACTTGTTTTCCCGACAGCTGGAACTACACTGCCGAAAAAGACCGTTGGACAGATCTGAGTATAGGTGATTGTGGTTATTACGATGTTGATTTCCATTCGTGGAAAAACCTGAAACGCAAAATGTTCATCAACTATCCCACCGACGAGGAATACCAAAGGACTATGGAAGAGGGCGTCCTGCCTGATGTACCTGACGACGAAGAATAAGATGACGATTACAACGACGAGTTATTCTAACCCCAAGAAACCAAAATCAGGAAAAAGTTGTACATTTGTGGCCTGAACAAAGAAAACACAAATGGTCAAAATAGAAACCAAACTCCCCGATGAGAAAAAGCCGCGCAAAAGCGGCAAGAAGAAAAACGGGAAAAGCGCGAAGCGCACTGTGTGGCTCGTGCTCATCATCCTGCTGATCTTTGCCGTCGCCTTCGGCTACTGGGGCTACAAAACCGTCATGTCACCCAATGTGAAGACCGCTGACGGGAAAGCCGTCGAACTGTTCATACCAACAGACTCGGATTATGAGCAAGTGAAAGCCCTCTTGAAGGAAACGCATTGCATCGTCAATGAAAAGAGCTTCGACTGGCTGGCTGGGAAAAAGGAACTTCCCGCCAACGTCCATCCTGGCCATTACGTGTTGAAAAACGGCATGACCAACAACCAGCTGGTCAACATGCTGCGTGGCGGACTGCAAACACCCGTGAAGGTCACCTTCAACAACATGCGTAATGTCGACCAACTGGCAGGCCGCATCGCCGAACAAATCGAGGCCGACTCCTCCTCCATCTCCCGTTTGCTTCACAACCAGGACTATGTCAAGCAACTGGGCTTCAACAACTACACCATCCCTGCCCTCTTCCTGCCCGACACCTACGAGTTCTATTGGAACACCGATGCCGAAGGCTTCGTCAACCGTATGTTTCAGGAATACAATAAGTTCTGGAACGAGGAACGCAAGCAACAAGCCCAATCCAAAGGCTTGACGCCCATACAAGTCAGCACTTTGGCTTCCATTGTCAACAAGGAGACCAACATGAGCGACGAGATGCCACGGATGGCCGGCGTTTACCTCAACAGACTAAAGGAAAACTGGCTGCTTCAGGCTGACCCCACGCTTGTCTTTGCCTGGAATGACTTCACCATCAAGCGTGTGCTCGACCGCCACAAGGAAATAGAATCACCCTATAACACCTATAAATATCCTGGCCTGCCCCCTGGACCCATCTGCATTCCGTCCATCGTCTCTATCAAGGCCGTGCTGAACGCCGAGGACAACAATTATTTCTATTTCTGCGCCAAGGAGGACTTCTCTGGCTACCACAACTTTGCCAAGACCCTGGCCGAACACAACCGCAATGCCCAGAAATACCAACAAGCGTTGAATCAAAGAGGAATTAGATAGAGTTAAGGTCCATGAGCCCTGAGCTCGTCGAAGGGTCGAAGGGCCGACTGATACTATGACGGTGCTTCGACAGGCTCAGCAACCTGCTTTAACTGAACAACTGAATAACTGAACAACTGATACCATGAAAGCCTTCAAAGCATACGACATCCGTGGCGAATGGGGCACAGACCTCAACGAGACCATCGCCTACCGCATCGGCTATTTCCTGCCTGATGTGCTCGACACCGACACCTATCTCGTGGGACGCGACATGCGCCTCTCCTCCCCGACCCTGTTCGACGCCCTTACCCGAGGCCTCACCGAACGTGGCAAAAACATCGACTTCATCGGCCTTTCCACTACGCCTTTGGTCTATTGGACGACGGCAAAATATGGCTACGGAGCATCCATCCAAATCACCGCTTCGCATAATCCTAAGCATCACAACGGACTGAAGATTTCGGCCAAGGATGCCCTTCCCGTGGGCTACGACACCGGTTTGAATCGACTGGAAGCTCTTGTGGCAAGTGACAAAACCGCTGTGCCATGCGAGAAGAAAGGCATCATTCGTGAGAAGAATGTCTATGCCGACTACCTGGCTTTCCAGAAGCAGTTTGTGGGGCCGCACGACAACCTCAACATCGCCGTGGATTGCAGTAATGGCATGTCGTCCATCTTCGTCCACGAGCTCATCGGTGAGGCGCATTACATCAACGACACCTTGGATGGCAACTTCCCCAACCACGAACCCAACCCCTTGGAAGCCCATGCGCAAGAGCAAATCAAGGCTTTGGTGAAGAAAGAAAAATGCGATATCGGTCTCCTCTTCGATGGCGACGCCGACCGTATCACCTTCATCGACGAGAAAGGACGCTTCATCAGTCCCGACCTCATCATAGCCTTCTTGGGAGACTATTTTATTGGAGAGCAAAAACAAAAAGGCATTGTTCTGCAAGACATCCGCAGCTCGCGTGCCATACAGGAATACCTCGACCGCTATCAGGCCAAGGTGGAGACCTGGCGTGTGGGTCGTGCCTATGCCGCCTTGAAACTCCGCGAGCTGGACGGTTGCTACGGCGGCGAACTGGCGGGACACTATTATTTCCGCGACTTCTACTACTCCGACTCTGCCCTCTTAGCCGCCTCCATCGTGCTCCGACTCTTGGCCGAGCGCAAGAAAGAAGGCATGACCATGAGCCAGATCATCGACGAGATCACGCCTTATTCCAATTCCGGCGAGATTAACTTCAAACTTGAGCGCAAGCAGGAAGCCATGGACGCCGTCCGCGATCACTTCACCCAGATTGAAAAGCCCGAGCGTTTCCTCGATTTCGACGGCTACCGCCTCGATTATCCCGATTGGTGGCTCAACATCCGGCCTTCAAACACGGAGCCTTATCTGCGTTTCCTCTGTGAGGCCAAGAGCGAGGCCAGATTGAAAGAAATCATCGAAACCGTGACCGGAATCGTCCACAGATTTGGATGATTGCAAAAGTATACTGTATAAGGGTTTATGCAAATAAAACACAAGCTAATCGCAATTCTTCTCGTCTTGGCGTTTTGCCCTGTGTGGGCTGAACAAGCCGATGATTCCATTACGCGCAGAAACGTCAAAATCGTGGCAGGTGCAGACGCAGCGATCTATACGGGTACTATAATTGGATTGAACCAGCTGTGGTTCAAGGATTGCCAATGGATCGGCATGCATACCATCAACGACAACGGCGATTGGCTTCAGATGGATAAGTTGTGTCACGCCACCACTTCCTACCACACCTGCGTGTTTGGTGACGAAAGCATGCGCTTGGCTGGCTTGGATGCAAAGCGATCTGCCCTTTTTGGCGGGGCCTACTCATTGCTTTTCATGACTACCATCGAAGTTATGGATGGCGGATACGAAGGTTGGGGCTTTTCTTGGGGCGACATGGCTGCTGATGTGGGCGGAATTACGCTTTACACGGCCCAACAACTGCTATGGGAAGAACAACGCATCAGCCTGAAATACTCTTTCCATCCTACCGAATACGCCCAATACAACCCTGAAGAATTGGGGCACAATCTGGTCAGCCAAGCCTTGAAAGACTACAACGGTATCACCATTTGGGCAGCCTTCAATATCAAAGAATTGTTTTTGTCTTCTGATAGCTACTTCCCCGAATGGCTCACTGTCGACGTCGGTTATGGAGCCAAAGGTATGGTTGAGCCCCAGCCTACCCCCGACTTCGACCGAGTGCGACAGTTCTATCTCGCCCCTGGTGTCGACTTGGCCAAACTGCCCGTCGAGAACCGCTATCTCAAAGCCGTACTACGTGCGTTGAGTTTCATCAAATTGCCTGTACCAGCCTTGGAATACAATGCTTCCGATAAATTCGTCTGGCATTGGCTCTATTTCTGAAAAAAGCCGTACCTTTGCAGAAATTAATCATTGAAATGAAGAAATTAGCTTTGATACTCACTACCCTTTTCGCGCTTGTCCTGATGAGCTGCGAAAACCCCGCCAAATCACGCATTCTTACCGAAGAAGGCTCTAAGCAGCTGTTGCGATACAGCGAATTCAAAAAAGCCGAGGAAACCCTTACCAAGGCCATCAAATACGACAGGAACAACTTTGAGGCTTATTACTACCGTGGTTGTGCCAAGGTGAATGCCATGAAGTATGATGAAGCCATCGCCGATTTCGAGAAAGCCATTGAGTTGAAGCCTGACTATGCCGATGCATACTTCAACATGGGTAGGACCTACTACATGAAGAACGATGAAGACAAGGCTTGCGAGTATTACAAGTTGGCAGATAAGTATGGTCGTCCTAACTTGGAGGATTATTTGAAGAGATGTAATTAGTTTTCATATAGAAACCGACCACTTATGTCATTCCCTCGGGAATCTATAAGTGGTCGGTTTCGTTAATTAATATACGAACTCTCCAAAGGCCTCTTCGGCGATGACGTCGCCCTCCTCGTTGTAGGTTTTCCATGTACCTGATTTCTTTCCTTTGGTGTATTGTCCCTCCTCTTTTAGGGCGGTGCTGGGATAATAGGTCTTGGTGGGGCCTTCAAGTAGTCCGACGTGGTATTGGCATTCCATAATCAACGTGCCTGTGTCGGAGTATTTCTTGCATTGGCCTTCGGGTTGGCCTTCAACGAATTGCGTTTCCTCGGCCAGCACACCATTCTGTGGATTGTAGATCCTTGACCAACCATGCACCTTGCCTTCTTTGTTGTCCTCCACCAAACGAAGCTGACCCGATTGCGCATCATAGTACTTCCACTCCCCGTCTTTCTTTTGGTTCAGGTAATAACCCGTGGCCACCACCCTGCCGTTGGGCGCGTAGGTCTTGTTCAAGGCACGCTCGCCCGACTTGTCGAACTCGTTGGTCGCCTTCAAGTTGCCTTGTTCGTCATAATAGCGGAAAGTGCCCTTGCACTTGTCGTTCTTGAACTCGCCCTCATAACGCAGCTGGCCATTGGAATAGTAGTCGCGCCAAGCCCCTTGACGGCGGCCCTTGTCGTCGGTCTGGTTGTAATCTTGGGCCGCGGCGGTCATGGCAAGCAACAGCATGGTGAGGAGGAAGCAATATCTTTTCATGATTTCTTCGGTTTTGAGGCTGCAAATTTAAGGAAATAACTTAATTTTGCCGCGATTATTGTATGGCAGAGTATTCATCCATATTGTTAGAGAACGCCGTGGAGTCGCTTTCGAAGCTGCCTGGCATCGGCAAGAAGACAGCCTTGCGTTTGGCCTTGCATCTGCTTAATAGCGATGATTTGGAGACCGAGCAGTTGGCCGACTCGCTCCTGAAGATGAAACACAACATCATGCTGTGCGAGCGGTGCTACAACATCAGCGACACCAAGGTGTGTTCCATCTGTGGCAACCCGCGTCGCGACGAGAACACGCTTTGCGTGGTGGCCGACATGCGCGATGTGCTGGCCATCGAAAGGACGGCCTCTTATAACGGTCTTTACCATGTCCTAGGTGGCGTCATCAGCCCCATCGAAGGCATCTCGCCCAACGATTTGAAGATTGCGCAACTCGTGCAACGTACGCAAAAAGAAGACATCAAGGAAATCATCTTGGCCCTGCCCGCCACCATCGAGGGCGACACGACCAACTTCTACATTTTCAGGCAACTGAATGACTTTAAAGGAAAGATATCGGTGATTTCGAAAGGCATAGCCGTGGGCGACGCCTTGGAATATGTGGACGAGGTGACCTTAGGCAGATCCATCCAAAATCGCATCCCGTTCAATTCTCACTGAACAGGTCCAATTGGTTTTCCGTGAGGTACAAATCCTGGGGAACCTCGTATTCGTAGGCCGTGATGAACCGTTCTATGTTTTTCTTAATCAGCTTGATGGGCGTCGTGCGGCGGGCTTTGCAGTAATTGCGCAGAGAACGGTATTGCCCTGCCGACAATTTGAAGGTGATCGCATGGTATTTGTAGTTGCGACGCTTCCTCTTCTTGTTTTGTGCCATAACACGTTGGTTTTGAAGCCACGAAATAACAAAAACAAAATGAGAAATCCAAATTATCACAAAAATTTCTACTTTTGTCCATCCAAAACCGAGGAATCATGAAGATTACCGTCATCGGAGAATCCAATGTCGACATTGCAGTTTCGTCTCTTGCCGAGTCCAGCACCAAGGGCTGTACTCCTGGTGCTATCGCTTTCCATCATGGCGGCGTAGCCCGCAACATTGCCCATAACCTTTGCCTGCTGGGTCATGATGTGAGACTGGTAAGCGTTTTCGGCAATGATGATTTCGCAAAAAAGATGATTGCCGACTGCAGGGACATCGGCATGGATCTTTCGCAATCAAGCCAATATGAAGCGAAAAGTCCCATTTTCCTCAGTTTCAATGACGAAACGGGCGACATGGTTTCGGCGGTTTCCGATGCAAGCATCAATGACCGTATGGATTTGGCATGGCTCAAAGGCAAGATGGATGCCATCAATGAGTCCGAATGGGTCGTGGCCGACACCCTGCTCAGCGTCGAAGCCCTTGCCTATCTCATTGACCATTGCGAGCCTCCTTTGTTCATCGATACGGTCTCACCAGGCAAGGCCATGCGTTTGGTCGAAGCCATGAAGCAGTCCGAAAAACATGCTATCTTTGCTATCAAATGCAACCAGGCCGAAGCCCTTCAAATCACTGGAGAAAACGATATGGCTAAGGCTGCAAAAACATTGTATACCAATGGTATAAATAATGTCTATTTAACCATTGGTTCAAGTGGTGTGATTCATTGTTTTGGAGGTGAGTCTCTCTCCTATCCTGCCCTGTCTACTCGCATCATCAACGTAACGGGATCGGGCGATGCCTTCTTTGCCGGCGTGATTCATGGTTATGCCATGGGTGTGAACTACGAAGAAACGGTGATGTATGGGCTAAAGATGGCCAAAGCCAACTGTGAGTCGGAGGACACAGTGAACCCTGTCCTTCCAAAGGATATCCACATTTCAAAAGTCTAGTTTACCTTATTAATGATAAAACCCTTGTCAGATCAAGTCCTTCTCGTCAATCAGGTTGTTTAGTAAGGCGTAGACGGTTAGGCCCGACACTGACTTAATGCCTGTTTTACGGGTGATGTTCTTACGGTGCGAGATGACCGTATGGATGGAAATGTTCATCTGCTCGGCAATCTCTTTGTTCATCATGCCTTTGGCGACGGCAACCAACACGTCGGTCTCGCGTTTGGAAAGTTCCACGTCGTCCGAGTTTTTCGAGGCCTCGTTTTGTACTAATTCGTTCATCTTATCGATGATCTTGGCACGGCTGTCGTTCAGTTCGATGACACCATGGTAAGGTGTCAAGAAAGAATGGTCAAGATAGGTGGTTACCAGAGCAACGATGAAGACATTGGGGTGCTCCTTGCCGAGTTGGAGCAGAAAATCTTTGTTTTGGTAGCCCAACAACACGGGATCGATGATGAGCATATTGGCGTTGGAGGACAAGATCTTCTCTGAAATCCTTTCGGGACTATCAACGCGTAGCACCACATCAAACTGCGCCATGCCATTAATCATCTCGGCCAGGCCATTGGCGACGATCTCCGATGCTTCGCAAATGATGACGCGGTTTCTCATGGCTGGGCGTTTTCAATGGATTCAACGTATGGGACGAGGATGCGCTCCTCGATAAGTGAATGGCGGCTCAAGTCGTCGCTCAACTCCATGATATCCAACGAGATCTCAATGCGTTCCTTAGGCAGGATATCGCCAGGAAGATACTTGAGGAGGATGTTCATCATGTCGTCGAGCACATCCTGGATGTTGGTGTGGTTATGCTCGAACTCGGTAATCTTGTAAGAGTCGGTACGTTGTCCTTTGAGCAGGGCCTCAATATAGGGGAAAACCACTTCTTCCTCGTAATACTGGATGTGGCGCATCACTTCCTGTTTGTATTCGTCATAGAAATGGCTAAGCATGGGGCCGTATTTTTGCCCGCATGCATCAACGATGCGTTGCAAATGGTGCTCAATGTGCGGGAAACGTTCGTCGAGATAATACTGGTGTGAGGCTTTCAGATACGAAAGCAGGTTGCCCATGTCGATATGTTGAAGCTCCTCTTGGGAAGGTCGGAAACTGCTGTCGGAGTAGATTTCGCATACCATGAGAAAGAGTTCGGGGTCGGCATGGTTCATTTGACACACTTGATTCACGTTCCTGTCGCCAAAGCCCAATCCGATGCCGAAACGGGGCAACAATTGCAACAGCCTACGGTCATCCGTCAACAATTCAGCCAATTTGGTGTCTTTTGAGAATGGTTTTTTCTTTTTAGGCATGATGTATCTGTTTTGATGTTGCAAAAATAATAAAAAACCACATTAATAACGAATCGCCAAATATGGGGATATTCCCATATACAAAATACCAATCAATGGGGATTATACGGTTTTTGGAAAGGTCGTTACTTTGCAGCAGATTTTTGTCATACTGTACTAGGATGAATTTTGAGTTAGTTTTAAGATGCGGGACAAGGGTTCTGGTTCCGCATCTTTTTTTGTGAAATCCAATGGGTTACACAAAAAACAGACACACTCCAACGACACTGATGACAGCGCCTATGACTTCGCGTATGGTCACCTTTTGATGGAAAAGGATGGCTGCCGGAGCAATGATAAGTATGGGCGTGAGCGCAAAGAGTGTCTGTGCGATGCCCGCCGAGGTGAATTGCGTGGCCAATAGCGACGCGCTGACTCCGATGAAAGGTCCGAATATAGTGGATGCCAGCACGCACCACATCGCCTTGCGGTCGTTCACGGCGTGACGCAACTGGGCAAGTCCGTCTTTGTTGAACAAAACCAGCGCCAGGAAAAAGCCCACCAATCCGATGTAAGCGCGGATCGTGGTGGCGGCAAAGGACATGCTGACGCTGACAGGCAGAGGTAACACGGCATTGGCAAAGACCGAATCGCCTAAGATGCCAGCGGCAGTGAGGGCAGCGTCGTAATGCGTCAATCCCACCTTGCTGAGCACCAAGCCGAAGCCTTGGCAAATGCCTGCCATCGCTGCGAAAAAGATGCCTTTCGCTGGTAACTTGAAATGGATGGCATGATGATCGGATTTGTCGCTCTTCGACAATATCGAAAGCGCAATGCCGCTCAGGGTGACGACCATGCCAACGATGGCGATGGGGCGCATCTGCTCACCAAGGAGCAACCGTCCCGTGACTGCTGCCGTAGGTGCCGACAAAGTCATAAAGAGTTGACCGAAACGAGAACCTATCTTAATGTAGCCTTGCATCAGGCAGTAGTCGCCGATGACATAGCCCACCAAGCCCGAGAGCAACAGCCAAGTCCAAGTGCTGCCATCGGCATAACGTGGATAAGGCACGCCCATCACCAGCCACAGCGTGACGGCAAGAAACACCAGCGACATCGTCATACGGATGGTGTTGAACGGCAGCGAGCCCATACGCTTCGAGCCCACCTCCGCAAACAAGGCAGTGGCAGTCCACGAAACGGCTACGCCTAATGATATTAGTTCTCCGATAAACAATTCGGGCGCAAAGATAGAAATTGTTTATCTTTGCGCTTCAATAAACACATCATTTTCAATGAAACAGCACTTAATTACCCTCTTCTGCCTCGCCCTCATCGGCTGTGCCAGTCCTCAACAACAGGAACAAAAAGACGAAACAATGAATAAGGAAAACAACGAGTTGACTGCCTTCGATGTGCAGCAAGAATTTCAAAAGAACGGCTTCGCATGGTTCACCGAGAACCTCATCCTTTGCTCGGGCGACACCACCGAGAACAACGCCATGACCATTGGTTGGGGCGGCATCGGCAATTACCTTGGCCACGACCGTCCGGCAGTGACGGTGTATGTGGCGCCTGCACGCTACACATGGGAGTTTATGGAACGTCACCCACGCTTCACCATCATGCAGTTTGATGACCCAAAGATTTGGCAGTATATGAGCAAGTATAGCGGTCGTGACGGCGATAAGGCCGCTGCCCTCGGCCTGCATGTGGCCTATACCGAACACGGCACGCCCTATTACGAAGAAGCCAACCTGGTCATCGAATGCGAGACCATGACGGCATGGCATCAGACGGAACAAGACTTCCGAAACGACACGCCCAAGAAATGGTACGACGGTTTCGATGCCGGTATCCATACGGTGTATGTCGGCGAGGTGATTGGGGCATGGAAGAGATAACATTACATCACAAAATAACAATAATATGACTAAAAGCACTATCATTATGGCCATGATTTGCTCATTAGGAATGGCTTCATGCCATGCACAAACACATCAACCCGCTCCACCCACAACCGAAGGCGAGACAGCAACAGTTTATATGACTACCGACATCAGTCCAGAAGGGCTGGTACACATCTATGAAGCCTTAGGCGTGGAGGCTCATGGTCGTGTGGCAGTGAAAATCTCCACTGGCGAGTCGTCGAAGAGCAACCACCTGCGCCCCGAACTGATCAAAAACCTGGTACAAAAGGTGAACGGCACCCTCGTGGAATGCAACACGGCATACGGCGGCAACCGTGGTGACACCGAAAAGCACCGTCAGGCCATCGCCGAACGCGGCTACAACGACATCGCCACCGTTGACATCATGGACGAGGAAGGCGAAATGCAACTGCCCATCAAAGACACCAAGCATCTGCAATACGACATCGTAGGCTCACACCTGCAAAACTACGATTTCATGATCAACCTGGCCCACTTCAAGGGACATGCCATGGGCGGCTTCGGCGGCGTACTGAAGAACCAGAGCATCGGCGTGGCCTCTACCGCCGGAAAGCTCTACATCCACTCTGCGGGCAAGAGCCAAAAGCATTGGACAATCGCCAAACAAGACAGTTTCCTTGAGTCGATGGCCGCTGCCGCACAGGCCGTACACGACTATTTCAAGCAAGAAGGCAAAGACATCATTTACATCAATGTGATGAACAACATGTCGGTGGACTGCGACTGCGACGGACATCCTGCCGCACCGCGCATCAAGGACATCGGCATTCTGGCCTCCACCGACCCAGTAGCCCTCGACCAAGCCTGCCTCGACCTCGTATTCAATCACATCAGCAGCAAGGGCGATGACGCCAAGCCTTTGCAAGAACGCATCAACAAGAAACACGGCACCCATACCGTGGAGTACGCCGAAAAGATTGGCCTTGGGACACGGAAATATACCATCGTCAGCATCGACAAGAAAGACTGATATTCTAGATGGCGAGATAAAAAAATCCGAAAGCAGCTGCTTTCGGATTTTTTGTCATTGAAAACAAGTTAACCTCATTACTTTACCAAAACCTTTTTCACTTCAGTACCAGCTTTCACGAAATATAAGCCACCAGGAAGGTCTTGCAAATCGATGGTTTGTTTGTTGTCCACAAACAAGGTTCTCACGACGCGGCCCATCTCATCGACAATGGTCACGAGACCTTCGGCTTCGATGGTAAGGGTTTCTATGGCGGGATTGGGATAGATGCTCACAGTGGCGTTTTCGTTTTCTCCGATGCCCACATTGCCGCAATCGTCATAGAGTTGGATGCCTTGCCATTCCTCTGAAGCTTCGAAGGCCTCAATGCAGTTGCAGGGCACCACAATGTGCACATGGTCGTTGATGTCGGCAAAAGCGTCATCCCAAAGGAAGAAAGGCTCGGTGCTGTGAATGAAGATGTAGTCGAGTTCATAGCAGAAACTGAAGGCATTCGAGTTGATCTGTTGCATACCGGCAGGAAGCTCGATATACTCCAAAAGATGGCAGTCGGCAAACGAATGGTAACCGATGTTCACGATGGTGCTAGGCAAGGTGACGCTGGTAAGGTTGATGCAGCCGAAGAATGCTTCGCTGCCGATGTAGCGCACCCTGTAGGTTTCTCCGTTGATGGTCTCCGTTTCAGGAATGACCACATCACCGGAATAGGTGTTTTGCTCGTCGTCGTTGACCACGATCAGGTAGGTTTCGCCACAACCGCCACCTGGGAGTTGTTGCGTAACTTTGCGGTAATAGATGCCATTGACGTAGTAATCATAGGCAAATGCACTTTGGCAAACCATCATGAATGCCAAGGTCAGAATTGAAAAGATAAATGTCCGTTTCATAATTGCAATTATTAGTGATAATGTTAACGTTTCTTTAGGTGCATAAAAACGGGAAAAAATAACAGCTGCATGAAAAAAAATTCATTTTATTGAAAAAAAAACACAAAGTGACGTTATTTTTCAATCTACTTTTGCAACTAAAAAAATCAAAAGACACAAATAGACACAATAAAAAATGGCATCTTCCGAGTCACAAGAGGCCGAAAAAAGCCGCATCGAAACCAGCCATGCTGAATTCAATGCCTTGATACTTCGTCACAAGGCTATGATTTGGCATATCTGTTCCGACTATAGACTTGGGAGCGCTTGGAACACTGAAGACTGCGTCCAAGAAGTGATCATGAACCTATGGCGAAGCTTCAAAAGCTTCGAGGGACGCAGCTCGGAAAAGACTTGGGTGTGGCGGGTTGCCACCAACACCATGTTGATGCTCCGACGCAAAGACGTCAGAAGTCCGCAAACAGAGCCTATCGAAACGGAAAGTGAGGATACAAAAGATGACGGGCCAAGCAACGACAGCTACCAGCAACTGCAACAACTTATCGAGACATTGCCTGAAGAAAGCGGCGTTGTTATCCGAGCCTTCCTCGATGGCTTCTCCTATAAGGAAATCGCCGAAATGACCGACAGTACGGTGGGTGCCACAGCCATGCGCATCGCCCGACTCAAGCGGACACTAAAGAAAATGTACGAAAAAGAAAACAATCTATAGCGATGAAAGACAATATAAAAACACCGCATCAAAGCACACAGCAAAACGATTTCGAAACCCAATGGCGGCACCGCCAGCAGTGGGAAGAGCGAGCCGAAAAGTCAGTCCCTGACGACAAATCTTTTCTGAATTGGGCTGAAAAGGCGCAACAAGCGCCTGGCGTTTCAGAAGTGAATGTCACCCCTCTCCCATTGCACCGCAACAGACGCTGGATACCCTACGCAGCCGCAGCCAGCATTTTGATTGGCGTGGCCATCATCGGGCTGACCCACACCAGCCAATCCAACGACGGACTCCCCGTGGCCGAGGAAGTGACGGTGGAAAGCCAAACCATCCACTTCGTGTGCAACAACGGCTGCTCGGCGCAAGACATCATGGTTTTGGCCAACAAAGCCTTTAAATAACCAAAACTGAATATTATGAAAAGCTTTATTCCATATCTCGCCGTACTCCTTGCCTTGGGGCTGTCAGCCTGCAAGGAAAGGACTGCATCCCCAGAGAAAACACCCTGCCAAAAGGCTGCGATGGAATTGTACTGCAAGTATGCCGACAATGCCAACCTCACCGTGGCCTATCTCGGCGACTTATCCGTCAACGGAAAGTGCATCGATGCCTTGTTGCTGAAAGCCGACAACGAAACGGACTGGGAAGCCCTGAAATGGGATTTTGGTTTCATGTCATACGACTCCACGGCATTCCAGTGTCCGAACGATGAAAATCCAGTCATGGTGGGGGTCGGCATCGAAACCGATTTCTTGGACGACGCCATCTTCGACACCGTGACTGACATCAGCCAAATCCCCGATAAAGACATTGAGAGATTCACGCTCATCGTTGCCGACAAGATGCGCGAAGTCATGAACAGCTTCCAGACCCCTGACTCGTTGCTGCCCAACACCGCCATCATCGTCGGCCAAGGCCCAATAGAGCAAGCACCCTCCAATGACACGTACGACGACTACATCATGACTGTCGCGCGCTCCCTTGTCATCGGGATGATCGACGAAAGACTTCATCCCAATACGGTCCCTAACCCCGACCTCCAACACCAAAAAGAGTGGAACCACAGCATCATGGACGATGCGCAAAACCACGGCCACATGGGTTACATCACCGCTGCCGACGATGAGGAACGCGCCTTATGGCTCTTCTTCTATGACGACCAAGAGGAATGCAACACCATCATCAACCATATCAGCGAAGACATGATTTTTCAATAACGGCCGCCAACAATTAGATTACAATCAATGAAGTCCTTTTTAATGAACAGTTAATCAACAAACAAAACATTCACCCAAAATTTTATTATTATGAACAAAAATGTATTCTTCTTTTTGATGTGTACCTTCGCCATGATCGGTGTGGCACAAGCCCAACACCGTGGCGAAATCCAACTGAAAGCTAACGAATTGAGCAATGTGATGATTTCACAGGACCGACTGCCTGCTGAAGGCTCTTGGTTCTCTTATGTCGGTGATTATTCATCACCGCAAATTATCGGCATCGGAATGCCCTTCAATTGGGGCTACATGTTCCCTGCCGAGCTGATGAGCGAGTACAAAGGCTGTTCTTTCACCCAGTTCGCTTTCTTGGATGCAGGTGAAGAGCAATTTGCCACTACTTACACGGTCAACATTTACGTGGGTGGCGAGACTGCACCGGAAACTTTGGTCTCCACACAACAGTTCGAAATCACCGGCACTGTGGGCGATGTCGTACCCTTCAGACTTGACACTCCCGTTGAAATCGACGGCACACAAAACATTTGGTTGACCTTCTACCATGACGGTTCCATCCAATATCCCGCTCCTGCCGTTGCCGATGTAGGCAACCCCAACAGCCGTTGGCTCGGCATTGACGGCTATGGCTGGATGGACGTGGCTTCTGTCAGCAGCGAGGTCTATAGCTGGTTGGCATGGGTGTATGTCGACGGTTATGACTGGATCAATGAAAGCAACGAATCTGTCGCCATGTATCCCAACCCCACCACGAACCACGTGAACATTGCTGCACCAGGTCTTCATCACATCACGGTAATGAATGCTCTCGGTCAGGTGGTTTACGAAAGCAATGTCGATGGTAACATGACTATCCTCGACATGAGTTCCTATCAAGCGGGTGTTTATATGGTGCGTGTGACCACTGAAAACGGCGAGAGCGTAAAACTCGTCTCTAAACAATAATGATGCGTTTTTTTAGTTTAGATATTTGACACGAGACTACGAGACTGCGAGACAGAAAAATCTCGTAGTCCCGTAGTCCCGAAGTCAAAAACAAACATGAAGAATAACCTTAGAAAGATACATACCATGAAGAAACTCCACATTCTCCTCGCGTTCCTGCTCTTTGGAGTAGGTCTTCGCGCACAACAGACCAACCTCACTGAGGCCGTCGACTTCACCGTCACCGACTGCCACGGACAGACCTACAACCTCTTCGAGATCCTTGACCGCGGTCAAGCCGTCTTCATCGACTTCTTCTTCTACTCATGCGGACAATGCCAGCAGATCTCGCCTTACATCACGGGGTCTTATACCCAAATGGGCTGCAACATGCACGATGTGTTCTACATCGAGATCTCCTACATCGACAGCGATGCCGTCTGCCAGCAGTGGGCCAACGAATACGGTGTTGAGTTCCCCACCGTGGGTAAAGACGGCGGTGGCAACGAGGTCTTCGACCTTTATGGCATCATGGCCTGCCCTACCCTCGTCCTCATCATGCCTGACCGCAGCATTCCCATCCAGGGCCTGCTGGATCTCTATCCCTTCTCGGCACAAGATGTGGTCAATGCCATGCAACGTTACGGCCTGCAGCCTCACGACTGCACGGGCACGCTGACCGTCAACCCACAGACCTTGCACATCTACAACGACGGTGAGACCTACCAGCCTGGCCAACTGACCATCTCCAACATGACCGCAGAAGACGTGACCATTGACGCCTTCACTGCCGACCCCATCTTTGCATTGCGATGCATGGATGATGGCCAAGACGTCACCGAAGGAATGACCGTTACGGCAGGACAAACCATCATTATTGATGTCTATGTCGACGTGCTTGTGAAGGAGAACTTCGAAGGTAAGATGTATGTCAACACTTCGGCGGGCAACTTCGAGGTCGACATCGTTTACGAGATGACCGTCGGCGTCGATGAAAACAGCACGACGCTGACCATGTTCCCCAATCCCGCCAACGAAAGCGTTACCCTCCGAGGCGAGAACCTTGGCGTGGTAAGCCTTTACAACGTAGTCGGGCAGAAAGTCGAGACTTTCCGCACCGACGAGTCGCAGTTGGTCATCCCGACTGCCAAGTACCAAGAAGGCATCTACTTCATCAGGACTAGCAACGGAAACACGCAACGCTTGGTGATCGTGCACAAGTAAGTTTTGTGGTTTATATTGAACAAATCCGCCATTCGAGCAAAAGCTTGCATGGCGGATTGTTTTGTGTCTAGGATGTACAATTATTACTCCATCCCCATCAGCATCACCCGTTCCTCTTTCTTGAAGCCGAATCTTTCATAGAAAGCGGGCAAGACACCTTCGCGAGCAGTAATCAGATGAAAACCTACAATGCCCTGCGCCTTGAGTTCGGCGAGGCATTGCTCCAATAAACGGCTGGCAATGCCTTGGCGTTGGTATTGGGGTGCCACGGCGAGGTCGTTGATCTCGAAGGTGCGGCCATAGTGGAACAACATCGAATTGCCCAAAATGAAGCCTGCCACTTCGCCATCCACGACACATTCCAAGCCGTAATGTTGCTGGCATTCAAGCAGTTCACGGACGTGGATGGTGGCATCTTCCACCGACCAGTTGTCGTTCCACGGCTCGCCCGAAAACGCCGAAGCGTAGATGGCACCATATTGGTCCAAATGCTCGATGGTGATGGGGCTGATGATGAGGTTTTGCATAAGGGATATTTTTCGGCAAAGATAGGGGTTTATTGCGAATAATCGTACCTTTGCGCAATCACAAAAGACAACCATACACCATGGCAAGCAATCCTGACTTTGTTCAATACATCGCTGACCAATGCGCAGGTGCAGGCGAGATTACGGTGAAAAAGATGTTCGGCGACTACGGCATCTATTGCGACGGCGTCATCTTCGGCCTCATCTGCGACAACCGCTTCTACCTGAAACCAACCGAGGCGGGCCGTTCGCTATTGCGCAGCGTCGAAATGCGTCCCCCTTACGATGGCGCAAAAGACTATTTCTTCATTGAAGATGTGGACGACAGGGATTATTTGTCGGCGCTTGTCCGCGAAACTTGTAATGCATTGCCACAGCCGAAGCCGAAAAAGAAAAAAATGAAATAAATGAATTTTTCTCTTGACTCGTCTCAATGAAACGGAAAAGCGGCCACCTCCACTTTCCCGACACATCCACCTTCGACCCGTTTATGGATTGTTTTTTATTATCTTTGCAGCCGAATTGCGAAACAGATAAATCGGAATTTATATGGTTGAATCATACATAACACGACCGACGGTCTTCCCAATGGAGGCAGAAGAACCTTG
>ONKA01000018.1 GCA_900318265.1 uncultured Bacteroidales bacterium | reverse complement strand
AAGGACGGCTTGCACCGTCCTTTTTTGTTGATTTTGTGAAAATCAGGCTTATTCGCCCAACTTGATACGCACGAAGTTCACCACAGTGGCTTCCTTGTCGGCAGCCTGGATGTATTCGGCGACGGTCTTCGGGTCGGCGACCAGAGAGACTTGGTTGAGCAGGCAGCTCTCCTTGAAGAACTTGTTCAGACGGCCTTTGGCGATGTTCTGAATCATGCCTTCGTTGAGTTGCACTATGCCAGGCACATTGGCCTTGATCTCACGGGCTTGTGCGCCTTGTTCCTCGGTGATGTAACCCTTGGTGATGTTCGAGTTGATGTGATCATCGCTGTCGACGTGGTTGGGGTTGATGCCAGCCTTGCGGAGAGCCTTCTCGACTTCCTTCTGGATCTGTTCTTCCTTGGTCTTGTCAACGGCAACGGCGAACTCGCGGTCCTTCACCTCTTGCGGGATGGAGGCTTCGCTCACCGACAGCGGGTTCATGGCGGCGACATGCATGCACACCTCGTGGCTCACTTCCTCAACACCGGCGAAATTCTTGTTCATTTCGACGATGGTGGCGAGGCGGTTGCCAGGGTGGTTGTAGTTGGCCACATATTCACCTTCGAGGACTTTGAAAGCACCGAGTTCGGTCTTCTCACCAGTGACGGCGCTCTGATTGGCGACGAGGGCTTCAACGGTCTGACCGTCGAGCTGCATGGCCTTCAGGGCTTCGATGTCCTTCACGCGGTTAGCAACGGCCATGTCGAGCACATCCTTCGTGAACTTCACGAAGTCGGCGTTGTTGGCCACGAAGTCGGTCTCGCAGTTCACCATGATGATGGCGGCGTACTTGTGGTCATCAGTGGCCTTGGAGAGCACGCAGCCTTCGCTGGCGGTGCGGTCGGCGCGCTTGGCAGCCTTGGCCATACCCTTCTTGCGAAGGATGTCGATAGCGGCTTGGATGTCGCCATCGGTCTCGACGAGGGCCTTCTTGCAGTCCATCATGCCGGCGCCCGTCATCTGTCTCAGTTCATTAACTTGAGATGCTGTGATATTCATAGTGTTTTCCTTTCTATTTGATTAGTTTTTTGCCACGGGGCGACGAGGACGGCGGTTGGTGCGAGGACGACGTTCATCCTTGTTTTCCTCTTCCTCGGCGTTGTCTTTCACTTCGTCAACTTCTTCCTCTTCCTCTTCTTGGATGAGGTCCTTGTTGTTCTTGCGCTCGGTGATGCCTTCCTCGATGGCGTCGACCATCTTACCGACGATGAGGGCGATGCTCTTCGAAGCGTCGTCATTGGCGGGGATGGGGAAGTCGATGAGGTTGGGGTTGGTGTTGGTGTCGACGATGGCGAAGGTCGGGATGTTGAGCTTGCGGGCTTCAGCAACGGCGATGTGTTCCTTCATGATGTCGACCACGAACAGGGCTGAAGGCAGACGGCTCAGGTCGGCGATGGAACCGAGGTTCTTCTCGAGTTTCTCGCGCTCACGTTCGATCTGCAGCTTCTCACGCTTGGAGAGGCTCTTGTAAGCGTCGCTGTTCATCATCTTGTCGATGCTCGTCATCTTCTTGACAGCCTTGCGGATGGTGGCGAAGTTGGTCAGCATACCGCCGGGCCAACGCTCGGTCACGTAAGGCATGTTGACTTTTTGGGCGAGTTCGGCGACGACGTCCTTGGCCTGCTTCTTGGTGGCCACGAAGAGCACGCGCTTGCCCGATTTGGCCAGTTGGCAGAGGGCATTGGCAGCCTCGTCCATCTTGGCTTGTGTCTTATAGAGGTCTATGATGTGGATACCATTGCGCTCCATGAAAATATAGGGAGCCATGTTCGGATTCCATTTTCTTCTGAGGTGGCCGAAATGACAACCGGCATCCAACAGTTCTTCAAATGTTACTTGTGTCATGTGTTGTTTTCTTTTTAATGTTTACATTCGCTAAATACAATCGCTGAGTAGTCCGTATAAGAATCTCAGCAATTTGGATACTAAACAAAATCGCTTTGCTTCTAAGGGCTTAACGTTTGCTGAATTGGAACTTCTTACGGGCACCAGGCTGACCGGGTTTCTTACGCTCGACCATACGCGGGTCGCGGCGCATCAAACCTTTAGCCTTCAGGGTGGGACGATACTCGGGGTTGATCTCGCAGAGGGCGCGGCTGATGGCGAGACGCAAAGCCTCGGCCTGGCCGTTGATGCCACCACCGTCGAGGTTGACCTTGATGTCGTATTGGCCGAGGGTCTCGGTCAGCATCATAGGCTGTTCAACCACATAGTGGAGGATGCTCGTCGGGAAGTACTCCTTGTAGTCGCGCTTGTTCACCGTAATGTTACCACTGCCGGCCTTCATATAGATACGGGCAACGGCGGTCTTTCTTCTACCTAAAGCGTTGATAACTTCCATGATTACTTGTTGTATTGCTTATGAGTGTTGATTTTGAGTTCTTGGGGCTGCTGTGCCTCATGGTTGTGGTTGGGACCTTCGTAAACGTAAAGGTTACGGAAGATGGCGTCGCCGAGACGGTTCTTCGGGAGCATGCCGCGGACGGCGTGTTCAACCACGAAGATGGGCTTGCGCTTCAGCTGCTCAGCAACGGTGCGAGTACGCTGGCCACCCGGATAGCCCGTGTAGCGCATGTAGTACTTCTGGGTCATTTTGTTTCCTGTCAGCACAACTTTCTCTGCATTGATGATGATGACATTATCACCACAATCGCTGTGGGGAGTAAAGCATGCCTTCCTTTTGCCACGCAGAATCATGGCAACCTCGCTTGCCAAACGGCCGAGGATTTGTCCTTCAGCATCAACCACATACCACTTCTTGTTGGCATTCTCTTTGTTGACGCTTACTGTCTTGTAACTTAAGTAGTTCATTTTGTGTTTAATATGTTATCCAATTCTATAAGACACTACCCTATTTTAGGGCGTGCAAAAGTACAACTTTCTTCTTTACGCTCCAACTTTTTTATGCATTAATTCATGTTCGCCCATAAATCAATGCGTTAGCGCGTTCAGAAGACAGATTTTGGATGATTGAACGAGGCGGCAAAAGTACTACTTTTTTGGTTACTGATAACACTTTGGGCGATTTTTTTCAAAATCTGAAACGAACCGAGGCCAGCACTTCCATCGGGCGAAGGGTATAGACAGTTTCTTGAACTGAAAAGGGCCCTGAATAATAGGAAACATATTTCTTACTATTGAAGATGTTGTTCCAACGCACCTCAAAATCAAGTTTGGGCTTTTTTATGGAAAACTCGTAGCTGGCATCCACAAAAAGATACGGTTGCCCTTGATGACGGTAATACTCTGCCGTCAAGCTAACAGTTTGGTTGTTTTTCAGAAAAGCAAAAGCCTTGCCGAAATGCCGCCAATAAGTAATACCGCTACGCTTTTGCGCATCGATAAAGGAATACAACTTGTTGTAATTAAGCGAATAATCAACATTAAGCCATTCTGTAACCTTGAACATCACCGAGGGAGACAAGCTGTAAGATAAGGCTTCCGTATTCATTAATGCGCCATTGACCAAGGAAACACCACGCGAATCCAAAAGGTTGCCTTTCAAGCCTATGGACATGCGGATAGGTGAAAAGTATTTTTTGACACTACCGTTCAAGGTTTGGTAGAAACGATTATTGGGCATGACCACAACCTGCAAAGTAGTGAGGCCTCCCTCCCCCACCTCGTAGCGATACATGTTCTCGGAATGGATAAGTCCGAGTCCGTAATGCAAATCGACATTCAAGGAAATGAAAGGTTCCTTGAATTGTGCGCCCATGCTGCCCGACAGGGTATGTGACAAAGAGAGCGGTGCCTTCCGTAACACCAAGTCCTGATAGTCGGTGATTAGATAACCATCAAGCCAAGTGTCGTAGTTCTCGATGCTATGGCTCATTCGCACCGAAGCATTAAGTGTCCAAAAGTTGCCAAGCTTCAAACGGCTCCAAAGGGTAGGATTGAAAAGCAATTTGGTCAATTGGTCGCCATCATTTTCGCTCTGCACTGTGACGGATTGCAAACTCAACGGCAAGTCCAGGCCTGCGGTAAAGCGTTTACGCTGGTATTCCACACTAGCATTGAGATAGGGCTTCAGCTGGCGTCGGTGCACCTTCATATCGGGAGCAATTGGGTTTTGCCAATCCGTTTCACCGTCGGAAAGGGCCAAATGCGAATGGATTTGCCGCTCCACAAACAGGAATCCCATCTTTGGCCTAATGGTGAATCTACCCGCAGTGAAAATGGCGCTAACGGCATGGTCGGCGAAATATTGACGGGTATTTAGTTCTTGGATGGTTTTGGTGTAAGCGAGGCTATCGTTAAGCAAGTTGCCAAACTGCCCCGGCTCTACCTCAAGACGATGTGGCGTTTGTCCATAACCTATATAAGAGGTGAAATCCAAAAGATGTTTCCCCACAGGAATGATGAGGCGTAAGTCATTGTCAATGGATAAAGCTGGTGTTTCCAATGTTTGTCTTACTGGTAACCCATTGTTCACATCAAAGCCAAAAGCCTTATCCCAAGCGGTAGAGAAATTGAGCTTATTGTCCAAATAATAGACTTTGTCGTTGCGGTTGAGCGTAATGGTGCCAAAAAGCTGGTTGTCACGGAATCGGTTGTCAATCTGCTCAGCATACGCCAATGTGTCTGTTGCGAGATAAAGTGTGTTGCTTTGTCTGGCCGACTGCTTCCGCAAGTCGTTGAGGTAATAGAGATTGACGCGTAAAGTAGTGTTTTCGCTAACGGGAAACAATGTGTTCAGGTTGCCAAGATGCGTTTGGTTGTCCAAATAGCGGTTGGTGCTGAAAAGTGGTGTGGCAGCCTGCTTGATACTCAACTCCTCACCCAATTTAGCAGGTCGCTCACCTTGCAGGTTCTCCATAGTAAGCATTCTGCTATACAATGAGAGATCATCACCAGTGTTATTTGAGCGATAGGCTGCCAGCATCTGCATCTTGCCCGAAAATAACATGGGTGTAAGGTTGACGTTCCAAAGGAAAGGCCATGCTCCGAGTCCGACTTTGGCCGTACCAGTGAGGGCCACATCCTTGGCCAGTTTGATGTTGATGGAAGCCTGTTCAGAATCAACTTTATCCTCCAGCATCTTAATGGGCTGGTGGTTCTCGTACACCTCCACCGACGACACCGACTGGTGTGGCAGGTTCTTGCTGATGGCGGTGTAGCTCCCGCCCATTAGATCCATGCCTTCGACATAGAACTTCTGGATAGGCAGGCCTTGGTAGGTGATTTTGCCGTCATCAGCAACCTCGATGCCAGGCATCCGTTTCAGTACATCCTCGATACTCTTGTCCTGCTTTTGCACAAACGAGCCTACGATATATTCTAAGGTGTCGCCTTTTTGCTCAATGCTGCGAGCGCGCACGGTGACACCTTTCAGTTCCTGAGTTTCCTCACGAAGCATGAAATCAACCGTCTGGGTGCGATTTGCGATGCGTTTGGTCTGTTTCTCGAAAAAGAGCGACGAGGTGGCCACATCAAGGCTATCGGCTTCAGCGCTGACGCTGATTTTATAGCTCCCGTCATTTTCGGTTCCAGCGTATGCTACAATAATACGGCTACCTGCTTTGTAGGCCAGCACCTTGATGTTGGGCAGAGGTTCTCCTTCGGTGTCCTTCACGTAGCCAGTGAGCACAGTTTGAGCAGACAAAAAATGACCAAACAGCAATAACAGAGCAATATGGAGCAACCTAAACCTCATTTTCTATCCAATTCGATGGGGTTGTTTTTCGTTGCAGCGTATTTATAGAGTTTTGCTTGCACATCATTATTGTTCCCGCCAGTAGCAACAATGTTAGGCAAAGCGTTTTCTATAATATTTGCCAGGTAGTCATCGTAAGCCTTAAAATAAGCTTTTTTTGTGGTTCTCACATATTCCACATTCTCCCAAATGATAGGAGTCTTTTCTAGAATCTCCGCCGAGACCATCTCAAAACAATAATGTTCCTGTGTGTCAACAATCCTAACGATAAGCCCGGGCAAACCGCAAAACATATACGGACCGTCGTTGTAAGGCAATTCAGGTGCGAACCAGGCAGCCCATGTGCGACCGCCGTAATTGCAAACTGCCTTTTGGGTAAAATGGCCATTGATAGTAGCTGTGTCCTCGGAAAATTCCCAAATCATGCAAGGATAATCTTCCTCATACAGAAAAGTTCCAGTCATCAGTACTCGGTCTATCATAGTGACTTTGCCTGCAGGATAGTTCTTGAAAATCTTGAACTGATAACGAGAAATATCATCCGATTTTACATGGATTACTGTTTCAAAAATGCCTTTTCTCCATTTTTCCCTCATCTCATTCAAGCTTCTATATGCATTATAGCTTTGGAAAAAACTAATCTCATCGCCAATGAGCAGCAGCATCCGCTCCTTCTTGGCGCAATCCATGTGATTAGTGTCTTCGCGGTAAGTGAGTTCATACATCACCATAAGGCGGGCTTGGCAAAGCGTGTCAAGATCTTCGCTCCATTGCGCCCGAAGCGGCAATGCTAAGACGAGAAAGACCAATAAAGAAAGGAGTCTTGTTTTCATGTTGCAGTTAGCTTATAATTAACGTTGCAAATATAAAAACTATTTTTTTAATTACAACATAATTCTTTTAGTTTTTACCTTTTTTTGTCCATTCCCGCAAAATTCCTAACTTTGCAGCCAAAATCTAAAGCAAATGTCCATCGAAATCAACCATATCACCAAGCAATACGGCGAACAACTCGCTCTTAATGACGTGACGCTCACTATTAATAAAGGTATCGTTGGCCTGCTCGGTCCCAACGGCGCGGGCAAGTCGACGCTGATGAAAATCATCACCTGTTTTATCCCGCCCACCTCGGGCACGGTGAGCGTGGAAGGGCATGATGTCATGGACGACCCGATGGCAGTCAAGCGTATTGTAGGTTATTTGCCAGAACACAACCCATTGTATCTCGACATGTATGTGCGCGAATACCTTGAGTTTGTGGCAGGCGTGCACCAACTGAAAGGTGAAGCCGCCCACAAGCGCATTGAGGCGATGATTGACGAGACTGGCCTCGGCCTTGAGGCACACAAGAAAATCGGTGCCTTGTCGAAGGGCTACCGCCAACGTGTCGGCCTCGCCCAAGCCATGATGCACGACCCGCAGGTGCTCATTCTCGACGAGCCAACCTCCGGCCTCGATCCCAACCAACTCATCGACATCCGCAACCTTATCTCCAACCTCGGCAAAGAGAAGACCGTGCTGCTCAGCACACACATCATGCAAGAAGTGGAAGCCATCTGCGAACGCGCTATTATTATTAATAAAGGTGTGGTGGTGGCCGACGACAAGATCGAGAACCTGAAGCAGGACAACACCATGAGCAACGTGGTCATCGTGGAGTTCGAGAGCGAGGTGAGCGAAGACCTGCTCCAAAGCATCCCACAAGTGGGTCGTGTGCAACATGTGAAGGACAACCACTGGATCCTTGAGCCGCAAGGTGACACCGACATCCGTGCCAACTTGATGCGGTGGTCCGTGGATCGCGGCCTCATTATCAAGACCTTGCAGAAAGAGGACATGAGCATCGAAGAGGCGTTCCAGAAGCTGACGAAATAAATTTTTCCTTCCCTTTCAGTCAACAACTTCCCACACAAATTCATTATTAACTAACTAATAAACAATTTGTTATGGGTTATTATTTCACTTCAGAATCCGTCTCGGAAGGCCATCCCGACAAGGTATGTGACCAGATTTCGGATGCCGTATTGGACGAGATTCTCCGTTTTGATCCCACCTCAAAGGTGGCTTGCGAAACCTTAGTCACTACCGGTTTGGTCGTCGTTGCCGGCGAAATCCGCACCAACGCCTACGTCGAGATCCAAGACGTGGCCCGCCGCGTCATCGACCGCATCGGCTACAACAAGTCGGAGTACCAATTCGACGCTCAGTCGTGTGGCGTCTTGTCGGCCCTGCACGGACAGTCGAACGACATTTACATGGGCGTGGGTCGCGAAAAACCTGAGAACCAGGGTGCCGGCGACCAAGGCATGATGTTCGGCTTCGCCTGCAAGGAGACCGAGAACTACATGCCACTCACCATCGACCTCGCCCACATGTTGCTCTTGGAGTTGGCCAAGATCCGCCGCGAAGGCAAGAAGATGACCTACCTCCGTCCCGACGCCAAGTCTCAGGTGACGGTGGAATACGGCGAAGGCTGGAATCCCCTCCGCATCGACACCATAGTCATCAGCACGCAGCACGACGACTTCATCAAACCCGCCGACAATAGCAAGAAAGCCCAGCACGAGGCTGATGTACGCATGGTCGAAAAAATCGAGGCCGACGTGCGCGACATCCTCATCCCAAGGGTGAAGAAGCAACTGCCTGCCCGCGTGAAGAAACTCTTCGGCGACAACATGAAGCTCTACGTGAACCCGACGGGCAAGTTCGTCATCGGCGGACCTCACGGTGACACAGGCGTGACGGGTCGCAAGATCATCGTTGACACCTATGGTGGTCGCGGTGCCCATGGTGGCGGCGCTTTCTCGGGCAAGGACAGCTCGAAGGTGGACCGTTCGGCCGCCTACGCAGCACGCCACATCGCCAAGAACCTCGTGGCCGCTGGCGTCTGCGACCAAGCCTTGGTGCAGATCGCCTACGCCATCGGCAAGGCCGAGCCTGTGGGCTTCTACATCAACACCGACGGCACCTCGCACGTCAAGATGAGCGACGCCGAGATTGCCCTCAAGGTGAAGGAACTCGTCGACCTGAGACCTTACTTCATCGTGAAGCGCTTCGGCCTCACCAACCCCATCTTCGAGGAGACGGCTTCCTACGGCCACTTCGGTCGCCAGCCCGTGGTCAAACCTGTCGAGGTGTTCTATAAGGATAGAACCACCTATGTCAAAGATGGCAAGACCTACAAAGACGTGGAATTCTTCGGTTGGGAGAAACTCGACCTTGTGGACAAGCTGAAGAAAGCCTTCGGTTGCTAACCAACAAAAAAGCCTGCGTGAGTCACGCAGGCTTTTTTGTTGGTTACCAGTGGTATTTATTCGTCAACTTCTTCCACCGGCATCCCTTCCATCATGAAGAGCGACATGATCTCCTCGGGCGTCATGCCGAGATACTCGATGGATTTTTGGGCGTCGTCGACGAGTTCGCTGTTCGGATAGTTGTCGATCAGCTTCTGGTAGGCAACATGGGCACGAGCCGTGTCGTTGAGTTGCTCGTCATAGACGTATGAACCCATGAGGAAAAGGCTCATGGGAGCCCAACCCGATTGGGGATAGTCTTTCAGCAGCTGGTCGCAGAGTGCCTCACTCTTTTCGGCGTTTTTCAACAGCACGTTAATCTCCAAGGCATGGTAGAGCCACTCGGCGGCCGTGGAGTCCTTCGGGTGTTGCTTGACGAACTGGCAATACTTCTCCGCCACTTGCGGAGCCACATCCACGTTCAGCGATTGGTCGGCATTAAACAAGGTCTTTTCGGCCTCTTTCAGGTCAGCTTGCGTCAGTTGCTTTCCGCCACAGGCGATCATTCCGAACGCCAATAGGGCGAAAGCCATCAGTTTCAAGGTGTTTTTCATCGTATTCGGTTTTATCTGTGTTTCTTCTTATGCGGGAAAATCATGCGGTAGTCCACGTCGCACTTGCCTTCGGAGATGGCGCGCAGCTTGCTTTGCAGCAAGGTCTTGCGCAGCGGGGCGATACGGTCGACATGGACATGACCTTCAAGATGGTCGTATTCGTGTTGGATGATACGGGCACGGATGCCTTCAAACACATCCTCGTGTTCCTGGAAATTCTCGTCAAGGTACTTGATGCGGATCTTTTCGGGGCGCATCACCTCTTCATAGATGTTGGGCAGACTGAGGCAGCCTTCCTTGAAAGGCACCATCTCACCAAAGGTCTCAAGGAGTTGGGCGTTGATGAACACTTGCTTGAAACCCTTGCCATCCGGATAATCGGGATAGAAGGGGTTGCCGTCGACGATGAACAGGCGGATGGACTTGTTGACTTGGGGTGCGGCCAGGCCGACGCCTTCGGAATGGGCCAGCGTCTCCCACATGTCGTTCAACAGGGTCTCCAGTTCGGGATACTCGGGCGTGATGGGCTGGGCTATGGCCTTGAGGGTGGGGTGACCGTATGCTACAATAGGTAAAATCATATTGAGAATTGAAAATTGATAATTGACAATTGATAATTGAGTTAATTCCGCGTTTTAATGGATTCCATATAGGATTGGAGGATGATGGTGGCGGCGATGGTGTCGACGAGTTCCTTGTCCTGGCGGCGCGACTTGCTGAGGCCGGCGTCAATCATGGTCTGGTGCGCCATCACCGAGGTGAAACGCTCGTCGTAGCGCACGATCTTCATGTCGGGCAGGAGTTTCTTCAAGCGATTGACAATAGGCTCGATGTATTTTGAGCAGTCGGAAGGGTTGTTCTTCATGTCCTTGGGCTCACCGATGACGATTTGTTCTACCTCCTCCGTCTTCAGGTAATTCAGCACGAAGTCGACGAGTTTATGCGACTCCACCGTCGTCAGCCCATTTGCGATGATCTGCAAAGGGTCGGTGACGGCGATGCCGCTACGCTTACGTCCGAGGTCGATTGCCATTATCCTAGACATCCTTTATTCTATTTTTTATAATTCAATTCCTGCTTGTTTCAAAATAGCTAGAAAGGTTCCTTTTTTCAAATCCTTTCCATTATGAAAAGGCACTATGATAGTTTTATTGCTCACTGGATTATAATAAACCCTATGAGAACCTTTCGCTCTTTTAAATTGAAAGCCTGCGCTTTCAAGAAGCTGTATCAAATAAGACGGGCTTAAATTCATGCCATTGACAGATTCAATGAATACTCCAGCATATTGCTGTCATCGGGGATAGGCTCGCCTCTATCTTCAAGTTCTTCAATGAACAGTTCTATGGCCTCCCTTGCCATATCAATTGCTTCATCCACGGTTTCACCGTATGTAATGCAACCTGGCAAAGAAGGGACGAAAACGGTATAACCACCTTCAGGTTCACGTCGTAGGTTGATTCTAAAACTTCTATTCATTGCATCGCTAAATTTGCCGCAAAAATAATCATTTTCGTCGAAACAGAAGAGGAAAACAAAAAAGAGGCTCTCTCGAACCTCTTGCTTTGGGTGGGAGATGGGATTCGAACCCACGACCCTCGGAACCACAATCCGGTACTCTAACCAGCTGAGCTACACCCACCATCTGTTCCGCATTCGCGAAATCGGCTGCAAAAATACTACTTTTTTCCGAAATGGCCATCAAAATCCGTCAAAAATTTCATTTTTTTCATTTTTGGCTCAAAATCAGGGGCGAATTCCGTATTTTTGACGGCTCAAACCCCGACGTATCATGGACGGCAAGCCCACACAAAACCAATCGCCCAAGGCATTGGCATGGAAACGGTTCCGCAGCAACAAGCTCGGAATGGTCTCCCTCGGCTTCGTCATCCTCTGGGCCTTGTTGGCTCTATTTGCCTACGTCATCATCCCCGACAAGACCCCCAACGCCAACCGGCAAATCCTTGAGATCAGCACAAAGAAGCCTGGCTTCGAGGTCGACATGCTGATGGTGCCCAAGGAAACGCCACCAGCCAAGACGTCATTCCTCGACTTCCTGCTCAACGGACGTCCCGACGACTGCATATATCTGCCTTTTGACAGCCTTCATATTAATAAAGAAACGACGACGGTTTATCTTTATCAGGCGGAAGGGGCATCGAGTGTTAGGACGGAGATCGTTGATAATACAGAATTTTTAGCCAATAATAACGGCCCTTCGACCCTTCGACAGGCTCAGGGCTCAGGGACCTGTTTCTCGTCTAAAGAGGAGGCTGACAGCTATATCAGAAGCCACTGCGTGAAGCACCGCAAGTTTTTGCTCGGCACCGACCAGTTTGGGCGCGACTTCCTCAGCCGTTTGGTTTTGGGTAGCCGCATCAGCCTCACTGTGGGTTTCATCGCGGTGCTGCTCAGCCTGATGATCGGCATTGTGATGGGTAGCTTGGGCGGCTTCTTCCGTGGCAAGGTCGACGATGCGGTGGTGTGGTTCATCAACGTGGTGTGGTCCATCCCTACCCTGCTGCTGGTCATTGCCATCACCTTCGCCTTGGGTAAGGGCATCGCACAGGTGTTCATCGCCGTGGGCTTGACCATGTGGGTGGAGGTGGCACGCATCGTGCGCGGACAGATCCTCTCCATCCGCGAGACCACCTTCGTCGAGGCTGGTCGCGCATTGGGATTCAAGGACTTGCGTATCATCTTCCGACACATCCTGCCCAACATCCTCAACCCTATCATCGTAGTGTCGGCAGCCAACTTCGCCTCAGCCATCCTGCTTGAGGCAGGCTTGAGTTTCCTCGGCATCGGCGTGCAACCTCCCATGCCTTCGTGGGGCAGCATGATCAAGGAAAACTACGCCTTCATCATCCTCGACGCGGCCTACCTCGCCATTCTGCCTGGCATTGCCATCATGCTTTTGGTTTTGGCGTTTATGCTTATCGGCAATGCGTTAAGAGAGGCGCTTGACGTGAAGAACTAATGCTGAATGTGGAATGTGGAATGCGGAATGCGGAATGACATTCATAATTCCACATTCAGCATTCCGCATTAAAAAAATTGTTGTATCTTTGCGCCCTCAAAAACGCATCTTACTTGCGGGTGTGGCGGAATTGGTAGACGCGCTAGACTTAGGATCTAGTTTCTCACGAAGTAAGGGTTCGAGTCCCTTCATCCGCACAAGTTTAAGACAATCAATAGTATACAAGAAATGAACATCACACAAAGCACGAAAGGAGACAACCTGATCTCCATCAAAATCAATGTTGAAAAAGCCGACTACGAAGGAATGGTCGAAAAGACGCTGAAGCAGATGCGCCAAAGAGCCAACGTGCCCGGTTTCCGTCCCGGCATGGTGCCCATGGGCATGATCAAGAAGATGTATGGCGCCAGCGCCAAGATGGAAGCACTGAACACGATCGTCTCCGACAGTCTCAACAAACATATCGTCGACAACAAGCTCGACCTCCTGGGTTACCCGCTCAACGACACCGAGCAGCAACAGCCCTCTGACCTTGAAAAGGATGACAACATCGACTTCTACTTCGAAGCCGCCCTGCGTCCCGAAATCAACGTCGACTTCACCAACACCATGGTCGATTTCTACCATATCGTCCCCACCGACGAAGAAGTGGACAAAGTCGTTGAAGACCTCCAGCAGCGCAACCCCGACACGAGCCATCCTGAGACCGTGGGCGAGGACGACCGCCTCGAAATCAAGATCCGCGAAGCCAAGAACGGCAAGGAAGTGGAAGGCGGTTACGAGAAAGACGGCGTCTTCTTCAACATGAGCCAAATCAAGAACAAGACCCAGCGCAAGAAATTCATCGATAAGGAAGTGGGTTCCGAGTTTGTCGTCAACTTCGCCAAGGTGTTCGGTTCGGAAGAGGAAGCCGCCAAGGTTTTGGGCAACGACGCTCCTGTGGCCGGTGACTTCAACATCATCATCGACGACGCCATCCGCAACGAGAAGCCTGAACTCAACGAGGACTTCTTCAAGAAGATCTTCCCCGACAAGGAAATCAAGGACCTCGATGCCTTCAAGGCCGCTGTCAAAGCCGAGATGGAGAGACAACATGAGGCCGAGACCGACCCCATCCTCTTCAACAAGATGATTGACGAGCTGGTGGCTGCCGTGCACTTCGACCTGCCCGACGCTTTCATGAAGCGCTGGATTGTGGAGAACAGCCAAGGCAAGATCACCGCTGAGGATGTCGAGAAGAACTACGAAAAAGACTACGTGAAGGGTCTGCGCTGGCAGCTCATCGAAGACAGCATCGTGAAGGCCAACCCCGAACTCATCATCAACGACGAAGAGGTGAAGAACTTCGTGCTGAGACAAATCTTCCCCGGCATCGACTACGCCACCCTCGAAGACGACATGAAGGCCAACCTCGACAAGATTGCTGCCAACTACCTCAAAGACGAGCAACAGGTGAACGGCATCAAGAACCAACTCGCCGACATCAAGATGACGCAGTTCCTGAAAGGCAAGATGAACATCAACTTCGCCGAGACCACCGCCGCCGACTTCATGAAGAAACTGGAAGAGGATCGCAAAGCCAAGTAACTATGGCTTATGACTATGGCCTATGGCTTGCCTTCACGAAGGAACAGCCATAGGCCATAAGCCATCCGCCATAGGCAACTAAATCACTCTATAACTCTATAACTCAAAAACTCAACCAACATGAACAACGAATTTTTCAAGTATGCCACCAAGCACCTGGGGATGAACACCTTGGGTCTTGAACAATACATTTCCAAAATCAACAACACGAGCTACATCTCGCCCACCGTCATCGAAGAGCGTCAGCTCAACGTGGCCCAGATGGACGTGTTCAGCCGCCTGATGATGGACCGCATCATCTTCCTCGGCACCGCCATCGACGACTATGTAGCCAACGTCATCCAAGCCCAGCTGCTCTTCCTTGAGTCGACCGACTCGAAGCGCGACATCCAGGTCTACCTCAACTCGCCTGGCGGCAGCGTCTACGCTGGCTTGGGCATCTACGACACCATGCAGTTCATCATGCCCGACGTGGCCACCATCTGCACCGGCATGGCCGCTTCGATGGCCGCCGTGTTGATGTGCGCCGGCACCAAGGGCAAGCGCTCGGCACTGCCCCACTCCCGCATCATGATCCACCAGCCCATGGGCGGTGTGGAAGGTCAAGCCACCGAGATCGAGATCACGGCACGCGAGATCCAGAAGCTGAAGAAGGAACTGTACGAAATCATCGCCAAGCACTCGGGCCAGACCTACGACAAGGTGTGGGCCGACAGCGACCGCGACTATTGGATGACCGCCGCCGAAGCCAAGGAATATGGCATGATCGACGAGGTGCTCATCAAGAACAAACAGGCATAATCCATGGCAAAGAAGTCAGGCGTTTGCGCGTTTTGTGGCAGGAAAGCCTCCGAAGTGCGGCTGCTCATCCAAGGCATCGATGCCGAGATTTGCGACAGCTGCGCCGAGCAGGCCCATCTCATCGTCAAGGAACAGTTTGGCGGCAACGAAAAGAGCTATACCCCTTCGGGATTGGCCTTGAAGAAGCCCGCCGAGATCAAGAAGTTCCTCGACCAATATGTCATTGGGCAGGACGAAGCCAAGCGCACCTTGGCCGTGGCCGTCTACAACCACTACAAGCGCATCAGCCAGAAAGTACAGGCCGACGAGGTGGAGATCGAGAAGTCGAACATTATCCTCGTGGGTGAGACCGGCACGGGCAAGACCCTGCTGGCCCGCACCATCGCCAAGATGCTCAACGTGCCCTTCGCCATCGCCGACGCCACCGTGCTCACCGAGGCCGGTTATGTGGGCGAAGACGTGGAGAACATCCTCGTCAAGCTGCTGCAGGCCGCCGACTACGACGTAGCCGCCACCGAGCGCGGCATCGTCTTCATCGACGAGATCGACAAGATCGCACGTAAGAGCGACAACCCCAGCATCACCCGCGACGTGTCGGGCGAGGGCGTGCAACAAGCCATGCTGAAGCTGCTCGAAGGCTCTATCGTCAACGTGCCGCCACAAGGCGGACGCAAGCACCCCGAGCAGAAGATGATCGCCGTCAACACGAAGGACATCCTCTTCATCGCCGGCGGCGCCTTCGACGGCATCGAGCGACTCATCGCCGCCCGCAAGCGCACCAACGTCATCGGCTACGGCACGGGAGGCAACGAGGCCCTGGACAAGGACAACATGCTGCAATACCTCTCCCCTGCCGACCTGAAGAAATTCGGTTTGATTCCCGAGATCGTCGGTCGTCTGCCCATCATCACCCACCTCAACCCCTTGGATGCCGATGCGCTGAAGCGCATCCTCACCGAACCCAAGAACGCCCTGGTGAAGCAGTTCCAGAAGCTCTTCGCCATGGACAAGATCAACCTGGTCGTCAAGGAAGAGGTGCTCGACTTCGTGGTGGAGAAAGCCATCGAGTTCAAGGTGGGCGCGCGCGGACTGCGTTCCATCATGGAAGCCATCCTCAACGACGCCATGTTTGAGATGCCCTCCGACATCAATGCCACGGAATTGGTCATCGACCGCGCCTACGCAGAGGCAAAACTGGAAAAATCAGGTTTGCAGAAGCTGCATGTAGGCGATTGAGACACACAACGTTTCATCAGAAAAAGCATCGGATTTCGGTTCGATGCTTTTTTTTGGCACAATACTTGTTATATCTTTCGCGTTAAACAATCAAAAGGAGAAAACACCATGAAAAGAATAGCCTTAGTCGCACTAATAGCCTTGATGAGCATGACCGGATTTGCACAAATGATCGCCAAAGGCGACGCCGCAAAGAAGAAAATCAAGGTCGTCAGAAAGCAGGAAGCCCCCCAACCCCAATCGGCAGTGGTTGATTTCAACAGCACCCCCGACCCCACCCAAGGCAACGGCAGCGTGGTCTACGGCCGCATCGACGAGAACGGCGACACCACCCTCATCGTTTTCCTGCCCGAGGTGGACATCGACCTGATGCAACGCTATCTGCAAATCACTGACACACGTCAAGGCCGCCGTTTGGCCAACAACGTGAAGAAGGTGTACCCCTATGCCAAACTCGCCGGCGCCAAGATGCAAGAATACGACTCCATCCTGGCTAACATCAACGACAAGTCGGAGCGCAAACGCCTGATGAAACAAGCCGAAGATGAAATCACTGAACAATACACCGAGGAGCTGAAGAACCTCACCATCTCGCAGGGACTCATCCTCGTCCGCCTCATCGACCGTGAGACCTCGCGCACCAGTTATCAAGTCGTCAAAGAGTTGCGCGGCAAGGTACGCGCCTTCTTCTACCAAGGCTTCGCCCGCCTGTGGGGCTACAACCTCAAGACAGAATATGATCCGCATAACAACCCCGAAGACGATGAGATTGAGACGATCATGACGCTGATGGAACGCGGAGTGATTTAGAACACGGAATTATTTCGAACACGGATTGACACGGATATACACGGATAGAGAGAGGTGCTGACGCGCCTCTCTCTTTGTATTTTGGGGTTAGAAGGATACGGTGTTGGACTGGGGTGGAGCGGGGCTTTCCTCTTGCTCAGGCAACATCTCCTGGGCATAACCTTTCACCAAGTCGAAGCCCTTGTAGAGATACGGCACTGTCTTCTCCACGTAGGGATAGAGGAAGGACTTCTGCCTCACCTCTTCCTTGATGATGCCTGTCCACTGCAAGTTGTTGAGCACCAGCACAAAGGTGCTGCACAGCAACACGCCTTTCAGAATGCCGAAAAGGAAACCGCCCAACCTGTCGAAAAAGCCCAGGTTCAAGGACTTGATGGCCTTCGAGACTAAGCGACCGATAAGGTTGACCAACACCACCAAAATGATGAAGGTCAAGACAAAGGCAATGGTGTTGAGGTATTTCGGGTTGATTTCCATGAAGTCCTGCAGATGCCCAGCGGTGAAGTCGGAGAAGTGCATGGCACCATAGATGCCCACACCGAAAGCCAGCAGGGTGACCACCTCGATGATGAGACCTTTGCGAAGCCCCTTGAAGCCGAAGACGAGGAGGATGATGGCGATGATGATGTCGAGGTAATTCATGATGGAATTGACAATTGATAATTGACAATTGATAATTAGGGGGTTATTTGGAGTAATAGAGAATCATGCGTTCGATGGCGCGTTGGCAGACGGGGCAGAACTCGTGGCCCTTGAAGGTCTTCATCAGGCAGTCCATGTGGGGGCTGTACATGCCTTTGGGTTCGTAGCCGCCACCCTCAAACACGCCGATGGTCTGTTCGTATTTCTTTTCACGAGGCGTAGGCACGGGCGTCTTCTTGTCGAGCATGTCGCCCCACTTGCCGCTGAAGTCGACGAGCGAGGTGATGTTGGGTTCCCAAGGCTCGACGGCGAGGTTGTACATGTGGTCGTAGCCCGTCTCGTCGTTATAGTATTCGTCGGCAAGGCCAGCAAAGCCATGGCCGAACTCGTGGATGATGACATCGCCCGAGAAGCTGTTGCTGCTTGCGCTGGAGCAATAGAAGTTATAGATGCCTCCTCCCCCGTATTTGTCGGTGTTAACGAGGATATAGATCTGGTCGTAAGGCACCTGACCCGCCAAGTCACGGATGTCGCGGTTGTCGGTGCTCATGCAGTAACGCTCCGAGTCGAAGGTCCAGAAGCTGAAGCGCATGGCCGTGTTCTTGTAAATGTGGTCGCCGGGCATGGTACAACCGCTCTCCTCGGAAGGCACCATCAGGCCACGCACGTTGAAACTCTCGCGATAGCGGTCGTAAGGCGCATAGTCGAAGAGGCTCTTCACGAAGAAGTCGCAATCCTTGATGAACTTGCCCATCTCGGCCTGCGTGTAGCCTTCAGGCAAGATGACGATGTCGACGGCATGGGTGATGTCCTTGTTACCGATCCAAGCGTCGTAGACGGGCAGGTCGAGCTTGTCGTAGTCGCGGATGAAATAGTCGTTGGGATTGACTGTGAGGCGCATCCCTTCCACCAGCTCATTTTCCCAAGTCTTTCGGTACAAGGCAATGTCGATCTTCACCTTGGGGAAAGGCACAACGACCGACTCTTCAAAACTCTTGGTAAGTTTCAAGGCTTCGGGCGTGGTGGTCCACTCGCCGTAGAGGTTCTGGTAACCTTTGGAAAACAGGAGATGGTCAGTGCCCGCCTCAAACACCTTGACGATGTAGTTGCCAAACTCTAAATCATCAATGAGGTTGGTCTTCGATCCGCTCCAATAGGGTTCGTGTATGAGTTCCTTAAGCGAGAAGGTGGTCGTCTTGTTGTTGCCCGTCAAGACGTAGTCGACACGTAGCGACGACTCGGTGAAATACTGGTCAAATTGAGCCCAAGCCACCATCGGCAGCAGGGCGAAAAGGAATAACAGGTTTTTCTTCATCGTTGGTTGATTCTAATAAATGGCGTCAAAAATGTTCTTGACATATTTGAAATCCGGCGAGGTAAGTCCGTCGAGTTCCTTCACTACTTCGGGATGACTCTTTGTGGTGATTTCCTTCATCTTTCCGTTTTTGTCCATCATCTTGAAGATGGAGCGGATGATGTTGCCGTTCTCATCATAGTAATAGCGAACCTCAAACTCAAATGAATCATCTATAGAATTGAGCATCTCCGTAAAGTGTGTGAAAAAGAACAACGGTTTTCCGTTGTCATCAAATAGGTATTCTTCCAAATAGTCGCGAGCGGCCACATTATAGGTGCGGTGCACCATGCGAAGGGCATAGCCATCGGGATAGGGTTCTTCCTCATCATCCCGGAGTTCGTTATAGTAAAACCAAATCGAATCAGATCTCATGCCTACGGCCGCCCAGTTTTGATTTCTGACGACAATGGTATAGTTTAAAGGATATTGATTTGCGGAATTTTCGGCAATAAGTGCCAAACCCTCTGAATATTTCTCTCGAGCGAGTTTGATGCGATCGTCTACTTTCTTGTTGTTTTGTGCCAGTATGGGTAGCGACAGACACATCAACAACACCATTAGAAGTGCTTGTTTTTTCATCATTAGACTATTTTTTTGGTTAACACTACGCAAAAGTAGGCATTTTTCAAGAAATCCGTATCTTTGCCAAGCAAAAAACACTAAATCATGAAGACAAAAGCATTATTCTTCGCGATGGCCGTGGCATTGGCGGCCTGCAACAACGGCAATCCACAGGACCAAAAGGCCGTAGAGCCCGAATCGACAGCCATCCAAGCGACAAATGACAATCTCCCCAAAAAAGACATTATCACCGATGACGGTCTTGGCGAGTTCCAGCTTGGCGCCACCATTCCCGAATCACATCCCGATTACGACATCAATCCAGTCGTTTCGGTCGACGAGGAAGACATGGAGGAAGTCTCCTTTGAGTTCAGCAAGGACGGCGTGGTACAGTTTATCATCTTCCCCGCCTATATCGATGAGACCGACGCACAGTCGAACGAAATCGGGGGCATCATGGTGGTGTCGGACCAGTTCACCCATAACGGCATAGGAGTTGGGAGCAACGTCAACGACATCCTGAAAGCCAACCCTGACTTGGAAGTCACTTTCTATGACGACCAGTATTTCCGCATCTACGACGGCGGCATTACTTATCTCATCAGTAGCGAGGCCTACGACGGCCTTCTGCCGGAAGTGCCTTTCGACATCCCTGCGCCCGTCGAGAATCCCACTTTCAAACCTGACGCCAAGGTGTCGTCCATCTGGATTCACCCGACGTTTTGAAAGCAAACAAAAAAAGCCCCGCATCACAGCAGGGCTTTTTTGCTCCATAGGTCGAATCAATAATACTCGATCTCTCTGGACACTTCCGTTTCGTTGACATATTCAACAACTTGATCCGTGTCCGTCTGTTTTCTACGTATCCAGTTGCCACGGTCGTCGAATTCAAGATAGGTGTATTCGGTAACCCACATTAGGTTCACCTCTTCAGGCCCCTCGGTCTCGACGACTTCATACTGCTTTGTCTTCACCAATCGTCCGTCGGCATCATACTCGCGGTCGGTCAACCAAAGTTGCCCTTCATAGCCCGACAAGACTTGGGTCACCCGCCCATCATGCCATCTGTATTCATCCACGTATTCATAGCAGAGGATAGAGTCGATTTGGCCTTGGGCATCGCGAGTCCAACGGCAATAGTCCACCACCTCGCCATCGTCATTCATATCACGCTGTGGCTTTTCAAGGGCGAATGGGTCTTGGCCGTCAACCGAAGTGATTTTGCCATTACGGTCGAACTCCACAAGGTCGCAACGTTTCACTGGGCCTTGCAGGTCGAAAAAGACCAAGTCGGGCGAAGTGGTCACCGTCGTTTCTTGCACGGTTGGCTTAACGTCTTCCTTTGTTGCTTGCTTTTGGCCGTTATTGTCGCACGCGCTGAAGACAAGGAGCGTCGCGCAGGCAGCCAGTAATAGATTATGTATTTTCATGATTTATAGAAACTATTGGTTTGTTGTGTTTAAGGATTAACAGAATAGATGGCCTGGAAGGCGGCGTTCAAAGCGATGAAATGATCAAAAACCGTGGAAAAGGCATATTCCATGTCTTCGTCAAGTTCACAAGTTTTCATCTCTCCATTAGGGTCGGATTTCTTGCAGATGGAGCGAATGAGTTTCCCATTGTAATCATAATAGCCGCGCAACTCGGTCATATTGTCCTTGTCAGAGCCATAACGCGAGAACCAGAACAAGGGTCTGCCCTCATCGTCGTATACAAATTCTTCAAAATGGTCGGTAGATCCAACATTATGAGTGCGGCGCACCATGACGAGGGTGTAGCCGATAGGATAAGGCTCCATGTCATCTTCGATTTCGTTGTAGTAGAACTCCATCTTGTCGACCATCTGCCCTGCCCCTGCCCAGTTTTGCTTACGCACCACTGTGGTGTAGTTGACAGCAGGGATGTCGTCAGCCTCGTATTGCTTCACGGCCGCAATGTTCGCTAGTCCTTCCGCGTATTTCTCACGGGCCAGTTGAACGCGAGCCTCCTCTTTTTTGTTTTGTGCCATCATCGGCAAGGCGAAGCATAACAGCAACGCCACGGCAACTAGTTTTTTCATGTTTTTTATTTTTATTGTTAAAACTCATTCTCATAAAACCCTTCGTTGGTCTTGCGCATCGAGGTGCCGTCCCAAGTGTATTCGACGCGGTGCTCCGTGTTACTTTCGTCTCTGTGGACAATCTCCATGGCATCGTCCCTAAAAATGATATCAATGACCTTGGCAAAGCGGAATCCACCCACATTAGTCTCATAGTCATTCATGCCTGGCTCAACCTCAGACTCGGTCACTTTTCCATCCTTGAATACATAGGTCTCGATAGGCGAATAGCCTGCATCCACATCGTCACCCTCATCTCCGGGTTGCCAATCTGTAGTCACATACACCTTGAAGCCACCGGCCTTCAGAGGATAACAATGCAAATAGTATTGGAAGACATCGCAGTAGCCGTCACAGCTGTGGTTATACAGCTCCCTGAAATAATAGATTGAGTTGACGTCGTAATAGGCCTTCAAACAATCAGGATAGGCGCCGCCCAGACCGGACTCGTCCAAGGCCGTCTTAAGGGCTTGCATATCGCAGGTGTCGTTCTCCCAATGGTGGGGCTTGTAGATACGGATATACTGTACCGTGGCATCGGGCCTGAACTTAGGATTCGCGATCTCGCCATCCACGAAACTGCCGTCGATGGCATCTTTCGGGCCCACATAGTCGATGCGGTTCTCGGAGGATTCACTTTCTTCGGTCACGACAAATTCGCCCTCCTTATAGTATGCCTTGTTTTCGAGTGCACCTTTGTAGAGCAGTCTGGTGAGCGTGTCACCGATCTTGCCGCGGTAATAGGTCAAGTCCTTGGCAAAGACGTCGATGGCCTGTATCTTGCCTGCCCCATCGGGATGGAGCTTGAGGAAAGGCTCTCCGTCGCGGTTGAACGCGAGCACCTCGCCTTCGTAGCGCTTGCTGAGTCCGGGCAACTCTTCGGGCATGCTGTCGTTCAGATGGAGGCCACCCAAGCCATCGCGATCGACAAGAGGATAGGTCCTCGCTTCGTTGTTCAGAGTGGGAACAAAACGCTCGCCGTCCCACACGTACATCCTTGCCGACAGGACCGACATGAACTGTTCGTCGTAGTTGAGCGTCTCCGCCTCCACCATCAGGGTGTCGCCCTTGACATTATAAAGCATACGCTCGTCCCATTCCGACTTGAACCCATTGATTTCATCGTCGCTGATGCCATACAGGAGGAAGGGATAGGCCACCATTTCTTCCATGGTGGGAACGGGCAACATGCCGTTCGCGGGAGTCAAGACGTCGTCCTTGTAGATGTAGGTCTTCACGGTCTGCTCGCAGCCGTCGAAGCAGCCCTCGTTGACCAGCATGGCCAGCCAACCTCCGTTTTTCAGCGGGAAGCAATCCACGGTGAACCTATGGTTGCCTCCGTTTTCCATATACAATCCTGCGTCCATGTCGTTGCCCTCGCTGTCACCGAAATGGCGGTGGCAGTCGTCAGGACAGGTGTAGGTCTTCGTTTGGAAACCTTCGTACAAGTCCTCCTTGGGAATACGTTCAAACATCTGAAAGGCAATGCCTTCGTCATCGACTTTTGGCGCCTCCACAGGCGTGTCGACTTTCTTTTCCTTCTTGTCGCCGAAACAGCCGTAGCCAACAAATAGCAAGGCTAATGCTGTTACGGCTAAAATGTACTTTCTATTTTTCATAAGGTCGTATCATTTTTTATTAATAACCCACACTGGCTTGGAACTCCACGGGTTGGTTCAATCCCTGTCCCGTCAAGTCGAGGCCCTCTATAGGATTGACGACGAAGTAGGCGGGATTGTCGCTATAACTCAACTCAAATACGCCTTTTTCGCAAATCTCCGACTCTTTTGGGTCGCTGCTGAGGTCAGTGGCATCAATCAGTCGGGTCAGCTCGTAGCCATAACGAAACTTCATTCCATCCCAATCCAATGCAATGGGCCAGAAACGGCCTTGCTTCTCCACGACAGCCTCTTCCTGTAGGCGTTCCTCAACAAACCTCATCTTCCAATCGGCGGAGAGGTTCAAGGTGTAAAGGGTAGTGGGCCATTCCGGGTCGTCGCCGTAAACATAATGCTTCAACCAGTTGTATAATGTGTACTCATTCACCTCGTATTCGTTGCCCTCCTCATCCAGTCCATAGATGGTGACGTAATCGTAGAACACGGTGCCGTCCTCATCCTCCCAGGGACCTCCAGGGCCGTCGGTGAAGCCAACGATGTTGTCCATGGGGATCACAGTGGCTTCCAAATCGCCAGTGGAGACAGTGTTCCATAGACTGAGCATCTGCACCTTGCCCTCCTCGGTAAGCACGCAGAGGATGGGGTTGTAGTCCTGACCCATGTCGGCGATGATGAAATTCTTCGGTGCGCCTTTCAGTCCTTCCACTTTGACAGGCTCATCTGGCAAACGATACGAGTCGTCATCGACGATGCCAACGGGCAGGATCTGGTCCTTGTGGAAGGTGAGCCACAGGCCACCGTCTTTGATCTCACCCGTGATGGCGGGCTGGTCGTCAGAAATGGTGACGTAATCCTGCGACAGCTCCGTCGTATCTTCATCTACGGGTTGGTTGTTTGTGCCACATGAGGCAAAGAGAAGAAATGCCAAGGATAAGGCAAGGTAAATGTGTTTCATGGCGTGATGTTTTAATGTGTTTGATTCTACAAAAATACTAAAAAACCAATAAACCGATAAAAAAAGACTATTTTTGCACGAAATACCGCAAAATGGCCGAACCGTTACTCTCCATAAGGAATCTCAAAGTCGCCTTCAAGCACGAAAGCCAATGGGTGGAAGCCGTCCACGGCATCGACCTCGACGTGATGGCGGGTCGCACCTTGGGCCTCGTGGGCGAGTCGGGATCGGGCAAGTCGGTGAGCTCGTTGGCGGTGATGCGCCTGCTCAACGAGCGGGTGAGCCGCATCGAGGCCGACAGCATCTGTATCGAAGGCGAGGAAATCAAAGGCTACACCGAGAGTCAGATGGCCGAGGTGCGCGGCAAGCGCATCGCCATGATCTTCCAGGAGCCTATGACGTCGTTGAATCCAGTGTACAAGTGCGGGTATCAGGTCAGTGAGATGATATTGCAACACGAAGATGTCAGCAAGAAGGACGCTAAGGAGCGTGTCATCAGCCTTTTCAAGCAGGTGATGCTACCACGGCCCGAGGCCATCTACGACAGCTATCCCCACGAGCTCTCGGGCGGACAGAAGCAGCGTGTGATGATCGCTATGGCCATCGCCTGCCATCCCCAGCTACTCATCGCCGACGAGCCGACCACGGCCTTGGACGTCACCGTTCAACTCGAAATCCTGAAGTTGCTGCGCAAGCTGCAGGCTGAGACGGGCATGGGGATGATCTTCATCACCCACGACCTCGGTGTGGTGGCCGAGATTGCCGACGACGTGGCGGTGATGCACAACGGCGAGATCCTCGAACGTGGCACGGTGAAAGAGATAATGAGCCACCCCAAGCATCCTTACACGCAAGGCCTCCTCGCCTGCCGTCCGCCCATGGACGTGCGCCTCAAGCGCCTGCCCATCGTCAAGGAGTTTCTCGACGGACAGTGGCAGGGCGGCAAAGAACAAATCCTTCATGACCTGCAGATCACCGAGGCGGAGCGGAAGGCGCACCTTGAGCAGCTCTACAGCAAGACACCCCTCTTGAAGGTGGAGCATCTGCAAACCTGGTATCCTCTGCGCAAAGGCGTGTTCAGCAGGGTCTACGACCACGTGAAGGCCGTCGACGACGTCACCCTCGACGTCTACGAGGGCGAGACCCTCGGCCTCGTGGGCGAGTCGGGCTGCGGCAAGACCACCTTAGGGCGCAGCATCCTACGCCTGGCTGAGCCCACTGGTGGCAAGGTGTGGTTCGACGGCATAGAGGTGACCGCGCTGAAGGGACAGGCCTTGCGCGACTTCCGCAAGCAGGCCCAGATCGTGTTCCAAGACCCCTACTCCAGCCTCAACCCACGCATCACCATCGGCGAGGCCATTGCGGAGCCCATGCGTGTGCATGGTTGCGGGACTACGGGGCCTTCGACAGGCTCAGGCGCCCTCAGGGACGCCGTTCGTGAGCTGTTGGAGCAGGTAGGCTTGAAGGCGGAGCACTACGACCGTTACCCGCACGAGTTCTCGGGCGGACAGCGGCAGCGCATCTGCATCGCCAGAGCCTTGGCGGTCAACCCGAGGCTGGTCATCTGCGACGAGTCGGTGTCGGCCTTGGACGTGAGTGTGCAGGCGCAGGTCCTCAACCTGCTCAACCGTTTGAAGGAAGAGCGCAATCTCACCTATATCTTCATCTCGCACGACCTCAGCGTGGTGCGTTTCATGAGCGACCGCGTCGTGGTGATGTACAACGGCAAGCCCGTGGAGATGGACGATGCCGACCAGCTGTTTGAGCACCCGCAAAACGCCTATACGAAGAAGCTGATAGCGGCTTTGCCGGGAAGGGTACTCTAAAATCTCAGGAGACCCATATCTCAACACGAGCAGACCCGGGTCTGCTCGTGTTAGGACCCGGGTTATTTCCATAGGCAGACCCGGGTCTTTTTTTCGGGGGCATATCGGACATAAAAAAAGGTGTCACCTTGCGGTGACACCTTTTACTTTTTTGGCATTGCCTTCGGCAAGCTTTTGGATTGCTTCGCAATTATTTTTTTGGGGATTGCTTCGCAAGAAATACGCAGTATTCAACGTAGTTAAATCTTCCAAAAATCTATTTCAAAATCTTTCAAAATCTATTGCTTTGATTTTCATCGATTTTTGATTGATTTTTAACTGATTTTTGACAGATTTCTCGGCGTTAGCCGATCCCATTAAAAACAATTTTTTACAGATTTCTCGGCGTTAGCCGATCCCATCAAAAACAATTTTTTACAGATTTCTCGGCGTTAGCCGATCCCATAACGTTATTCCTCTCTGCGTTTCTTGGCCACGAGGTAAGCGCCGCCGAGGGCAGCCAGCAATGCGATGCCGGCACCGAGGGGAGCGTCTTGGTCGCCATTAAGATCATGGCCTGGCAACTTAGGCGTTAGAAGACCATCACCGCGGTAATCAGCACCATAGAATTCCTCATCGCTGACGACGCCACGTTTAAAGAGGCCGCCGCCATATTCCGCAAATGAGCTGAGACTCAAACCAAGGACGATTGCTATTGTTAATACTAATTTCTTCATCGTTTTATAGTTTTTATATTTGTTTCTAATTCTATGTTCGTTCTTCAGGTTTGTTTTACCCTGACCATTGACCCAGTCAGGTTTGTTTTACCCTGACCATTGACCCAGACCCAGACCGTTATCCCCATGGGTGGGCGGTCAGGGTCAGGGTCAGCGGTCATGGTTATCTCACCACCACCTTTTGGGTCTTCACGTTGTCGCCGTTGATGAGACGCATGACATAAACACCCGCAGGTTGACCAAGGCTAACTTCGGTGCTGCCGTTGATCTGTTCGCTGCTAAGCATGCGGCCGACCACATCCATGATTTGCAAGGTGGCCTTCCCTTCATTGCCAATCACCCATTTGCTGCCGTTGAAGAAAGCAAAGTTTTCCTCGAGGCCGGTAGTGTTAGCATAGACCAGGGTGAAGCGCTCGGCATAATCAGTAGAGCGTGACTGGAAGGTGTAGTTCGGGTTGACCAGTAAGTCGACATCGTCGCCAGTCTTGTGGTCGATGAGGTGGAGATAGTCCATGTCAACATTCTCGACTTCGATGTTGAGGGTGTAGGTACCATTCTCCTTGGCCTTGAAGTTGACAGGCAGGGAGTTCTCGTTACCACCGCTGACCACGGCATATTGGTTACCGTTCTGAGGGATGTATATCTTGGTGTTGCTGTTGTCGAGCATGAACTTGGGCAACGAGCTGTTGTCGTTGAAGCGAACCATAGCGCGGTCGATGGTGGCAGCACGATCCTTGCGGACGTTGAGGACGACCTTGGCACCGCCGCCGGTACTATTGCCTTGCACAAAGGTCACCTTCGGTTCTGTTTCATTTTCAAGAGCTTTAACAAAGACGCCCTGCATAGCTGCAACGGAGCGGTTTTCGGAAAGGATGATTTCGCTGCCGCCTTCACCCATGACATAGCAGTCGCGATTGACAGTAGCAGTGGTTGCAAACGGATTACCCATCAGGTTCCAGCCACGCATGATGGGATCGGAGTTCGTCGTGGAGTACACCAGATCGAACGTTCCATCTCCGCTATATGCAGTACCAGTAAAGGTGAGCGTTGCACCTACTTCTCTAGCATAGAGATAACCCTTGCCAGGTTCGAGGCTGAACCCAGAATTAGTTGAGTTCTCTCCTTCTTTGTAGTTAATCCACTCATTCTCCTTGGTCTGGTCGAAGTAGAAGAGGTCATAGCCTATCTCGTCATTTGGATCAGGAATCATGTTCGTCACAGCGCCAGGACTAACCTCACCGATGGGAGAAGAGATGAGGTAGTAGTTACCAGTGCCTTCGCCGTAGCCGGTAATGTCGAGGGGGTATCCGGAAGGAACGGTAGTGAAGTTGAAAAAGGCGGGACTAGTTGTGCCATTTCCATAGGAATTACCAGCATTCCAAGAAACGGTTTCCCATACTGTTCCATCAGGCAAAGTAACGTTTTGAAACTCTAAAGGCAATATTTCACCACTTTCATTGTCATATACAAATATAGTGGGGTATTGAGTGCCGCTAACACCCCAGAATTGGCACTGGTAATAATAAGCACCCCTCTGACCATCACCATATTGAACGTTCGGATTAAATAACGGTCGTTTGGCCATTCGGCAATTATTGTATTGATCAAAAGCGACAATCTCCAAATAATCGGCACCGTTATTTTCGGTGCCAATAACTTGACCATCAATCTTTAATAATCCGTTTATCTTCGTGGCATACTGGCAGTCATCCTTTTTGACCGTATAATGCTCATTTGCAGCATACATAAACAAGCTCGACATGCATGCGATAAGAAATACTAATGCTTTTTTCATTTTATTGATTGTTTTCGATTTAGCAATATAGATTACGTTCTATCAGGAAATATCCACTAAGATTAGTGGCGGTTTTTAGCCCCCACTTGGAATCTAAGGGTCTTAATTTGGTTGCTGTTCGAAAAATACATATAACCATGACCAGGAATCAATGTATCAATTTCTCCCAGCCAAAAGTCATCTCCTAAATACTCCGCAACGCCATCGCTGCCTTCAATCAAGTCATTTTCTTCGGGCTCGAAACCTTCTACATTTAAAATCGTCAATTCCTCGTTCATTGGGAATCCTATCCAATTCCAGCCAGGATTGATTGTAATCTCAAATTCCGTAGAATTTGCTAACATACCTTGCACAGCAATCTCACATTCGGTAGTCGTCTGAATAAAATACATCTGATTAAGTTCGATGCCGAAATCATCCAAATCACCCAACCAAAAACCATCTCCAAGATTTTCTGTCGTACCATCTCGACCCTCAATCATAATGCCATTGTCACCCAAACCGGCTTCCAATTGAGCCAGCAAGTCGTCAGCGACGACATTGAAGGACACCCAGTTCCAACCAGCAGCTAAAACTATCGTCTGCGTCTCTGTCTGCGGCGCATTCGTGAAATTCAGCTCAATAGGATTAGCATACGTACCCCAACCTTCGTCTTGGGTGGGTTTGGTAACAGCGCAGGTGCTGTACTCGGTCTGAGTAGCAGCGTCATACAGTTTGAAGCTGATGGCTTCAGTGGTATTGTAATTGTAGAACACTTGGATCCAGAACTGGTCGTTGGCAACGCTGTTGTTGACAACGCTGTGGTTGGCAACGTTGGCACGGCCACGCAGCTCATCGCCCGCAAAGGCACCAAGGGTCAGGTTTGTGAGGCCCGTTTGGGCAATGCCTTCAATCGACACAGTGGCAACAATAGGCGTATTGCTGCTCCAATTGTGTGAATTCGGATTGGTATCCCAACCGTTCTGTGCGCTCGCCGCTCCGCAGAGGAGCAGGGATGCCATTAAACATAGTATTCTTCTTTTCATATTCTTGTGATTTTGTATTATTATTCCATTTATAGGCTGCGAATTTAGTGATTTATTCTTTTCTTGCAATGTAATTTTCAAAAAAAATACCCATGGAGATGAAATTGAGGAGATTTCTCCTTGTATCTTGTCGTCCTCATATTAGCCATTATTGTTGCCTCAGATAGACATAACCATGTCCAGGTTGCAGTGTGGTAAGGCTACCAATCCAGCTGCTGCCGTTGTAGGTGGCAGTGTTGCTGTCCTTGTCGGTAATGGTATCGCCGTTGGCGGGCGTGACGCCGAGGTTGCCGAGGGCCGTGGCGATGTCGGCGGCCTGCGTGCCCGTGTAGCCAAACCAGTTGTAGCCAGTCAGGATGGTCAGGCTGACGCCCGTGGCGGGTTCGCCACTAATGGTAAGGCTGACGGGAGAGGTGGTCTCGATTTTATACATCTGTCCGGGGACAATCCCAGTCAGCGTGCCGCTCCAAGCGTTGTTCTCGTAGCGGGCGAAGCCGGCGTTCTGCGAGTTGATGAGGACAGCGTTGCTGCCGAGGGCCGCTTCGAGTTGCCCAAGCGTCATCGCCTTGGTGGGGGTCCACCAGTTGCAGCCTTGTGAGAGTTCAACGGTCGTCGCCTCAGCAAAATTGGCCACAAGATTGCGGTCGCTGGCTACGATAAAGCTGTAGCTGGCATCAGTCGACACAGCAGCGTCGTTTTCGGTCCAATTCACAAAACCGTAGCCTTCGTTTGGCGTGGCAGTCACGGTGCAGGTTTCGCCTTCATAGAACGTTGCGGTGACGGTACCCGTTTCCAACTCGCCTTCCACGATGGTGATGTCGTCAACACAGAGGAACCATTGGTCGTAGCAGTCGTGATGGCGGATGGCCACATAGCCCATGCCACTGTAGGCGCTAAGGTCGGCAGTATACGGCGTAGTGTTATATCCAGCTTGGGACAAAGACAAGGTCCAAGTCGCAACTGTTGTGAAGCTGGCAGCGTTGTTATTGTCGGTCGTTGATACCATTACGGAAAACTTCTCTGCACAATAGCTGGTGTTTCTAGCGCCAGCATAGAAAGAGATGCTTCCACCCAAGCGTACCTGCGGAGAAACAAGATAGTTGTCAGGGGTGACAGCGGTGCCAGAGCCGCTCGAGGAGCCCGAGATGTAGGACTCGGAGAGCATGAATCCGTCGGAGTTGTTATGGCCATAGCCAGTAGAGAAGTTATTGTTGGAAGTGGGATAAGAGGTGTTATGCATCCAACTGTTAGGCGAAGTAGTATTGCCTTGGAAGGTCGACCAGCCCTGCCAGCCGTCCTCAAAGCCGTAGACGAGCTCATCTCTGTCACCTCTTCCACCGAATGCGACGGTGCCGCTTTCAACAGAATTGGGGGAAATCGTGATGGTGTATTGTGGGATGACGGTGAAGGTGGCTGTATAGGTGGCATTCTCCGTCACCGTGAAGGTGTAGGTGGCGTTGGTGCTCACCACGGTGTTGTCTTTCTTCCAGTTGGTGAAGGTGTAACCTGTATTGGGTGTGGCTGTAAGGGTGCATTGGTCGCCCAATTCGTATACACCACTACCACTCACAGTACCGCCTTCAGCGGGATTTGCTGTAGCGGTAATGACAGCTTGATTCGTATTGCCCACGACGTCAATCGTGCCGAGATAGGTCACCTTGTTATATCCAAACACACAAAGCGTGAGCTCGGTGCCAGCAGTCAAGGTGCCGTTGATGTTGATGGTGGCCGTGGTGCCGTTCACGGTAGCCTTGCCCAAGATGTTGTGGTTGGCATCGGTGATGGTAGCCACTGCCCCACTGCCGTTGTTGACTGTGACGCTGTAGGATGTGGCCGAAGGAGCGACGGTGCCACTGTGGGTGACCGTCATGTTCTGCGGGGTCTTGGTGCGAAGCATCAGGCTCGGGTCACCATAAAGGATCCAGGCTTGGTAGGTGCCCTTGCCTTGGTTTTGACTACCATATTGGTCAAGCATATAGAAAAGTCCATTGATAGAGGTGCCAGCCCAAGAGTGTTTAATGTTACTATTGTAACTTTCCACAAGGATATCAACACACTCGTCTTGACCATACATTGGCGGATTCCATGGTTGGCTGATATAGGACATCAAGACACCGATTGCACCTGTAGGGTTGCCCGTGCTATTGTTAGTTGCCTTCATCCAAGCCTCAGCAAAGCAATCACTCGAATAGTCATATTGGCCACAAAGACAGGCGACTGACCAAATGAAAGGCAGTTTGTTGTCATTGGTTAAGGCGTTAACATGGCTATTTGTATAGTAAATATAGCCAGAGGCATTGGCACCCCATCCTGTTTCAAATCCATGGTTGCAGTAGTTGACGATACCCACACCGCTGTTGATATCTGAAGAAATGGTGGATGAAGACCCATCATATCCTGTTAGATTAGCATAACGTTGATATACAGTTGAATATCCGTAGTTCAACAAGTCTGTGCGGATGTTATTCATGTGTTGGTAGTCATCTTCGCCTTGGTCTGCCGAAGCACCCTCTTTTCTTGCTATGCCCTCTCCTATCTGAAGCCAACTGGCAGAAGTCGTCAAGTCACGTTCGTAAGTGATGACACGAGTGGCTTGGGTGGTAACCGCAGCCGCGGTTGTGGCAGAGAAACGTCCAATAAAAACATCGTTGTAAAGGTCGGTACCCATAATCTGGCCATAGGCGTTGTCACCTTTACCACTATAGCCACTGCTACCCGAACCATAGCTAAATGAATTGCCCGGAATTTGGGCCACGTCGCCAACGAGCAACACATGAGTCAGGTTGTTGTTGGCGTTGTATTGGTTCTGGATGTAGGACTTGATGGCCGAAGCGGTGCTACCTGCGGTGCTGGTGCCCACGATGGTGGTGTTCACGCCACGGGTCTTCTTCCAGTTGACGAAGTCGGTCATCGAGCTGATGAAGTTGTCGTAGCAGATGATGAGCAGGTCGCCTTCCTCGTCGAGGGGCGTGTAGCGGTTCGTCGCGGCTTCGTAGTTGATGAAGTGGCGCTGGTAGACGCTCTTGAAGTCGGGGTCCATCTTGACGACGTTGCTGCGACGGCTCTCGATGACATTCTCACCGTGGTCGTCCAACTTGTACATCTCCACCGTCATGTTGTAGTACACGCGGAGGGTCTTGGTGGCAGGGTTGTAGGCAAAGGGATAGACCACCATGTTCTGGCCGCGGAAGTCACGGATGATATAAGGTTCATAAAGACCAATGTTGCTGGCTGGAAAGAACGCATCCTCACTGTAGCATGCGCCGTATGTGTAAGGCACATCCTCGGGGTTGATGGTACGCGGGAAGTCGCCCTTTGAAGGGGCCACCTCGATGCCTTCAAAATCCATGTATTGCGCATCGATGACGCGGATGCTCATGCGGGCCTTGTCGCCGATGAGCACGGGGATACCCGTCATGGGCATGTCGGGTTCTCCGGCTAGGGCGGTGCTGACGGCCTTGGGCAGGGTGATGACTTGTGCATCACCTCTCGGCGTAGTGACAGGGGCGGTGTAGAAACCAGGCACCTGCACATTGACCTGTATGCTGTTTTCAGAACTACTGATGAGCTGGGTGCGGTAGGTTTCGGGCTGACCGCCGAGGATGTTATGCCATTGTGGCGCGGCTTGCTGGGCAGAGAGGCTCAGGCCGACGGCCAGAAGGAGGCTAAGGATGATGCTTTTCTTCATGATCAGATGTGTCTTTAGTTCTTGGTTTATTGTTGACATTTGTTTTTTTACCCTGACCGCTGACCCTAACCCTGACCTACTTCAAAGTATTTTGGTCAGGGTCAGGGTCAAAGGTCATGGTTGTTTAGAATGACAGCGTGCTGCTTTGCGTGGCCTTGCTGTAGTAGACATAGCCGTGGCCAGGCGTGAGAGTGAAGGCGCCGCTCCAGCTACCGTTGGTGTAGGTGACGGTGGTGCCGTCCTGTGCGGTGATGGTGTCACCGTTGGTAGGCGTGAAGCCTACGAGGGCGGTGGCGATATCGGCGGCCTGTGCGCCCGTGTAGCCGAACCAGTTGTAGCCAGGCAGGATGGTCACGCTGACACCTGTGGCGGGTGCACCACTCAAGGTGAGGCTAACGGGAGCCGTGGTCTCGATCTTATACATCTGTCCGGGGACAATCGCAGTCAGCGTGCCTTCCCAAGCGTTGTTGTCATAGCGGGCGAAGCCGGCGTCCTGCGTGTTGATGAGGACGGCATTGCCGCCGAGGGCGACTTCGAGTTGCCCAAGCGTCATCGTCTTGGTGGGGGTCCACCAGTTGCAGCCTTGCGTCAGGGTGCCAAACACCTCACCGTTGAGGCTGACGTTGCTGGTGATGTCACCCGTGGCGACAGACATGGTCTCGTTGTAGATGCCTTGGCTGAGGCCACTCTTCATGCGGACATAGACGTTGGCGGTGAGCAGGTCGGTGGTCGGGTTGACGGGTTCTTCGCCTTCCACTATGGTGATGTCGTCGACACACAGCAGCCACTGGTCATAGCAATCGAAGTGACGGATGGCGATGTAGCCCATGCCGCTGTACGCGCTTAAGTCGACAGTAAATTCTTGCCATTCGCTGCCTGAAGATGCATTGGGAGAATAAGTCCATGTCTGAACCGCTGTAAAGTCACTGACAGCGCCGTTGCCAGTTGTCGAGACCATCACGGAGAATTTCTCTGCGCAATAGCTTACATTCTGTACACCAGCCCAGAAAGTGATACTGCCTCCAAGTGTCACTTGGGGCGAAACAAGGTAGTTGTCGGGAGTTACGGCAGTGCCGCTGCCGCTCGAAGAACCGGAGATATAGGACTCAGACAGCATGAAGCCATTCGAGGAACTGTGACCATAGCCGGACGAATAGTCGCGAGGCGTGTAATCTGTGCAATGCATCCAGTTATTCGGTGAGGTTCCCGTGGTTCCTTTAAGGGTAGTCCAGCCTTGTGACGTGCCGTCCTCGAAATCGTAGGTCAGCGTCTCACGGCCGCCCCTGTCACCAGCAGAAATCGTCACCGTGCTGCCATACGTGCCATTCTCTTCGTCACTAATCTCATAATCAGACGGAGCTGTTACAGTGATGTCGCCCTCGAGATCGGTGCCGATGACGGCCACGCTCTTCACTGATGATGGACCGAAGCCTTCGGCATAGGTGAAGTCAGCTAAAGTGTTTGGGGTGACGGTCAAGGACTCGCTGTTACCTGAAACAGACTTGGTAAAGACAACCTGATTGACACTATTCATGCGATTACCGTTCCCAGACATGGAAGCTGGCGAATAATTAGTAGTGCTATTGTATTTATATAATGCCCTGTTACTTGCAGAATACACATAGAACTTTGGGAATGAAGACACGGTAGATCCAGTGTTGTCGTCAACCGTAAGAAGTAGATTATTGGTGCCATCATATTCAAACGGTGTGTCTAGTGTAATCGTAGTCCACCCTGATGCGGCAAAGGTTACTGAACCAGAGAAAACAATATCGGAAGTGCTTTGTGACACCCAATCGGATCTGCTTGAGAAATTGCTCTTTGTGGTGTGTGACAAGTAAATGTCAATATCTCTCGTAGCTGTACTAGAGTTTGACACCTTGAAAGCAACTTTCGTAATTGTGCAAGCGTCACCCATTTCAGAAGAAGTGTAAATCTGCTGAGCTATAGAGTATTTTTGAGCGGCGTAAGTAGGCACATTTGGGTTGTCTGTCGTCCCGCTTCCAATAGTCACGTCGCTGCCTTGCGGTGCACTGAAGACACCCACTACTGTGACATCGTAGCCAGGCATGGTGAAGCTGTTGCCGCTCACCGTTACAGTAGTGTTCACGTCGCCCGTCTTGAAGACGAGCCAGGTGCTCAAGGAGTAGCCAGCCTCAGGCGTGGCCGTCAGTGTGACGTTAGTTCCTGGCGCACCACTTGTAGTCGAAACAGTGACAGTGCCGTGCTCCACCTCGGCCACGGTGACGGTGCAGCCGCTGACGAAGGTGGCACCGACGGTGACGTCGCTGTCGGGCATGGTGAACTGGTTGTCGGTCACCGTGATGCTGTTGTTGCTCGCATCCCTGACATCCCATGTCGAGAAGAAGTAACCCGAAGCGGGTGTGGCCGTCAGGGCGACGGTCTCATACTTGTAGGCCGTGGTCGGACTGGCATTGATGCTGCCGTTTTCAGCGGGGTTGCAGGTAATCGTGTGGGCTTGCAATGCCGTGAAGTTGGCCGTATAGGTAGCGTCCTCAGTCACAGTGAAGGTATAGGTCGAATTGGTGCTGACCACGCTGTTGCCTTTCTTCCAATTGGTGAAATCGTAGTGGTCATTGGGTGTGGCAGTCAAAGTGCACTCAGTGTTCCCATAATACTGACCAGCGCCGCTCACGGTGCCTCCGTTGCTCGGACTGGCTGTTGCGGTGATGGTGTATTGCGTGCCGCCCTGCACCGAGATGGTGCCAAAATAGGGTTGGTATTGCTGGCGTGTGACGACCACATAAAGGGTGCCACTGCTGGGGATGGCATTAGTGAAGTTCACGGTGGCCACTCCCGACGCGTTGGCCTCGGCAACACCGTAGATGACCGAACTGTTGTCGGTGACGGCGACGTAGGAGCCCGCCAAGGCATTGACGGTGATGGAGGTGGTACCCGGGGTGACCGTGCTGGGTATCGTCACGGTGTTCACTTCGGGTTTGGTGATGTAAGGCATCACGGAACCATCACCAAAGGTGTGGTAGAACTGGAAGTAATAGTGGGCCGAGTTGTTGCAATTACCGTCAGTAACGCCGCTGTTGGTGTTACCATTGGTGACGGCTTGTTGCACAGCGAGATTGCCAAGATACAGCAGTGATGATGCCGAATTCCAGTATTGGTCTTCAAACATAATATCATATACGCCTTTTGAAGAAGCCGATTGTGTCGGGTAGTTGCCTGCTGAATATGAATGGGCTCCAACTGCCCAATAAAAGTCCTCATACCAATAGGAATAAGGCGAGCAGCCAACGTAGGCAACGGCACCGGCATTGGGGACACGAATCATGGTTTCCGCAAAACAGGCGTTGGTGCCTATGGCAGAGCCAGGTGAATAGTCCGTCGAGGTATTGTTGAAGTTACCTGTCAGGCAGCAGTTACCCACGCCAAAGAAATACTTGCCCGTGTTGGTAAGCGTGGCCACATGGGCAGCAGTCATTTTAGGCTGATACCATTCCTGCTTGTCACCGTGTGCGGTGTAGTTCAGGAAGCACACACCGTTGTTGATGCCATTATAGCAACCGTTGTTCGTTCCAGAATAACCCTGTGTCGAGCTTGTTGACACTGTGGCACTGATAGTGCCGTTTTCAAAGCCGCCATAGGTGGTATTGCTTGACTTGAAGTAATAGTTCGTGGCATAGTTGATGGTGGGTTTGGCCACTCTGGCTGTCCAACTCGAATCCCAACCGCCGACGAGAATAACGTTGTTCAGGTAGTTACCGCCATCGGTGAACTCATATCTCTCGTAGGTCAGCACTTTGTTGATATAGTTGGTCAGGTGCGTGGTGTTCTCCACCGACATACGGCTGTAGTACATGTCGGGGAAGTAGTTGCTGGTGCTTGAAGTGGTAAAGTTGACAGCTGCATAGCCAAGGTCGGAGGCGCATGACTCGTCAACAGTCTTGGTCATGTACTGAGGCACTTGTCCGGTGTCGCCGATGACAACAAGGTAAGTGTATGCATTACCTGCCGAAACGGAGGCATTGTATTTTGTCTTGATGAAATTCTTGATGTTGGTGGCAGAGGTTCCAGTCTCACTGGTGTAGTAGATGTCGACATAATAGCCCTTCTGGAGCTTCCATTGCAGCCAGCTCTCAAGGGCGGCGTTGCCTTGGAAACCCGAATAGCAGATCACCAGCATTTTGACGGGTGTGTTGTACAGGTCGGGGTGGTCGGTATAAACATCTGTTATGGCCCTGTTGTTGAACAACTGAGCATAGACGTTGTCGAAAGCCGGGCTATAGGTCCTCAGCAGCATGTCCTCAGTGGCTTGGGCGTCGGCACCGTCGAAGTGCACCTCCACCTCAATGTCGTTGAACACACGCAGGGTGTTGTTGACGGGGTCGTAGCTCACGGGCTCGATGGTCATCGTGCCGAGTTGTATGCCACGCATCGTGCCATCCACGCTGACAGTCGCTGTGGGTTCAGAACGCAAGCCACGGGTCTGGTAGGCGGCCTCGTTCATGACAAAGGGCACATCCTCGGGACGTTTGTCCTTACGCACCGAAGGCTGGCGCGGCACCAAGGTCTTGATACCCAGGTCTTCGAGGCGGTAATCGGTGCTGCTGTAGTTTTTGATTTCGATCCATGGATTGGCACCAAATGGCACTGCAATCAATTGGTTGATAACGGGGATCTGCGGGTCGCCTTCGTTGCCGCCGATGACGGTGTTGGGCATCGAGAGCCACGAGAAAGTGCCGCGCTCGCTCTCCACATCCTCCGCCTCGATGGTGGAGAAGGAGAACGAGGCCCTCAGGCCCGTCATGTCGCTCTTCACGCATTCTGCCTTGTCGGCTGAACGCAGTTGTATTTGTTGTGCCATGGTGCTCAGGCCAAAGGCTAATAACATTAGGGATAAAAATACTCTTTTCATATTGTGCTTTATTTTATTGATTTCAGGTTATTTAAAACTGATACTACGGCCTTGTGGGGCGTTGGATTGGTAGACGTAGCCGTGGCCAGGACGCAAGACAATGAGCGACCCCGTCCAACTACCGTTCTCATAAGTGACGGATTGGCCGTTTTGGGCAATGATTTGATCGCCTTCGGTGGGTGTGAAGTCATTACCCAAGGCTTGGGCGATGGCAGTCGGGCGCGAACCCGTGTAACCAAACCAATTGTTGCCCGGGAGGATGGTGATTGTAGAGGATACGGCCTCGCCGCTCAACGTGAACTCCGTCGCGTCATTGGTCAGGATCTTATACATCTTTCCAGGTTCGATCTCCGTCAAGGTGCCGCTCCAGCCTTCGCCATCATAGCGGGCGAAACCTTCGTCTTGCGAGTTGATGAGAATGGCGTTGCCAGCAAGGGCTGCTTCGAGGTCCTCTAGCGACATCTCAAGGGTGGGGGTCCACCAATTCCAATCTATACCGAGGCTCACCGCTTGCTCGGGAGGGCAATTGCCTTCCGTGTAGAAGGTGAGGTTGTTGTTTTGGCTGGTACTTATTTGGAAAGAACCATTGCCATAATACAGGTAATAATTGGTGTTGTTCCTAGTAATGTAAATGCCATTGGAGTTTATATACCATCTACCATATTGGCTAGTAGTCGTATTCCAAGTAAGGGTGTTTGAATAAGAGGCTCTTGCCAAATATCTGTTGTTGTATCTAATATAGTACTGTCCATTGTTTCCATAGGAGGTCAAAGTGACTTGTGGGATAGTGCTCCCCTCGCCTACCGTGAAACCGTTTTCCCTCGGGGTAACGTTGACCGAAGTGGTGGTTACCGACGATGAATTATTGTGCGTTGGCATGTGTAATGTCGAGTCGTAGAGATAGCCCAGCACGTAAGAACCGGCAGTAGACGGCATCAGTTGTTCGTAGCAATTCATCAATACCGGACAATTGCCTTCGGGAGTGAGATAGACATCGAGGTCGACGCGCTGACCATCGGCAACAGTCACATTCATTTTCTCGGTGCAATAACCATCTTTAGAGAACTCGAAGGTATATGTGCCGCCCTTGATAGGTCGGTGGAAGTCGCCGATGGCATGTGTGCTTACCGAAGAGCCCAAGGCATCGTGGTTCAGTACAGAGACAGTGACACCTTCGATAGGTTCGCCCGTATCGGCATCATACACGAGACCGTGCACGCCATTAAGGCTTTGCTCGATGTAAGTCAGCATGGCGTTATGGTTGTAGTTCCAAAAATTGGGCAGTTGTGAGGCACTAGGGGTCTTGGACTTAGAGCATTCGATAGTCACCTCACGGCATTGACCATAGTAGTTCATGTAGTCCTGGCGGCTACCCGTGATGGTATACCATGCGTAACCGTTGGTGATGCCAGAAGGAGTGTCGCCATTACTACTGGCGGTGGTCATATAGCTCGAGTTGACAGCTTGGCACAATTGGGCATACTCGCGGGATACATATTGCCACCAAGCGTCATCAGGGTGAACAGGTTGATAAGTGTCCCAAGGGTAGTTCACCACTTCAGCCCCACCGTGGTAGTTAGCGCCCATGGTGAAGAGGTATTCCTGCGCCAAGTCCATCATCCATTGGCATTCATCCTGATAGTAGGAAGCGCCGTCAGGGTGGGCACCATCGTCGAAGTCAGGGAAGTGACGATTCAGGTCAACATTGTTGCCGTTGGCGCGTCTTGCACCACTTACCGAACCATTACCACCGTAGTATGTACCGTCGGGGTTAGTGCAGGGGAAAATGAAAAGATCGACATTATTCAGGATATTCTGAATGCGTGTATCAGTACTGGTGCAGAACTCATCGATGAGACGGAGCATGAGAATCATACCCGTCACCTCGTCGCCGTGCATGGTGGAGGTGTAGAGGAATTTGGGCTTGCCGTTGGGTTGGCCGTTGTTGAGACGCACACCAAGGATTCTACGGTGGTTCGTGGTGGACAATGTGCCCAAATCAAGGAAAGTGCAGGTGGCGCCGTTGGTCACGGAAGTCGGAAAACCCTCCATCATCGTAACATAATCGCCATAAGTCAGGTAGCTGTTCCACTCGTATGTAGCGCGGTCGCCTCCCTCCCACATCTTGGCTTCTTCGCGCAGCGAGGGCGGCGTCTGCAAAACGGGCTGGAACCCCAAGGCGATGAGTTTGTCGTATTCCTGCTGGTTGGCATAGGCCACCACGTTGCGGCCGTCGGTACCGTCGACGGAGCAGATGCGGCTGAGTTCCTGTATCTGGGTGGGATCGTCGACGCTGAGGGTGAAGTAATACTCACCGCGGTCGCGCATCAGTTGTTGGAGTTCCCTCTGGTTTTGGGCCATGAGGGAGCTGCTCAGGATAAGGGCACAAAAGAGACAAATATGACGTAAAAGCTTCATTTTTCTTAAAAAAACAAACATGCAAAGGTACGAAAAAAGTTGACTTGCAAGATAAAGTGTGTTTGTTTTTTGGGTTTTTATGAAGCAGAAAAGGTTCCCGCTGGCGGGAACCTTTTCTATTTAGAATACCAGCGTCTTCTGCTGGGATGCAGTAGAATAATACACATAACCCTTTCCCGGCTGGAGGCTCGTGAGCGTGCCTTTCCATGCCGTGCCGTTGTATACAGCGAAACCGCCGTCCTGCGAGATGATTTTGTCGCCTGTCGCAGGACTGATATTGAGATTGATAAGGAGCAGCGATTCCGTGCCGATGCAGCCGAACCAGTTGATGCCGTTGGTGATGGTGACACTGGCATTGGTGAACGGCGTGCCGCTCAGCGTGAAGGCGCAGGCAGTGGTGGTCTGTATCTTGTACATCTGTCCAGCGACGAGACCGCCCGTGGGTGTGCCATTTTGCGACTGAATGGCATGCAGATTGTCGCCCAATACCGTTTGCAACGCTTCTACACTCGTGGCCACCGTCGGCGCCCACCAGTTCCAGCCGGCTTCGAGGGTGACAGATTGCGTATCAGTCTGAGGCTCAGTTTTCTTGTAAAGCTGAATGGGCTGCTGACCAGAATAGGTTGTCGACTTATAATAGCGGAACCAGCTTTCAGCAGTATTATACCGCATCACAGACGTATTGGAAACAATCTTTACTCCGTCTGTTTCAAAAGAGAGTACGTTTTCACTAGGACTTGACCCAAAATTGAGCGCATTACTCCCCGATGTACCATAAAGATACTTGCCGTCATTGGTCCCACCATTGACTTTAATCGAATAGTTTCCTTCATAAAGCTCAATCACCAAAGTCACAAATCCATCATCTGCTATCGTGTTGTTAGAAATATTTTTCTCAACATAACAGTTATGATTGTTGGTGCCTGTCCACACGTAAGCTGACGTTGCATTGTTCTCGTACACCAAAAGATACTCCCCACTCCAGTTCGAGGGCGTTGATGTAACTTTTACGAAATCACCGTTGCCCGTGTTACCCCCACTGCTTGCAACAAATGTCGCACTCACGGTGACATTATAGGCGGGCATGACGAAACTGTTGTTGTTGACCGTAACAGTGACGCTCGGAGCGCCCGTCTTATATACGTTCCAACTGCCAAATTCATAACCATTGTCCGGCTCGGCAGTCAGGTTGACGGTTTGGCCTTCGGTAGCAGTAGCGACATCGCTGCACACTTCCCCATGCTCGCAACTAGCGATGGCAATATTGTAAGTTGTAGGAGGTTGCCAGTTCTCATCCCAGATCATGCGGGCATATTCGGGATGGTCGACAAAAGGATTTCTGTTATGCTGATAATCAGTATAAATGGCATTATTACGATTGATTTCCTTCTGACTTACAGGGTCTTGCTCGTTCCAGTTCATGAGCATGGCAATGGCCCAAGGAAGGAGCTCCGACTTGTTGGTCATGTCGCTGCTACCCCAATTGCTGTCTTCACTGTAGTAGCGCACACTCATATACATGAGGGCACGAGCAAAGTCGCCTTTATAGGCGTCGATGGGCTCAAAAACAGTGCCTGAGTAGCCCAACGATGACTTGCAATTACCTAGTTTTGAACCATTCTGTGAGGTCCATGATGCTGACTGCACTTCGCCAAAGGGGTTGTTGCCCCTTTTCATATTCACCCAACCATCTGTTGGGAAGATGTGATGCAAGTCACAACTAGGAATGGTTTGACTATTGAACCAGCTTTGTGGCCAAGAGTGCTCGCGATTATAGCAATCGCCTTCACTGTCATAGTTGCCACACTGATCCTCTCCTAGAGAATAGGTATACGGTGGCGTTCCACTAGGGACGTCAGAATACATGTCCCAAACGACACCGTTACCTTTGTTGTCGGTGCTCCAAAAAGCATCCCACAAATCTCCATAATCGACCCTAGTATGCCCCTTAATGATATTATGCAACGCCACTTTCAGCTCGTCGCCGGTCTTGCCGTTGGCAGCGTTGTAGTAGCCGTTGGGGATCTGGGCGAAGCCTGTGAGGGTGGCTATGAGGAGAAAGAGCAAAAAAGGTTTCTTCATGGTCGTTTTGGTTGGTGTTTAGAACGTTATCGGCTTCGTTCGTGTGGCAGTCGATTGGTAGATATAGCCCCTCCCTGGCACGAGGCTTCCCAAGGTGCCGCTCCAGCCGTTGGCGCCGTATTGGGCGGTGCCGTCCTGACCGATGATCTGGTCGTCAACATTGGGCGTGAAGTCCTCACCCAAGGCCTTGTCGATGGAAAGCCCTGCCTCACCCGTGTAGCCGAACCAGTTGTAGCCCGGAAGGATGCTGATGGTGGAAGTGGCGACAGGCGTGCCCGTCAGAGTAATGGTGGTGACTGTCTGGACATTGATCTTGTACATCTGTCCCGGCACGAAGCCCTGCAACGTGCCGCTCCAAGCGCCGTTCTCGTAGCGCACAAAGCCGCCGTCTTGCGAGTTGATGAGGATGCCGTTGGCGCCGAGGGCATTCTCCAGATCGGTCAGCTCCGTCGTCACGGTGGGCGTCCACCACGTCCAGCCCTCGTTCAACTCGACGGTTTGGGTAAAGGCGCCCGGCACCGTCACGGTGACGGTGTTGGAAGGATCCGACTCCCATCCGTTTTCATAAGCCGTAACATAATACTCATGTGCACCTGCCGTGGAACTCACGTCTTGATAATTAGTGCTTGCATGATGCTCTGCAATGAGTGCATTATCACGATACACATTATAGGAAAAAGTAGCATCGCTATGATGTACCTTGATAGGCCAAGAAATGCCATCGGGCATAGAATACCAGTCATTTTGACTAAAGTCAGCCCAAATATAATGGGCGTGTTCCTGACCTTCACCCTCATAATAGCCATAAGCTGCCGGATATTCGATATCATGACTTGTATAAAAGGCAACCCACAAATCGTGCTCCGCTTCCAAAGCAACAGGATCAAAAACAATCTCATTCCAGCCTCTCAAACCAGAAAAAGTACTACTGACCAGAAGGTTATCTGCCTCCGAAACAACGTCCTTATACAAAAACATTGTATACTGCCCCTCATATAGCAAAAAGATGGACACCTTGTCGATCGACATACCATAAAGATTGCCAATGACATCAGATGGATAGCATTGCCCCCAATAGGTACCTTCTGGTGTGCCATAACTGCCACCCGTTTGACCTATCCCATAATGCAGATCCATGGATTGTGGTAGCACCTCATCCCACATCAGAGCGACATCGCTGTCGGCAAGCGTTGCTTGTAGATTTTGAGGAATACGATTGTGATGGGTAATGCCCACTGAAACAAAATTTGATGGGTTGGAGCGAGTGGTTCCAGCAACAGCCCTGATGTAATATTCAGGGTATTCGCCAAAGGCAACATCATTGTCAGTATAACTGAGGGCGGCAATTGTGGTCACTTTTGCATTGTCTTTGTATATATCGTAAGCGGTGGCATCCGGGATGGCTTCCCATGACAAAACGACGTTTTGCCCATCATAGGTTAAAGACAATACTGGAGCGGTAATGGCGCTTAACGGCTCGACCCAGGCAACAACAGCATTGTTCAGGTTGTAGGTACCTGCTCCCGAGCCCGAGCCTCCCGAGCCAGGGTTCAATGCGCCTATAAGCCAATATCCATTATTGTTGCCATTTCCATCAGAGCCGCTCCATCCCCAATTAAAATGAAAATAGTTGTCGTTTCGATAGCCATCACATACAAAGGCATGACCGCTATTAGGGTTATTACCACAATAGTATAATGGGCGGCTTTCATCCAATTCTTGTTTCAGAAAAGCAATCCAACTATCGTCATCGTAACCGTCTCTCGACACATAAGTAGCCGAAGGTGAATAGCGGAAATACTCTATCAATGCAGGAGGAACCAACGTTGACGACGCCCCACTACCTCCAGTACCGTAATTCATGTCAACAGACACGCCACAATGGTATATCAAAGTGGCTACTGCATTAATCTGTTCCGTCGTCGAGTTGTTATTTAATGAGTTAGGCATGCTTTGCCAATTGTATGTGGTCTCTCCGAAATTGGCGGTCTGCTCACCATAGGTAGAGTGGGTAAAACTATGGCTGCCTTGACCAGTAGCGGGATAATTCCAATACTTCATCACCTGCGCCATAGCGGTTGCCACACAACCGGCATAGACGTGCCCACCTGGACCGTTGCTTGCTGCTGGGCACAGGTTGTTGTAGTATTTGTTTTGGTCCCACCGTGTTTGAATCAATGGATCCACCACCGTCACGGCGCGGGGACCTCTCACGCCGTTTTCGAGGTCGTGCCATTTTTGTGCGGTCTCCGACGAAGCGCTCACGCGGTGGTCGATGGCGGCTTGTATCTCGTCGTCATAGCCTTGCAGCCAGCCGCGCACGTTGTCGGGCATGTCGTCCGTGACGAAGGTGCCGGTGAGCGAGTAGCCCAGGATGGGCTGCACGCGGTCGTCGGCGGCCATCACGACGAAGCCCGGGTTGGCGTTGAAGATATAGAGGTTGGTGAAGCCTGCCGCTGTGGCAACGTCGGTGAGTTGTGCCGACCTTACGTCGTTGTTGCTGAGGAAGGTCTTGGCGGCCTTTTGGGCGCGGGTTGGCTCCACGTGTTCGGCAAAAGCCATGGCGGGGAGCAGCGCCATCAGTGCCAAAGAGAATAAAAACCTTTTCATGGGGACGGGGGTTTGTGTTTGAGGCTTCAAAGTTAGGAAATAATCTTTTGTGCCATTGCCTTTAACACGAAAAAAAACCACCTAAGGAAAGCTGACATACAAAAAAGCCATCGGACAATTTGACGTCCGATGGCTTTTATTTGCATTGGATTTGCTGGGATTGGCTCCCTTATCTTTTACTTGAACAGGACCTTGGGACCCATGTTGTAGTAGATGTCGACAGGGATACCAGCGGCATTCACCTTGTCGAGGTCGGCCTGCAGCTCGGGCTTGATGACGCTCATCTCACCCATCCATGCCTTGGTGGCTTCGTAGTCGCCATCGCCCTGGTGCTTCAGGATGTCGCCAGCCAGCTTCTCCACCGCCAGTTTCATCTTCTCGAAGTCGATGGCATACTTGCCCTCTTCGTTGCGCACGAAGGCACCTTCGTTCTGGAAGTAGTTGAAGGTAAGCATATTGGCCTTACCGTGAGCGCTGGCGGCACCGAAACGCACCGAGCGGAAGATGCCAGCCATGAAGGTCGTGTAGTTGTCTTCCATGGTGGTGTTAGTGTACTCGCCCATCTCGGCCAGCTTGGTGACGAGATAGAGACCCAGCACGTCGGCCTTGGCCTCCTCGAGGGCGTTGTACTGGTTGCTCAAAGCCTCGCGAACGGTGCCCTTGCCCGTGATGGTGTTCTTGATGCCCATGCCGTGGGCAGTCTCGTGGAACATGACGTTGGCGAAGAAGGCGTCAAACTTGATGTGTTCCATCGACTCGGGCGTCATCAGCTCCTTGGAGATGGGCTCGAGGATCTTGTCGAACTTGGCCTGCATGGCGTTCTTGAGCTGGAGTTTGCGGGTACCGCGCTGCAGCTGCACACGCTCGTCGTTAGGCAGGTTGATGGCGATGGTCTTGCTGTTGGCGTTGCAGTCGCCAGCGTAGTACACCACGTCGTAGGCGGCCAGGTCGACATCGCTGCCAGGCACTTCCTTCTTGTATTCGGCAGGCACGGGCAACTGCTTCTGAAGTTCAGGCACGAAGGCGGCGTAGCGAGCCAGTTGCTTGGTCCATTCCTGGTCCTTGATGAGGATGAAGGCTTCGTGCGAGGCCTTGATGCCATAGCGGGCGTCGGTGTAGTTCTCGATGGGGCCAATGACGAGGTCGACGTTGTTGTTGCGGACGTCCATCCACTGCATGTCGCTCTCGAGGTAGTCGTCGGTGCGGAGGGCCTTGGCGCGGAGGCGGAGGTACTCAGCAAACTCTTCATCACCAGCGAGTTCGGAGGCATCGTCAAGCAGCGAGGCTGCCTTTTTGATCTGTTGCTCGAAGTAGTCGTGGTACCACACGCACTTGAGGTTACCGTCGTCGTCGCGGACGATCATGGTGTATTGGCTGGTCTTGTTGGGGTCGTCCAAAGCATTCCATTCCTCCTCAGTCATGTCGGCGGGATAGAAGCGGGCGCCAGCGGGTTTGTCGCCGATGCCTTCCACGAAGGGTTTGTTACCATCAAGGCCATCCCAAGGGCCGTAGGCGATGGTGGCCAGTTTCTTGATGTCGGCGTTGTCGCCAATGCGGTTCATGAGTTCTTCCTTGTCACCGTAGTTCTCTTGCCAGAAGAGGTTGTCCATGATGTCGGCAGCCTCAAAGAGCAGGCCGAGCATCTCGAGCTCGCCCTCGCTGAGGTGGTCGATACTAGTGGTGAGGGTGTACTCGGCATATTTGTCCGAGAGATGAGTGGTTTGCTGAACGGGCTCGGGAGCCGGTTCAGGCTTGGGGGTGTCGCAGGCAGTGGCGATGAGGGCCACGATGGCGACTAATGGTAAAAGTTTGATTTTCATGATTATAAGAATTATAATTGGATAATCTGATTACAGGGTTTAACGGCTTGCAAAGATAGGTTTTTTTTGTAAATAATTGGGGATTCCCGCTATGCGGGAATGGAGTGTAGTCGTTAAATGATTCAGCGGCGGCCATCAAGGGTCATAATGAGTCGAGACTTTACTGGCCGCCGCTGTATTAATAATACGATCGCACTCCATTCCCGCCGTCAGGCGGGAATCCCTTGCCCTGCGGGCTTGGGTCTGTCTTGAATCCCCCGCCCTGCGGGCACCCCCTTAAAAGGGGGAGGCCTACCGGACGATGGGGTTAGCATCCGATGGCGCGTGAAATCACCAAGCGAAGGATTTCCGAGGTGCCTTCACCGATTTGGAGGATGCGTTGGTCGCGATAGAAACGCTCCATGTCGAACTCCTTGAGCAGGCCGTGGCCACCCATCACCTGCACGGCGTTGTCGCACACCTCGGCAGCCACCTCCGAGCAGTAGAGCTTGGCCATGGCGGCTTCCTTACCGAAGGGACGGTGCTGGTCCTTGAGCCAGCAGGCGTGGTAGAGCAGGTTGCGTGCCGCCTCAATCTTCACGGCCATATCGGCGAGTTTGAATGCCACAGCTTGGAACTTGCAGACGGGCTTGCCAAACTGCACGCGTTTCTTCGAGTAGGCCAGCGCCATCTCGTAGGCGCCTTGGGCACAGCCCAGTCCCATAGCGGCGATGGAGAGTCGGCCCGAGTCGAGGGTAGCGAGCATGATGTGGGAGCCTTCGCCAGGCTTGCCAAGGATGCAGTCGTCGCTGAGGCGCACGTCGTTGAAGACGAGCTTGCCCGTGTTGGAAGCGCGCCACATCATCTTGTCGTGCATGGGCGTCTGCGTGAAGCCTTCCTTCTTGTTCTCCACCAGCAGGGCGGTGAACTCAGGCTTGCCGTCCTTCTCGCCCGAGATGGCCTGCACCGTGGTGCCAAGGCTGATGGGCGTCGCGCTGTTGGTGATGAAGATCTTGGAGCCGTTGAGGTGCCACAGGGTACCGTCGTATTGGGCGGTCGTCTTGGTACCACGCGAATCGCTACCGGCGTCTTCCTCGGTGAGGCCAAACCCCCAAAGGCGGTCCTTGCAGAGCTGCGGCAGATACTTGCGTTTTTGCTCCTCTGTACCATAGTCCTTGATGGGGCCGATGCCCAACGAGTTGTCGGCGGCGATGGTGGCGGCGGTGGAGCCGTCAACGCGGGCGAGCTCCTCCACGGCGATAATATAGCTCAGGTTGTCGAGTCCCTGGCCGCCGTATTCCTTCGGAACGGTCATGCCCAAGAGACCGAGTTCAGCCATCTTGAGGGTAAGACCCACGTCGAAATGCTGGTTTTCATCGTTCTCGCGGGCAACGGGTTTCACTTCCTGTTCGGCGAAGTCGCGCACACGCTGGCGGAGGGCTTCCTGATCTTGTGTGAGGTCGAAGTTCATAATTTTGTATTTGTTTGCTTTCAGCTATCAGCCTTCAGCTTTCAGCTCGGTGGCACCAAGGCTGACTGCTGAAAGCTGATGGCTTTATTTATTATTCCAACTCAATTAACTGCATTTTATTATCCACCATCTGGCCTTCTTCAACGAAAATCCGTTTCACCTTGGCCTTTCCGACAGCCACGATGTTGTTCTCCATCTTCATGGCTTCGACCACAATCATGATTTGGCCTTCCTTCACCTCATCGCCTTCCTTCACGTTGATCTTCACCACCTTGCCTGGCATGGGCGACACAAGACGCGACTTGTCGTTGACCTGCTCCTTACAAGCGTAATCCAAGGTGTCGTTGAGTTGGTCGGTGCGGAAGCAGGTGAAGTTGAGGCCGTGGAAGTTGACGATGGTCTTCTGCTCGTCGTTGACGGAGCAGTAGACCGTCTCGGTGCGGCCGTTAAGCATGAGCTTCAGCTGACGGTTGTCGTATTGGATGAACTCCACTGCAAAAGGCGTCTCCCCTACCGTTCCCTTAATCTTACCAGCCTCGGCGGCACTGATGCTGACAGGCACCTGGCGTCCTTCCACGTCGACGATGATCTGCATGTGATAACGCCAATAACCTATCTCCTCCCATACGTTCTCGGGGTGCTGTTCCACCTGTTTCTTGCAGAAGTCATACATAAGGAAAGCAGCCACTATATCATTGACGTTCTGTGCATTGCGGCTATCCTCCAAGGCATTAATCAACGCCTCTTGGTGGGTGGCACAGAAGCCCGTGTCGATCTTGTTCTCGACGAAGTCCTCGTTTTTGATCACCTCCCAAAGGTAGGCTTTGTTGGTGGTGAGACCTTGTATGATGAACTCCTTCAAGGCGCGGCGGGCGGTCTCGATGGCGCTCTGACGGTCCTTGGCATGGCAGGTCAGCTTGGCGATCATAGGGTCATAAGCCTCGGTAATGGTACATGTGCCGTCGATGCTGCTGTCGACGCGGGCACCACGCACCTGTGGCTCGTGGTAGGCCGTCACCTTGCCCGGTGTGGGCAGGAAGCCATTGGCGGGGTCTTCGGCGTAAATACGCAGCTCTATAGCGTGACCTTGGGGTTGGATGACGTCTTGTGTCCAGCCCATCTCTTTCCCTCTTGCGATGCGGATTTGTTCTTCCACGATGTCGATACCCGTGCGCATCTCGGTGACGGGATGTTCGACCTGTATGCGGGTGTTCATCTCGAGGAAATAGAAGTTCAAGTCCTTGTCGACGAGAAATTCCACCGTGCCCGCGTTGCGGTAGCCAATGGCCTGACACAGCTTGACGGCGGTGTCGCAGATCTGTTGGCGGCGTTCCTCCGTCAGCGTCGGTGAGGGCGACTCCTCTATAATCTTCTGATAGCGGCGCTGTATGGTGCATTCACGCTCATGGAGGTGGATGATGTGACCGAAATGGTCAGCCAACACCTGCACCTCGATATGGCGCGGATTTTCGATATATTGCTCAACGAAGACGGTGCCGTCGCCGAAGTATTTCTCTGCCTCGCGTGAGGCTCTTTCAAGTTCGTTTTGGAGGTCTTCTTTCGCCCAGACGATGTGCATGCCTTTGCCTCCACCGCCTGCCGCCGCCTTGATGAGGACGGGATAAGGCAGGGTTTCAGCTTGGGCGAGGATGTCGTCATGGCTGCCCATCATGCCGAAGGTGACGGGGATGCCATGTTTGACGGCGACCTTGCGAGCTTCGATCTTGTTGCCCATGAGTCGCATGACGTCGGCATCGGGGCCTATGAAGATAAGGTTGTTGGCTTGGCAGGCTTCTGCCAGTTCGGGACTCTCAGAGAGGAAGCCGTAGCCGGGATGGATGGCATCCGCACCCGAGTCGAGGGCTGCGTCGATAATCTTGCGGACGTTGAGGTAGGTGTCCTTCAAGGGACCGTTGCCCAAGGGATAGGCCTCGTCGGCCATGCGCCTGTGTAGGGCGTTGGCGTCGTTGTCGGCGAAGATGGCGACAGAGGCGATGTGGAGCTTGCGCAGCGTCTTGATGACGCGCACGGCTATCTCGCCTCGGTTGGCGACCAAGACCTTATTGATTCTTTTGCTGTTCATGTAGGTCGGTAATGATAGCGCAAAAATATAAAAAAGAAAGACAACCTTTGCAGGTTGTCTTTCCTTTTTTGTGTGTGCGTTGTGGAGACGTTTCAGGAAACGTCTCTACAGGGATCAATACACCATGAACTTCACGGTCTCGTTCTTGGCACCCTGGCTGAGGCGCAGGATGTAAGAACCAGAGCTGAGGTTCTCAGCGTTGACGCTGACCTGGTGGCTACCTTGGTTCATGCGACCCATGTTCTGGTTCATCACCATGCGACCCGTCATGTCGAACACTTGATAGCTGACATTGCCGCTTTCCTTAAGTTCGAAGCTGAGGGTAGCTTGGCTGCTGACCGGGTTGGGATACAGGCTCACGTTGACGTTGACAACGCTCGGGTTCTCGGTGACACCAGTGCCGGAGATCTTATAGTTCTCGCAGCGGAACACGCCACGGCCGTAGGTAGCGGCATAGATGATACCCGTGTTCTTCACGCCAGGATACTCAGTGTAGAAGTCACCTTCTTCGGTGTGGTTCACCGTGATAACGTCTTCAGCAGAGAGGCGCTGTTGCTTGAGTTCCATGACCGGAATCTCACCCATGGCTTTGCCCTCGAAGGTCCAGCTGTTGAGGTTCGACGATCTGTAGATACCGCGTTCGGTGCCGATGATGACGTCGCCCGTGGTCATGTCAATAACCGAGGAGTAGACAGGCATCTTAGGCAGGTTGCCTTGCTTGGAGACGAAGGTAGGCTCTTCGGCCATGGCATTGGTGCTGTAGAACACATAGGCGTCGTTACCATAGTTACCGCAGGTGACGAGTACCTTGTTGTTGTCTTGCGGGTCAACGGCGACGGAAGTGACGCATTGGCCATCGATGGGCAGCGTGATTTGGGTCACGGTGGCGGCATACAGCGAGTCGGTGATGGAGCCAGTGTGCTCGTCGACGACGCTGTTCAGGCCAGAGATGCGGAATAACTTGCCATCCTTGAATCCGACGAAGACGTTGTCGCCGTCAGCGGTGATGTCCATGCAGAGCGGGTCGCCTCTGAAGCCGGAGTGGGTCTTGTCAGCGAGTTTATACCATTTGGCTTCCTTGTCGAACTGCAGCGGGGTGCGGGTCATCAGGAAGGTCTCGGTGGAGGCCACGAAGAAGTAAGAGGTGACGGGGTCGTGCACTTCGATTGAGTCGCCAGCAGCGAGGTATGAAGGCAAGGTGTAGTCGAAAGGATACTTGTTGTTGCTTATGACCTGAACGGTAGTGCCAGCATCCTGATGATGGCCAGTCTCGTTGAAGTACCAAGTGGTCTCAGGGTTGAGTTCGTTGTTATAGTTTTCGAAAAGCAGGATAGGCATGCGGAACGAAGAGGTGCTGGGGAACATCGTCGAAGTGATGGCCGAAGTGAAGTTGGTGGAGATCCAGTCTTCGCCAGCGGTTTGTGTACGTTCCATCTTGCCTTCCTTAGCGGTCACGAAGAAAGTGTTGGCGTTGATGGCCGAGATAGCGCAGGAACCAGCATTGGAAGCTTCAGAGAACAGACCCATGTTGTCGCCCGAAGGATTGATCCAGAAACCAGTTTCGAGGGTGTTGCCCTCAGCGTCGCCGGGGATATACACCGTGCCGTGATCAAGGCCGCCAGCCAAGACGCGGGTGTCTTTGCCAGAGGGAGCCACGCTGAACATACGAGAGGTGGTGTAGTTGCGGTTGCAGTTGCTGAAGGTGAATCTGCCTGTGGCCTTATAGATACCACCATCGGTACCCAAATAGCACTCTTGCGAGTTGTTGGGGTTGAACACCATGGCGTGGAGACCGACGTGGATATAGTCGGGCAGGTAGTAGTATGACTGGGTAGTCAGCTGATTAGCGATATAGTAGCCATTGTTCGAGGTGGCAGTCAGTGACCAGAGGTTGTAGCCAAGCACATAGACGAGTTCGGCGTTTTCGGGGTCGACGACAATGCCGTGGTTGTAGAGGCCGCGGCCTTCATAGACGTTGTGACCTTGGTTGTTGGCAACAGTAGGAAGAGCGGTTGCCCAAGTCGTACCTTTGTCTCTGGAGACATAGATGCCGACGTGGTTGCCATCGCTGCCGATGCAGGAGGCATAAAGGATATTGGCATCCGACGAAGCAAAGGCGAGGTCGATCATGCCGTCGGTGACTTGCGGCAGGAGGCTGTCGCCTTGCAGGGCGTTGGTGGTGCCAGTGTGGTCGACGAGGTGAGCCACGTTGCGGCCTACATAGACGTGACCGTCGATGGCAGCAGCGATGGTGTTGTCGGGACCAACCGTCACAGCGATGGCATTACCTTCAACAGCGGTTGACCAGTTGTGGCCACCGTCGTTGGAGTACATCAGGCCTTCGTTGGTGGCAGCCAGAAGCTTTCCATCAGCAATGGCAAGGCCATTGATGAACTGCCAGGCGTCCTCAGTGGGAGCCACGAGTTGTTCGAACTCGTCGTTGTTAAGGGCATAGAGGCCCGTGCCGATGAAGCTGTTGTCATAGCCCTGTTGGCCAATGCCGTTATAAGTAGCGGCAGCATCACCGTCGCCAGTACCGACATAGATGACGCCATTTTCATCCTGCACCATGCAGCTGACCATCAAGTTGAGGTCGCCCACTTGGTGCCACGTCACGCCGTAGTTGTAGGTCTTGAAAACGCCACCGCCTTTGGAACCGATATAAACGATGCCATTGGGATTGCCATGGGCGTTCTTCTTGTTATCGTAAACGATAGCAGTAGTCTGGCCGCCCATATTGTCGGGACCCATGTTGATCCAATAGAGCGGGTCGCTGTTGGTCTCCTTCGAGGCCGGAGCCTGCATGGCCTTAAGCATGTCGGCAGGGTCGACTAAGCCCGTCTTTTGGTTAGCGCGGAGACTGCCCATATAGCTTTCCGCATTGTTGGTTTGCTTGCGCGGGACATAGTGTCCGCCTTGGTCAGCGATAACTGACTGACCTAAGATCATGATTACCAGAAGTAAACTGAAAGGTAAAAATCTCTTTTTCATATCACGAAATTTTAATTAATTCTTTCTTTTACACGTGTTTTGACACTTTTTCACTTTAATATGGTCTGCAAATATAGGACATTCTATCAAAGAAATTACATTTTTCGAGAAAAATTTTCATTTTTTTCTCAAAAAATTTCATTCCATGTCCCGAAAAGGTCAGAAAGAAAGCATTTTATCCGCTTCAAGCCACCCAATGCTCCCATTGGCGATTCGGACCTTATTCCAGCCGTTTGAGGACTCCAAAATGGCCACTTTAGTCCCTTCATGCAAAACGAAGAGGTCGACACTGGTCACCGCCGGCGAGCTCTTCACCGTCACCGTAGGGGCGGTGATAATGGCCTGGTCAGGGATGGTGGACGCCTTCTTGAGTTGTGCGGCGAAGACCACAGAGAGGGCGAAGACGATGAAGAAGACGATGCCCATGAAGAAGCCCAACTTGCGCAACCCCATGCGGCGCGAACGGAGGAACATGAACAGGCAGACAAGCAGCAGTGCGAAGGCCGCCACCGACCACCATGCCCAACGGTCACCCGACCCCATCGCCCTCAGGCTGCGCCACCAGCGTTCGACAAACGACTGGGGCACCGGCTCAATCTTGTCGACGACAGCAAGGTTGGCAATCTCGAGGTTGGTCCTCACCTCCTCGTTCGACGGGTCGAGCTTCAGGGCCTTCTCGTAGTTGTAGATGGCCATGGGATAGTCGTGCATCTTGTAGTAGGCATTGCCCATATTGTAATACACCGGCACCGACTCCATATCCGTGTCGAGGATCTTCTGATAGAGCTCCACCGCGTCGTTGTAATTGCCTGAGTTATAGGCGGCATTGGCTTGGTCGAACCATTCGTCGGCGGGGTTCTGCGCGAAGGCACAGCCCATCACGGCGAGCATATATATTAATAAGGTGTATCTTTTCATTTTTGTTTCTCCTTTCATTGATCAGATGACTTTTTCCGCTTTCGAGATGACGTCGATGCCACGCTGGTAGAGGTCGTCCATCTTCTCCTCGGCGCTGCCGGGGGCGAAGCGGGCAAACTCACAGCTGTTGAGCGTGTCGACAAACTGTTGCGTCAACTCATCGGGCACGTTGTTAGCCTTCATCGTCTCACTCACCGTCTCCATCGACAACTTGGAGCGCTCAATGCCGAGCTTATCGGCGATGTAGCCCCACAAAGCCTGCGACATCTCCACATAGAACTTCTCCTGGTCTTTTGCCTTCAGATGCTGGTAGGCGTTCTTCAGACGACCACGGGCCACCTTGTCGGCCTTGCGGTTGCGGTTGGCTGCAGTGTCCTTGGCCATCTCGGCGCGTTTCTTCAAGATGAATAACAAAGCGATGAAGACCACCAACAGTCCCAACAGGATGGCAAAATAAACCGAAGACGCAAAGAAGCTGGAGTGTTTGGGCTTCAGCTTCGCGCCGTCGTTCATGATATGGCGCACGTCGCTACCCAGATACTTGATGTCTTCCTGGTTGGAGGCATACACGCCACCGCCGTCGCCGTCGCTGTCCTTGCCTTTCCTCACCGAGAGCTCGTAGGGCTCCGAGAGCAGGGTCTGGTAAGTGCCCGTGCTAGGGTTGAAGAAAGTGAACTCCACCGGCTGGATGGAGAAGCTGCCAGCGCGACGCGGTATGGCCAGATACTCGGCTTTCTTCGTACCCGTCATGCCTTGCGACGTGGCATCCACATTGGTCGAGATCTTGGGATCGTAGACCTCGAAGTCGGGCGGAAAGACCGGCTCGGGCATCTGCAACAACTCGATGTTGCCCGAACCCGAAACCGTGAACGTGATGGTGACAGCCTCGTTGGTGCTCAGCTCCTCCTTGTCGATCGACGAGGTGAACTTATAGTTGCCCACGGCGCCGGCAAACGAATCGGGTTTGCCGTTTTCGGGAAGCGCCTTCACGTCGATGCTGAGCGACTGCGAGGAGAGCTCCTTCTGCACGTTGGTGATATTGTTGCTGAAGAAGGGGTCGTTGAAGAAAGCCTCGAAGGGGTCCATGCTGCGACGGCTGCTGCGCTCAGTACGGATCTGGGCGATGCACTCCATCGTCATCGGGTCGATGGTGAGGTTGCCCGAACGCTGCGGAACGATGATCACCTTCTGGATCTCTGCCGTCGTATACTCGATGCCGTTGACGTATTCGCTCGACTGCTTCAGCTTGCCGCTGTTGTCGGAGATGTCCTTGGTCCAGAAGCCCGCATACGACGGCATCTTGGAGACAGAGACCGACGACACCGGCACCTTGGTGTAGAGCTTGTAGGTCAACACCACCTGCTCGCCGACGCTTACCGACTTCTTGGAAGGGATGCACCTGAGGAACAAGTCCTTGCCGCTGACCTGCGGATCGCTGGTGCTCTGCTGTGCCTGGCCTTGGCTGGACGAAGCTCCGCCGCCGCCCGAGGCGGCAGAACTGCCATCGTCGGGCAGCACCTTGACCTCGAAAGGCTCACTGGAGACCTTGTTGCCGTCGACGGTGAGCGAGGCCGCACCGATGCGGAAGGTGCCTTCCCTGGAAGCCTGCACCGCAAAGGTATAAGAGATGCGCGTGGAGCGCGTCACCGAGCCGTTGACCACCTGGATGCTCGAGCTAGTGGAGGTGAACGGTCCGCCCACCACGTTGAAGCCTTCGAACGAAGGCGCCTGGAAATTGCGTCCCTCCGCATTGGACTCAAACACCACTTGGAAACGCTCGCCCACCACGACCTGTTTCTTGGCGGAAACCGTCAGGGTCGGGTCGTCCTGGGCCCAAAGCCACAAGGGGCATAGCATCAAAAACAAAATGAGTCGTTTATTCATAATTACCAGTCTTTATCGGATTTCTTTTTGGGTTGTTGACGAACCTTCTGTTCGTTGACCTTCTCCATGGTCTTCTTTTCTTGGTTTTCAAGGGCATCCAGCATGCGTTGGGCATCGTCTTTCGACATCTGTTGGTTTTGCTGCTGCTGTTGTTGCTGCTGTTGCTGTTGGTCTTGATTCTGCTGCTGGTCTTGCTGTTGCTCTTGGTCTTGTTGGTCTTGCTGCTGGTCCTGCTGTTGCTGGTCCTGCTGCTGGTTGTCGCCTTCGCTCTTCTCGAAGATGGCGGTGACCTCCACATCGAAGTCGGGCATGGTGAAGAAGTTGCCCAAAGGCTGCACCTTCACGGCGGTGTCGCCCACCTGATGGATGACGTATTCCTTGAACTGATAACCAGGTTCGGGAGCGTTGTCAAGTTTCACCGACTCGCGGCGAGTGGCCTCGGTCTGGTCGAGGAGGACGTGGCCGCCTTCGATGGCCGTGTCGGCCTTTACCTTATAGTAATCGGTGGCTTCCACGAAGCTGGCCTTCACCGTCACGTCAGTGTCGAGCATTTGGAACATGTTGTCGTCCGATACAGGCGCCGAGTCGGTGGCATCCCTGTCGCTGACCACTCGCAGGTCACCGAGTTGGTAACCCTTGTCGGGTCGCACGATGATGCCGACATTGTCGCCTGGCTTGACGAGGCTGTCGGTCACTGAGATGGTGCCGTTGGCCACACTGTCGACGCTGACTTTCAAGGCGCTACGGAAGGTAGCCGTCACCGTCACATCGTAGTTGGGCATCTGGAAGGTCGTCTTGTTGACCGGCACCGTGTCGTTGCGGTTGCCCGTGCGGTACACGATGAACTTGTCGAGCACATAGTCGTTCTCGCCTTGGGCTTCAAGGTTCACCTGCTGTCCTTCGACGGCCTTGGTGCGGTCGGCCTTCACCGTTCCATTCTTGATGTCCTTGTCGATTTCGATCTTATGCGCCTGCTTGAACTCAGCCGTGACCAGCACGTCGAACTTGGGCATGACGAAACTACTACCGCTCACATCCACCGTGACCTGCTGATTGTCGGCCCGCACCACGAGGTACTGCGACAAGGCGTAATCCTTGTCGGGTTGCGACTTCAGCGTGATGCGCTGTCCATTGAAGGCTTCCTTTTCCTTCACCTCTACCCTACCGTGTTCGGGCTGCACCACCTGAATCTTGCTCTTCACCAGATGGGCACGGCAATACTCGAGGTTGTACAAGGCGTTTTCGTTCTCGGGATTCAGCTTCAACGACACCTTATATATATTAAAGGCATCGTAATACTTGTCCTGCGCCAGCAGACAGTTGCCCATGTTGAACACCGCATCCGACTTCAACTTGGCGTCGGGCGACATCTCCACCACCTTCTCAAAAGTGGCGTATGCACTGTCGTACTGCTGCAAGCCGTAATAGGCATCACCCAGGTTAAAAATGGCCTTGGTGTTGTTTGGGCTTGCCTCGATGACTTCCTTGTATTTGGCGATGGCCTCCGTGTAGTTCGCCTTCTTGTATTGGCGGTTGCCCTTACGGATGGCCTTCTCGTCGTTCTGTGCCGAGACCGTCAGCACAGAAGACAGAAATATAATGATTGTCAGATATTTAACAAGCTTATTCATCTTTCTTTTCAAAAATGTTAAACTTCTTCTCCCAACGTTTTTTGCCCGACGAGATGAGTATCTCGATGAGCAGGAGGACGATGGCGGCACCCACAAACCATTGGAACTGGTCCTCATAGTCGGTGAAGACCTTGGCCTCGATCTCCGTCTTGTCGAGTTTGCTGATGTCTTCGTAGATCTTGCTCAAGCCCACGTTGGAGTTGCTGGCGCGGACGTAGATGCCGTTGCCTGCAGAGGCAATCTTCTGCAGCATCTGTTCATCGAGACGGGTGATGATGGTGTTGCCGTTACCATCCTTGCGGTAACCCGTCTGGTGACCATATTGGTTGTATTCAGGGATGGGTGCGCCATCGGGGAGACCCATACCGATGGTATAGATGCGCACACCTTGTTTGGCAGCTTCTTGAGCAGCCTTCACAGCGGCGTCGTTCTCATGGTCCTCACCGTCGGAGATGATGACGATGGCGCGGCTGTGTGCCTCGTCGGGGAACGACTTCAACGCCAAGTTGATGGCTTCGGCGATGGCCGTGCCCTGCGACGCCACGAGCTTCGTGTTGATGGTCGAAAGGAACATGCGAGCCGCCGAATAGTCAGTGGTGATAGGCAATTGGACGAAAGCCTTGTCGGCAAAGACGATAACGCCTATACGGTCGCCACGCATCTCGCTGATCAGCTTGTTGATGGCTTGCTTGGAGCGTTCCAAACGGCTGGGTACGATGTCCTCGGCATTCATCGAGTTCGACACGTCGATGGCGATGTAAAGGTCGATACCCTCACGCTTCACCTCCTCCATCTTGCTGCCGCTCTGCAGGTTGGCCAAGGCCAAGATAGAACAAGCGATGATGAGCAGGAAGAGGATGAACTTCAAGGTGGAACGACGGGAAGAATAGCTCGGCACCAGCTGCTCGCGCATCCCAATGTGGGCAAAACGCTCGAAACGCCGTTTCTGGCCGAGTCGGAACAGAATATAGATGATGACCAATACCGGGATGATCAACAACCAGTAAAGGTACTCGGGATGTTCGAATCGCAATACGTTTTCCATAGCTTTAATCCGTTAAAGTTCTGAAAATAGTTTTACGCAGTAGGAACTCGAGCAGCAGCAGGACGATGGCCCAAGCCACCAGCGGATAGAACTCCTCATGGAGACGGCGGAACTCCGTCACCTCGATCTTGGAGCGCTCCAACTTGTCGATTTCCTGATAGATCTCGTCCAACTTCTTGTTGTTGTTGGCACGGAAATACTTGCCGCCCGTCGAGGTGGCGATGGTGGTCAACAGCCTCTCGTCGATTTCGACCTTGATCTGTTGCATGACCGTTCTGCCAAAGAAATCCTGCACGGGATAAGGCGCCGTGCCATACGTGCCCACGCCGATGGTGTAGACGCGGATGCCATACAGCTTGGCGATTTCGGCAGCGGTATAGGGGTCGACGGAGCCGGCGTTGTTCATACCGTCGGTGAGCAGGATGACCACCTTGGAGACAGCCTCGCTGTCCTTGAGTCGGCTGATAGCCGTAGCCAAGCCGTCGCCGATGGCGGTGCCGTCGTCGATGAGGCCGTTTTTCATCTCGGCCAACATGTTGAGCATCACGCCGTGGTCGGTGGTCAATGGCACCTGGGTGAAGGTCTCGCCCGAGAAGATGACCAAGCCCATGCGGTCACCAGGACGGTCTTTCACAAAGTCGGAGGCCACCTGTTTGGCAGCCGTCAGACGGTCGGGCTTGAGGTCGCGGGCCAACATGGAGCCTGAGACGTCCATGGCCATAACGATGTCGATGCCCTCGATGTTGGAGGTCGAGTTGGTCGAAGAGCTCTGCGGACGGGCTAAGGCCACGATGAGCAGGGCTAAGGCCGCCATCTTCAAGACGAAGAGCAGATGACGGAACCATGCCTTCCATGTCCTCGGCAGCTTGACCATACCCTTCAAGTCGGAGAAGGTCACGGCCGCCTCTTGTTTCTTGTGGCGCAGGATGTACCAAATGATAGCCAACGGCACCAAAAGTAAGAGCCACAGCAGCTTGGGATTCGCAAATTCAATGTTTTCAAACATCTTTCACGTCCTCCTTTCCTGTGGGTTCCTCTTGTTTCTGCTTCTTCATCTCGGCGAGTCGCGCTTCCTCTTCGGCTTTGCGCTGCTTGTATTGCGCATAGCTCTCGTTGACGAATTCCGTCATGCTGTTCATGGCGTTCTCGCTTTCCAGATTGGAGCTCGAATACTTGGCGAACTTCACCAAGTCGGCGACTTCCATGGTATCTTTCAGCTTGTTGTACGTCTCTTGCGAGAAATGCAGCGGCTTGACTTCCTCCAAGATGTCGTCGGTGGTCATTTCAACTGCATTTACGCCAAACTGGCCTTCGATATACTCACGGGCGATGTCGGTCAGCGAGGAGAAATACTCCTTCACCTTGCCCGACTGCCAGAGCTTCTGCTGACGCAAGTTCTCCAAGTCGCCAACCGCCTTGTCGTAAGGCGGAATGAAGGGACCACGGACGATGTTACCGTCGGCATCCACTTTGGGTTTGCGGTGCTTGCGCCAATACCAAATGCCGAAAACGAGCAACACCAACAGCAGCGCACCGAGAATCCAGGGGAACACCTCTTTGAACTTCACCGGTGCGGCGATGGGTTCCACGATGGGCTTGTAAGCCAAGGTGGTGTCGACCGTCATGGTGGTCGAATAAAGACGAATGGGGTCGGTATAGGCATTCAGGCGATTGGGGTCATCGAACGAACGGGCATATTTCAAGGCGATGGGTGGCACCTGCACTTGACCCGTGTCGAAGGTCATCAGCGTCAGCTGCTGCTTCACGATGACATTGCTGTCGGCATCGGCGGTGCGTTCCACCTCGCTGCGCTTGATGATGTCGAGCTGCTCCGAGAGCGTGTCGGTGGCAAAGTCGTTCCATTCCACAAACCAACCGTAAGGCACCTTGAGGCTCAAATCAAGGGTGAAAGGCTTGCCGACTTGCACGTCAGTGCTTTCCACCTTGCCGTCCACCTCCACCTGTTGTGCCTTAAGGCCACCACACAGAGCGAACACCGTCATCAAAAACAAAACATATTTCTTCATCTTCTTGCCTCCCTTTTCTTAAAGAGTTGCATCAAAGGTTTCACATAGTCTTCGTCGGTGTAAATCAGCGAGTTGTCGATGCCATGTTTGGTAAACTCGCGGTTCAACTCCAACGATTTGTATTGGATCATCTGTTGGTAAGCGTTGTGCCAAGCACGGCTCGAAGTGTCAACCCAACGTTCCTTGCCCGTTTCCGAGTCGCGGAACTTCACCAGACCCACCTTGGGGATGTCCATCTCGCGGCGGTCGGTGATGCGTAAGGCAACGAGATCGTGCTTGTTGGCACATATCTGCATCTCCTTCTCGAAGTCCTTGTCCGTCATGAAGTCAGAGATGAGGAAGGCCGTGGTGCGGCGCTTGATGGCCGAGGTCAGGAAACGCAGACCTTCGCCAATGTCGGTGCCACGTTCCGTCGGCTTGAAGTCGACGATCTCACGGATGATGCGCAGGATATGTGAGCTGCCTTTCTTGGGCGGGATGAACTTCTCGATCTTGCTGCTGAAGAAAATCACACCCACCTTGTCGTTGTTCTGGATGGCAGAAAATGCCAAGACGGCTGCCAATTCGGCAGTCAGGTCGCGCTTCGACTGCGTTTGTGAGCCGAAGTCGTTGGAACCCGACACGTCGATGAGCAGCATCACCGTCATCTCACGCTCTTCCTCGAAGATCTTGACGAAAGGCTTGTTGAATCGGGCGGTGACGTTCCAGTCGATGTTGCGGATGTCGTCGCCGTACTCGTATTCGCGCACCTCGCTGAAGGTCATACCACGCCCCTTGAAGGCGCTGTGGTACTGTCCCGAGAAGATGTGGTTCGAGAGGCCTCGCGTCTTGATTTCGATTTTTCGGACCTTTTTGAATATTTCTGTTGATTCCATATTTTAAACCATCATTTTTTCTTTTTTCGGCATGGGGTTTACACCCCGTTCGCCGTTTTGTCGGCAGGGGTTTACACCACCTGCCTACAATGCTGTCGTCCCTACGGGACTTGGTTTTACGGCACCTCGATGGTATTCAGGATTTCGTTGATAATCTCTTCTGTTGTAATGTTTTCGGCTTCTGCCTCGTAGGTCAAACCGATACGGTGGCGCAACACATCGGGAGCCACGGCACGGATGTCCTCGGGGATGACGTAGCCACGGTGCTTGATGAAGGCGTATGCCTTGGCTGCCAAGGCCAGGTTGATGGTAGCACGCGGCGAGCCGCCGTAGCTAATCATATTGGCGAACTTCTTCAGCTTGTAGTCGGAAGGATAACGTGAGGCGAAGACGATGTCGGTGATGTAATTCTCAATCTTCTCATCGAGATAGATCTCGCGGCACACCTCGCGGGCGCGGATGATGTCTTCAGGCTTCACCACGGCGTTGATTTTCGCACCAGTGCTTGCAATCTGCTGACGCAGAATTAGTTTCTCCTCTTCCTTCTTGGGGTAGTTGATGACCACCTTCAGCATGAAACGGTCCACCTGAGCTTCGGGCAGCGGATAGGTACCTTCCTGCTCGATGGGGTTTTGAGTAGCCATGACGAGGAAGGGATCTGGCAACTTGAAGGTCTCGTCACCGATGGTCACCTGATGCTCCTGCATGGCCTCGAGCAAAGCGCTCTGCACCTTGGCGGGAGAACGGTTGATTTCATCTGCCAGGACGAAGTTGGCGAAGATGGGGCCGCGACGCACCACAAACTCCTCCTTCTTCTGACTATAAATCAGCGTGCCGATGAGGTCAGCAGGCAATAGGTCGGGAGTGAATTGGATGCGGGCGAAGTCGGCGTCGATGGCACTAGCCATCGACTTGATGGCCAAGGTCTTGGCCAGGCCAGGCACACCTTCGAGAAGGATATGTCCGTTGGCCAACAGGCCAATCAAAAGGCGTTCGGTCATCTGTTTCTGTCCGACGATGACCTTATTCATTTCGAGGTTGATGAGGTCGAGGAATTGACTCTCACGTTGGATTTTTTCGTTCAGTTCACGAATGTCAGTTTCTATCATTGCTTATTTGTTTAGTTTGTTCGATTAAAGCAGGTTGCCGAGTGCTGAGCTTGTCGAAGTATCGAAGCATCTTCTTTCTATCTGTCGGCCCTTCGACGGGCTCAGGGGCCTTGGCCCCTCGTCAAAAAGCGTGCAAAAATAGCGGTTATTTAGGTTGAATAACTCCTATTTAATAAATTTATTGCAAAAAATCGGCCATATTTTTCTACTTTTGCAGCATAAACAATAGGGATATGATTCGCAAAATCTATAAATTCGGTGGCGCGTCGGTGAAGGATGCCGATGCCGTACGAAATTTGGCACAAATTGTCAGTCAGCACAAGGACGAGGACATCATGTTGGTGGTCTCCGCCATGGGCAAGACGACCAATGCCCTCGAAAAAGCATTGGCCAACTTTCGTGAACACGACGGCCAACTCGGTATGGATGCCCTGCACGAGGTCATCGCCTACCACGACGGCATCATCCAAGGCCTCTTCAATGGCAACACCGACCCGCGTTTCGACGAAAACATCGCCGGTCTCTTCATCGAGCTTTGGGAGAAACTGCAAAAGACCGACATGCCCTACGACTACCAATACGACCAAACCGTGTGCTACGGCGAACTCATCTCGACCAGCATCATCCACGAATACCTCAGCAAATGCGACATCCCGACACGTTGGCTTGACGCCCGCCAATATGTCATCGCCGAGGACGAGGCACACTACCGCGCCGCCAACCCCGATTGGGACGAGACAAGACTCAGAATCAACAAGTTGAACGATGAGCATATTCGGGGTATCGTATGCCTGACACAGGGTTTCATCGGTGGCACGGCCGACGGCAAACATAGCGTCACCCTAGGACGTGAAGGCTCCGACTTCACCGCAGCCATCTTCGCCAACTGCCTCGATGCTGAGGAGGTCACCATCTGGAAAGACGTGGACGGCCTGCTCAACGCCGACCCAAAGCGCTTCGCCGACACGGTCCAGCTGCCGCATATCCCCTACTCCGAAGCCATCGAGCTGGCCTTCTATGGTGCGACCATCATCCACCCCAAGACCATCAAACCTTTGCAAAATAAGGGAATCACGCTGAAGGTGCAGTCGTTCCTTCACCCAGACCATGAGCCTTCGCTCATTGACGGCGGCCATAGGAAAAACGACGAGAGCATCCCTTCCTATATCGTGAAGGACAACCAAACACTGGTCTCCATCTCGCCCCGCGACTACTCGTTCATGGACGAGCGCAATCTCAAGACCATTTTCGCCGTCTGCGCCGACTTGAACATCCACGCCAACATGATCCAGACCTCGGCATTGATGCTCTCTTTCTGCTTCGACAGTAACGAGCAGAAACTGAAACAGTTAAGATCCAACCTCAAAGATGGTTTCAGCGTCAAGTACAACGAAGGTTTGCAGCTATTCACCATCAGGCATTATCAAGATGGCTTGGAAAGCGACTTTATCAAAAGAAAGAAAGTCTTGGTGAAACAAGGGAGTAGAAGCACGATGCAGTTTGTTTTAAGCGACCCTGACCATAGACCCTGACCCTGACCGCTTTTACGAATAAAGCAGGTCATGGTCTGGGTCAGTGGTCATGGTAAAGTGGCCTTTTTTCATAGTCATATCCTTAAAATTTTAAAAAATCAAAGATTATTGCACACATTCTTTGCTTTTTCCTAAATTTGCGGTCGCTTTTTACGACTCAAAAACACATTCTATATGTACAAAATCGAGAAACACCCCATCTTGGACATCCCGCAGGAAGACCTTGTGGAATTCCAATATGAAGGCAAGACCGTCAAAGGTCAGCGGGGCAAGACCATCGCCGCCGCCCTTCACCAAGCCGGTTATCCCGTCCACAGTCACTCGCTCGACGGCCGCAACCGAAGCCTCAACTGCGGCATCGGCAAGTGCGGTGCCTGCGAGATGCTGGTCGATGGCAAGATCCGCCGTATCTGTATCACCAAAGTCGATGGCGTCAAGGAAGTGCGCCGCATCGACAAGGAGGACACCATCCTTCCCGAACCCAAGGAACAACAACCCCGCGAGGTGAAGGTCTACAAGACCCAGGTCGCCATCATCGGTGCCGGTCCCGCAGGTCTCGCCTGCCGTGAGCAACTCAACGCCTTCGGCATCAGCAACATCGTCATCGACAACAATGCCAACATCGGTGGTCAGTTCAACATGCAGACCCACCAGTTCTTCTTCTTCGAGAAGGAGAAGAAATTCGGCGGCATGCGTGGCTTCGACATCGCCAAGACCCTTGCTGGCGACAACCACGAAGGCATCCTGCTGAACAACACCGTTTGGGACCTGCTGGAAGGCGGTCGCGTGGCCATTAAGAACATCGTCACTGGCGAGATTGGTTACATCGACGCACAACATCTCGTGGTCGCCACGGGTGCCGTGCCCTTCATGCCCACCTTCGAGAACGACGACGTGCCGGGCGTTTATACCGCCGCCGTGTTCCAAAAGATGATGAACCAAGAGCACACTTTGTTGGGTAAGAAAGTCCTCACCGTGGGTGCAGGCAACATCGGCTACCTGACCTCCTACCAAGGCATGCAGGCGGGTGCCACCATCAAGGCCATCATCGAGGCCATGCCCCGCGAGGGCGGCTTCCCCGTGCAGGCCAACCGTGTGCGCCGTCTCGGCATCCCGATCATGACCAGCTACGTCCTGGTGCGTGCCATCCCCAATGCCGACTACACCGGAATCACGGGCGCCGTCATCGCCAAGTGCGAGAACTTCAAGGCCATCCCTGGCACCGAGCAAGTCATTGACGACATCGACATCATCAACATCTGCACCGGCCTCATCCCCGACAACCAACTATTGGTGAAAGGCCGTGAGGTCTTCGGCCTCAACACCTACGGTGCCGGCGATGCCATCCGCATCGGCGAAGGCACCAGCGCCGTGCTGCGTGGCAAACAAGTCGCCTACGAGGTTGCCCAAGCCATCGGCGTGCGCTTCAACTACGACGATTATCTTGAGATTTCGAGACAATATATCGACTCGCAACAGCATCCTGTGCGTCTCCTCGAAAAGCCCAACCTGCCCACACCCGAGCGCATGATGCAGAAGGCTTTCGTGCAGGCCGACTGCCTCTATGGCTTCGCCTGCAACCCCTGCTCGTTCAGCTGCCCGCAAGGTGCTATCACCAAGCCTTCTACCAGCAGCACGCCGACCATCGACTACAACAAGTGCATCGGCTGTATGTTGTGCGTCTCCAGCTGCCCGGGGCTGGCCATCTTCGGCTACGATGTGCAGAAGTCGACCTGCTTCCTGCCTATCGAATATGAAGCACAAGAAGGCGCAGAGGTCTATCTCGTCGACAACGACGGCCAAAAGATTGGCGAAGGCGTCATCGAGAAGATCCTCAAGAAGTCGAACAAGACCAACGTGGCTCGTGTGAAAGCCCGCTCTTCTCGCCCCTCTGGCGAAGCCAGCAGAGTGTTCGAGTTGACGGATGTTAAGGGCTTCATCCTGAAAGACCGTTACAACGCCAACAAGGAACTCACCACCCCGATTTCACCCAAGAAATTGGCCGAAGGCGAGAGCGAGACTTACGTCTGCCACTGCGAGGACATCAAACTCGACCGTGTGTTGCGGGTCATCGGCAACCGCAAGACCATTTCCGTGGATGAACTGAAGCACATCACCCGTATGGGTATGGGCCCCTGCCGTGGCAAGCGTTGCATCCCACGTGCCCGTCAAATCCTGCGTTCCTACGGCATCGAACTAGTGGGCGATGCCACACCGCGTGCCCCGCTGTCGAACCAAGTCAGCCTTGGCGACCTCTACAACCCGCACACCAAAGAGACCTTCATCTTCCCCGAAATGAACGGCGTGAAGAAAGAACAAGTCGAGGTGTTCATCGCGGGTGGCGGTATTGCCGGTAGCGCCTTGTTCCGTTACTTCTCGGAAGCTGGCAAGAAACCCGTGATGATCAACTACAGCCGTGGCGCTTCGTGGCGTTGCATCGGTGGCGGCCGTCCAGCCTTCTCCAACCCCGACATTGCCGACATCGCCGTGCACAACCACGAGATCTTCAAGAAGATGCAGGCCGAGCACAACATCAACTACCACCCGACGCACTACGTCAACTTGGTACACGATGAAGCCACCTACAACTCCTTGGATGCCTCACGCGCTTGGAGCGATGCCTACATGATTGAGCGCAAAGACTTCAAGAAGGAGATTTCGCCGCTGTGGGACGACAGCAAAGACACCTACAGCCACGCCCTCATCACCCGCGACTGCTGGCAGGCCACGCCTGGCCGCGTCATCGACTACATCCGTTGGATCGGTGTGCAGCAAGGCGGTCGCTACTTCGAGGACTGCGAGCTGCTCCACGTGCAGAAGGTCAGCGGACACTATGTCACCTTGGTGCGCACCCATGAGGGTGAGTTCATCGAGTACACCTGTGACCACTTCGTCAACGCGATGGGTTGGGGTGCCGAGAAGTTCAACGACATGCTGGGCCTCGACACGGGTCTCTATCCTGTGAAGCACCAAGCCTTCATCACGCGCCGTCTGCCTATGATGGGACCCAATGGTGGCCCGCTCGACATGATCATCGACCGTCGTCACTACAAGGGCTTCAGCGCCGTCTACGGACAGCAGTGGGCCCACACCGGCCAGATCATCGGCTGCGCCAGCCCCGACACCGACGCTTACGAGGCACGCCAGAACATCAAGTACAACAGCAAGGAGTTCTTGGAGATTGTCTCCGAGGTCTTCGCAGAGTGGATCCCCAACTTGGGCGAAGTGAGCTTCTTGGCTTGCTGGGCCGGTCGTTACACCGAGCCGCGTTACATCGTCGACCCGGAGGTCGGTATCCTCACCGGCTTACGCGGTCACGGCTTCATGCTCGGCCAATACCTCGCCAAGCTGTATGTGGACAAGTACCTCGGCAAGGAGGTGCCTGGCTACATGAAGGATTTGGCCCTCTCTGGCCACGGACTGAGCGAGAACGCGTTCAAGTAATTGAGAATTGAGAATTTATAATTGATAATTAAGGCTGTCGCGGTTGCGATAGCCTTAATTTATTATATTGTATTTCAATCGTTTGCAGATTAGTGTTCTCAATTCGCGAACAGAGAACACTTGTTTTGACAATGATTACAAAACAAAAGCCCAAGAATCGCTTCTCGGGCTTAATTTTTAGGTTAAAAGGTCGCTATTACCACTCGATGCCGATGCGCAAAGAGATGCCAGAAGGACTGATTTGGCGGGCTTCTTGGGTATGATGATATCCATCATAATAACTCTCATTGATCTTGTCGTAATAGGTACCGGCCACCATTGCGCTGACGGCAAAGTCGCGCTTGGAGGCGAAACGCACGCCAAAAGCGAGGTCGCCATAGGCACCCAAACCGTCGCCGACATAAGAACCAAGACGCAGGCTGATGATAGGGCTCACCACCCTAGTGTTGTTGAACTGGTAACGCAGATTGGTGTAGAAAGGCACCAAGGCGCGGTCGTTGTTGAAATCGACTCCCAAGCCGATACCGGCATAGATATGTCCATTGAAATAGAAGCCGTGTGTGGTTGACAGGCTGATGCTATTGGGCATATTCTTGTCGAAATGCCAGGTGTTGCCTTGTTCGATGAAACCTTGGTAGCCACTGGGGACACGAACCTTGGCGGGGTTGGGAACATCATTTTCTTGAGCGAACATACTCGTTGCCATAAACAGCATGACGAGCGATAAGATTACTTTCTTCATTGTTGGTAGTTTTTTTGGTTAATGAATGGATTAACTGTACTCTGTTTTCAATTTCGCTATTACAACGCAGGTTTTTCCTTTTTATTGTATGATGAATTTTCGTGTCGTGTCACCACATTGATGAAATACATGCCTTGGGTCAGATTCGACACATCAATTTGTTGTGTTTCAACGGCGATGGTGCCAGATTTCAGGGTTTGGGCCTGTGTAGACTCAAGTTCGAAGTGTTTCCAATAAAAAAGTCGGGAAAGCATGCTCTCCCGACTTTAAAGTTGTATGATTAGTCGTTTATTCGAAATCAATGATTTGAATGGCCCAACCATGAGCCATTCCTGAGTCATCGGCTTTGGTGATGACATACAGTTCTGCACCGTTGGAGCGTGCGAACACATAGCATGGGCTGG
>ONKA01000004.1 GCA_900318265.1 uncultured Bacteroidales bacterium | reverse complement strand
GTTGTCCTGCAAGAAGGAAAGGATGTTGTCGTCGAAGATACGCACAATCCTCAAAGTCACCGAGTTAAGGCAGATGGCATCGAAATAGATGGTAGTTTCGTTCACATCGGGGATGATGACACCATCGTCAGTCCAACGCACCTTCGGGAGGTTGTCGGTCAGGTCGAAATCATACTGATAATCGTTTTGCAGCAACATGCCGTTGGCGGCACGAATACCACTGCCCACGGTCAGTTGAAGGCTCTCCAACTGGTAAGGATAAAGGTTGGACTTATCGAAATAGAAATCCACCTTATTTCCCTTAATGTCAGCCTTATAGCCAACTTTTTGGTCGAAATTCACGAAGCCGTCAAGGTTTTGGTTTTCCTTCAGCGGCTGCGAGAAAAGCAAAGTTCCCTTGCTTCCCGCCTTGTCCACATCGAACATCACGGGCTTGAAGACATCCTGAGCATAAACGGTCAGGCTGCGCTCCATCTTGGCCTTGCAGTCAATGGCCTTTCCATCGAGAACGACGGGCATCTCATATTCGTCTTTCTGGCGCTTAAAGCCTTGCAACTCAAACTCAAAGAGGTTGTTGCCCAACGAAGCCGCCTCCACGGGATGTGCCTTGCGGAAAGCGTCATCAAAGATTTTGACGGCATCCTCAAGGTCGATGGGCGTGGCAAAGGCAACCTGCATAATATAACTCATCTCTTCGTTGGAGGTGCAAACGGGCTGCATCGTGACGAGGCTGAAATTCTGTCGGCGCACGCCAAAACCAAACTCAAGTTGCTGGTCGGCAGGCACATCCACGAAGTCGGCCATCTTGAACTGGCAGACATAGTTCTGGTCCTTGTCGATGTCGTCGTACTGGAAACCGATGGTGTTCTCGTCAATCCAAACGGCCTTGCCTTTCAAAGCGGGCTTGAAGTCGAAAGCCTTGGCGGGGATGGGTTCGCCGTACTTCACTTTCAGCGTCGCGGGATTGTTGAACCGCACCATGACAGGCTCGCCCGCCGCAATAATGCCCGACGTGTAACTGTCGAGCATGGCCAGCATAGCCTCATTCAAAGGCTGGATGCGCTCCACGAACATTTCCGAACCTTTCGTCGTTCCCTTCTTGCCGCACGAGGGCATGAAGGCCAGCAGCAACGCCGTGACAATCAGGCTAATGCCGCCGAATTTTCTCAATTTTTGATTTGTACTCATATCGTAAAACTTTGATTGTTTTCGAGAGTACAAAAATAGGAAACTAATCGATACGAAACCACATTATTCCAAGGCGAAAACGCATTTTTATGCGCCAACGCTTTTGATTTCCCAAAACACGGCAAAATTCCTTGTCATTCGTCACCACCCCGCCCGCAGCGACACATGGGGCATAATGCCGAACATCGAGTAGGCATAAACCCGCATTTCGTTCATGCTGGTATTGGTCTCAAACTGATACCCTAACGGGTTCAAGCGGTTGTAGGCATTGAACACTCCGACACTTGCGCTCCAGTTGAAACTGTTGTTGTACTTTGGCGAATGATAGGCAAACGAAAGGTCCAAACGGTGATAGGCTGGGGTGCGGCTTGCGTTGCGCTCGGTGTAAATCGGGACGGTCTGGCCCAAGTATTCATAGAAACCCACAGGCAATGTGACGGGATGCCCACTCGAATATTGCCATGCCGCACTTGCGCTCCAACGCGGCGTGAACTGGTAATTGCCGTTGATGCGGAAGTCGTGAGGAATGTCAGACAAGGCCGGATATGGGTTGCCGTCGTTGATACCGTCGATGGTATAAGTCACCCTTGAATAGGTATAGCTCATGGCGCCAGTGAATTTCCCGACCCTCTTCGCAAGGTTAATCTCAACGCCGTATGCCTTCGAGTTGCCGCTTCTCACTTGGCTCAGCACATTCGGGTTGCTGATGAGTTGGGCATGGTCGAGGAAGTCGATTTGGTTCCGGCCTTTCTTGTAATACAGCTCGACCGAAGAGGAGAACTGACCGGCAAAATCGAAAAACGCGCCCGCCGAAACCACGTCGGCGATGACGGGCTTCAGCCCATCGACAGCCGGAAACCACGTCTCCAAAGAGGAATAGTCCAAGGTGTTGTTTTCCAGCACTTGGATGTACTGCACGTTTCGGGCATACGCGGCCTTCAAGGACGTGTTTTCGCCCAGCATGACGTTCATGCTTACTCGGGGTTCGGGATAAACCAGAGTCTTCCCGCCGCCGCCCAAAGGCTGGAAGGCCGACAGGTGAAGGCCATAGTTGAAGCCCAACCAGCGCAAGGGTTTCCAGTCGTTGAGCACAAAGGCGGAATATTCCATTGCCTGATAGCGAGGCAGGCTCAAAACCGTGCTGTCCGATTCGCCGGGAGTGAAGGCATGACGGATGGCACCAACTCCGATGCGCAACTCGCAGTCGGGGACGATGTAGTAGCTCAAGGCGGCTTTCAGGTTGAGGTCGGAAAGGCCTGTGTGCCAGTTGTATTTCCGCCTTTTGTAGAGGAAATCGAGACTGTTGCGGTAGTCGCTGACGATGAAGGCCGTGTTGAGGAACCAGCGGCTGCCGAAGTTGTGCGTCCAACGCAAGACGCCGGAGGTGTTGCCCCAGGTGTTGAGCAGTTCGTTCCTCGATTCGATGACGTCGTGACCCCTGTAGAAAGAGGCGTATAAGCGGTCATTTTGCCCGATTTTGGTGTTGATTTTCGCGTTCAGGTCGTAGAAAGTGGGGACGAGAGGAATGTCCTCGTTAGGTTTCACGAACAAATCAAGGAAACTGCGACGCGCCGAAACCAAATAAGAGGCCGTTTCCTTGACGATGGGGCCGTTGGCCGTGAGCGTGGCCGCGAAGGGACTCAACGCAACCGAAAAATCGTGGTGGTTCATGTTGCCTTCCTTCATCTTGCAGTCGAGGACGGCAGAGACACGACCGCCGTATTGCGCGGGCATGTTGCTCTTGTAAAGCGTCACTTGGTTCACGGCTTCGGGGTTGAAGATGGAGATCATGCCAAAAAGGTGTGAGGCGTTGTAAATCGGAGCCTCGTCGATGAGGATGAGGTTCTGGTCGTTGGTGCCGCCGCGCACGAACATGCCCGAAGAGGCGTCGCCGAGGGTTTTCACGCCCGACTGCATCTGCACCGCCTTGACGACATCGGCCTCGCCGAACACGCTCGGCAGTTTCCGTATCGAGTTGATGGTCAGCATCTCGGCGTTGAATTCGTTTTGTTTTTGCGGTCGCTCGACGGAGGCCGCCTCCACGGTGACTTCGCCCAAACCCACGGCATTTCCTTCCAATTTGATTTCCAAGGTTTTGTCGGCATCCATGTGGATTTCGACCTCTTGGGTATTGTAGCCCAAATAAGCGCATTGCAGCTTGTGTTTCCCGGCAGGCAAACGCAACGAGAAGAAACCGTAACCATTGGCCGAAGTGCCTGTCAGCGACGAAGCCTCAAACAAAGTGGCACCGATGAGCGTTTCGCCCGTGGCGGCATCGGTGATGTGGCCGCTGAGGGTATAGGTCTGCGCCCGAAGGCCGACAATAGCGGCAAGGAACAATATGGTGATGAGGATGCGTTTCATGGCTTATTCGTTTTCTGGGATTAATTCACTGAAAGTAAAACCCTTGCGTCGCACGTCTGAGGCGAAGAAATAGCCGAAGCCGTTGCTTACGTTGCCTTGCACGTTGCCCGAAATGGTGGAGAAGATGCCTAAGCTCCAGTCGGACTCGTTGAACATGCCCAAAAGGAAGGCGTAGAACGATGGCGAGACCGAACCCGTGATGAAGCACTCTTCCTGGCTCAAATCGGCCATGTCGTAGCCGTTGGTGAAAGACTGCACGGAGAACAGGGCTTGCAGCGACATGTCGGAGTGGACGAAGGTCCAGAAGTTGAGGCTGTCGACGGGCGTGTTTTGGGGCGAATAGAAGGTGACTCCCGTGATGGCAGGCTGCTCCGAAAGCGTATAGACGTGCTTGGGGAACTGGAAACTATGCATGGCATCCCCTGAAGTCGATTCGTATGTGCGACATTTGATGTTGTCTTTCATCAGTTGGAAGTAGTCCGTATCGCCCAAAGGCAGTAGATAGTCCTCGGCGGTGATGTCGCCCGTGGGTGTCTCGACGACGAGTCGGTAGGTCTTGCCCGCCTCGCCTTGGAAGGGTTGCTCCGAAACGAAGGTCTTGTTGCTACGGTCATTCACCTTTTCAATATAAGGAATCGTGTCGCCCTCGCAAAGCACGAAAACGCGGTTGATTTCGGGCAAAACATTCTGGTTGTCGCCCCATTGATGCACAGGCGAAATGGTGACGCGGTGCTGGCGCATCTCGGTGGTCACATTGCCAAACACGGCGACGGTGCCGTTCAAGACCTCGCCATCCGGCTGATTGAAACTGTTGATGTCAACTTCATCGATTCGGCTGCAAGCGACTGATAGTAAGACGATAGTCAACAAAAATAAGGCTTTAAACTCTCTAATCATTTTGTTGTTTTGGTTTTTAGTTGTAACACTATCTTTGGATTATTATTGTCTTTCAGAGGCCAAAAAGACTTTTCTCAAACAAGAAGCGTGGCTCTGCATGCTCACATCTTCAAGAGGAGGCCCTAGGAAAGCCTGAAATAACAAGATGCTTATTAGCAGTCCACGCTTAATGCGTTTGGAGCTGCTATGCTCGCATAAGTTATTTCTGTTTTTCTTTTTAGATCAACAATGTCGCAGTTGAAATTTCCTAGGTTTCCTCTTGCAACACGAAGCATAACGCTTCTTTTCCTTGATGTCTTGGAATTGGGACTTTTTCGTCTCTAAACCGAAGGCAAAAATAGGGAAAAATGGATTATGCAAGAAATCAACTTTCATTTTTTGTTGTTTTCCTTTCTGCGATAAGGGCAAAAATCGGATCGGAAATATGTTTTTTTGTCACAATCCACAAAAACCCCTATCTTTGTCCTCTCCAAAACCGCTAATGCCATGAAAAAGATACTCTTACTCCTGTTTCTGCTGCCTATTTCTCTCTTCGCCCAAGTCACCGACGACTTCTCCGACGGCGACTTCACCCAAAACCCCACTTGGTCAGGAACGACGGAACAATATACGGTGAACAACAACAAACAGCTCCAACTCAACGCGGAAGGTGAGGGCACGGCCTATCTTTCCTTGCCCATCAGCGAGTATGAGTCGATGGAATGGCAGTTTTGGATTCGCGAGGCTTTCGCACCTTCGGGAAACAACTATAGCGATGTCTGGTTGAGTGCCGATAACGCTGACTTGCAAAATGTTACACAAGGTTATTTCCTTCGTTTCGGCGAAGGCGGCAGCAACGATGCCATCACCTTGTTCCGTAAGGATGCCGACGGACAACAGCAAATCTGTCGCGGCACGGAAGGTGCTATCGCGGCATTGTTCGCAGTTTCAATAAAAGTGACTTGCGACCGCGAAGGCAATTGGATGATTCAGACATGCTACGACAACTCGGGTATTTATCTCATTGAAGCCCAAGGGACGGACGACACTTACGGTCGTGGCGGCTTTTTCGGTTTTTGGTCCAAGTTCACGTCGAGCAACGCCACGAAAATCTATTTCGACAATGTCTATGTCGGTCCCCGCATCGCCGACCACGAGCCACCCCAACTCCTGACCTGCGAGGTGCTCGACTTGACGCATCTCCAACTGGCCTTCAACGAGGCACTGAATGAAACGACGGCACTCAATCCCGACAATTATTCCATCGACAACGGCTTGGGTCATCCGGCTTCCGTCAGTTTCGGCGACAATCCTGCCGTTGTGGTGCTCGAGATGGAACGCGAAATCGGCAATGGCATTAATTACACGCTTACCGTCAGCGGTATCAAAGACCTGTGGAACAACATGATGGAGCCGACAACCCTGGCCTTTTCCATCTACGAAGCCTCGGAATACGACATCGTTATCAACGAGATTATGGCGGATCCGAATCCTGTGGTGGGCCTGCCCGAATGGGAGTATGTGGAACTTTACAATACCACGGAGTTTGGCATCGACTTGAAAGACTGGCAGATACAAATCGGCTCAAATGATAATACTTTTGGCAACTTTGTCCTCGCTCCGCACGGCTATGTCATCCTTTGCCACAATGATGCCGTCTCCGAGTTGCGCCAATATGGCGACTGTATCGGCTTCAGCAGCTTCTCGGTGGGCAACAGCTCTTCGGCGATGTATCTCTACAGTAAGGCGGGCATTTTGATTTCTCGCGTCAACTTCAGCAACACTTGGTACCACGATTCCGACAAGGCCAACGGCGGCTGGTCGGTGGAGCAAATCGACCCGATGAATCCCTGCGCTGGCGCCTCCAATTGGACAGCCTCGACGGATGCCTCGGGTGGCACGCCAGGCCGCATTAATTCGGTGAATGGCGAGAACAATGTTTCTCCCAAAGTGGAGCGCGTGAGTATGTTCGGCAACCAAATCGTCCAACTGTGGTTCGACCAACAGATGAATGCAGCCGAGCTTCTTGAAACGCAACACTTCCTTGTGGAAGAGACGAACGAACATCCCTCGCAGACGGTCGTTAATCCCATGGATGGCACTTATGTGGAGCTCCAATTCGATCACGGATTTGAGCAAGGTTTGGTATACACATTGCTTATTAATGGCGTGACCAACTGCGTGGGAACGACCATTGAAGCCGATACCCGCGTGCAGTTCGGCATCCCGAACGACATCGCCGAAGGCGAAATCCTAATTAATGAAATCCTCTTCGATCCCATCGCGCCAGGCGTGGATTATGTGGAGCTCTACAATAATACCGATAAGACCTTCGACCTCAGTGCTCTGATGCTTGGTGTCATCAAGGAGAGCTTCCCCAATCCTGCTGATACCACCTTGAAGGAAATCACGCCTGACAGCCGTCTATTCCTCCCCAAGACTTATGTTTTGCTCTCCACCAATAGCGAAATCATTGGCCAACAATACGACTGCCCGACCGACAACTTCGTACAGATGGCCTCTTTCCCGAGCTATGCCAATGCGGGCGGTATGGCCATCTTGATGGGCAAGGACGGCACGGTGGTCGACCAAATGGCCTTCTCCGAGAAGATGCACTATCCGCTGCTCAAGGTCACGAAAGGCGTGGCTTTGGAGCGCGTTGCTTTCGACCAACCTTCCATGGATGCCAACAACTGGCATTCCGCCGCCGAAAGTGTACATTTCGGTACGCCAGGCTACGAGAACTCAATGATGCAGAGCGCCGAGCCTTCCAACGATGAAATATCCATCAGCCCCGATATCTTCTCGCCAGACGGCGACGGCTTCGACGACGCCTGTTTTATCAACTACCGTTTCGATGAGGCGGGCTACACGATGAACATCTACATCTTCAATGTAGCTGGACAATTAATCCGTCACTTGGCCAAAGGTGAGCTGGTAGGGCAGGAGGGCAGCGTCCTCTGGAACGGCCTTGACAACAACGGCAACAAGGTCCCCGTCGGCGTCTACGTCGCCGTGACCGAGGTCTTCAATTTCGAAGGCAAGGTCAAACAATTCAAAAATGCAATCGTCGTCGGAACACGCTAAATGGTAGAGACGGTGTGCACACCGTCTCTACAATAATATTCCGTGAAAATCCGTACAATCCGTGTTCGAAAAAACCCCCGTGTTCAAAAATCCATATTCGACTGTGCCACAATCTGTTTCGTATCAGGATTAAATGCGGTCAAATTTCCTAATCCGGGTTTATCGGTTACAAACACGCCATTGTCCAAGGCAATGAAATCGTAATTGTCGTTTTGCTCGATGACCATATTCATGAAACTGTAGTCGACGGGGATATGCCCATGGATGATTTTCTTGCCATGCGATTTGTTGAAGTCGACCCTGAACCTGCGGGTCCACATCATGCTCTTCGTGTCCTCAAACGGGTCGGCGATGCTGAAATTCATGCCAGCATGTACGAGGATGTATTCTTCCAACTCCACGTAAGGCACGCAGGCGTTCATCCAATCGATGTAAAGCTGGGGAATCTCGCGTGGATGCTTTACCCCAAAGCTCTCCAAGGTGGCCTTGGCGCCCACGGCTTCCCATTCTTTCTGTTCCGGATGCTTGCCCCCCAAGAACTTCTTCTTTTGGTCGGCCTCGAATGCCTTCACGCACATGTCTTCGTGGTTGCCTTTCAAGAAATGAACGTTGTATTCCTCCTTTTGCAGGCGCATCAGGTAGTCAATGACGCCTTTGCCATCGGGACCACGGTCGATATAGTCGCCCAAAAAATAGATATCGTCGTTTTTTGTCAACTTGAGCATGTTCTCAAGGAGCACTTTCAAGGTCTTCGCGCAACCATGAATATCGGGGATGATCCAGCGTTGTGACATTAGAATAGATTATTGAGGTTCAGTGATTTGTATTCGTCGCGCAAGTGTTTCTTGATGCTCCAGCGCACGTCGGAGATCCAACGGCGGAACAACTCGTTGTAGTCGACAAACATGGAATAGGAGAAGAAGAGCAGCACCGTACCGCCTAACGCCCAATACCAAGGCAGGTTGCAGAACATGACGATGGTGCCCGCGATAAAGACGATGGGGAAGAGCACAAACCTGACGCCAAAGCTGACCGTGTTGCTGAAGGCCGGGTCTTTCAGTCGGCTGCGGATGATCCATGTGGTGAGCCACACGGGCAAGTTGACTGCAGCCGAGGCCAGATAATAGGGCAACAAAAGGACGAGCGTTGCAAACATCCACAATGAGTTGAATATAGGGCGTTTCTTGGCCACCGACATCACAGAGACTTTCTCTTTGAGGCGATGTTTGGAAAACTCTATGACACGTTCAAACAGTTTCTTGGCTTCTTCGGGTTGTTCTTCCTTGTATTTCAACACTTTCTCGACCGTAGCGCGGTTGCGCAGCATCTTTTTGTAAAGGCTTCCTGCACGTTTCTCATTTTTCATCTTCACAATTTCCCAAATGGCGTCATAGTCTTCATTGTCAGGAATATAGGTGAAGAGTTTGGAGATTTCTTCGTGGAGCTTGTCTTTCAATAGGTTGATGTTGGCAGCCTCGTTTTCCTCGGTGGTGTTCTTGAAGAATTCGGTCACGTTGATGGGCTCGCCGAAGTTGATCATCGCCGTAGAGCGGAAGCGGAAGTAATCGCCGTATTCGATGGCTGTAGGGATAATATAAACGGGGTTTTTGTCGCCGAACTGCTTGTTGGCATCGACAGCGATGTGGAACAAGCCCTTGCCCATGCGCATCAACGAGTGCTTGGTGCGGTGTGTTCCCTCGGGGAAGAGGTAGAGGTCGACATGGTCGTGGATGACGTCGACGGCCTTGTTGAGCGAGTCGTCGTTTTGGCGCACTGCTGCCACCCCGTTGCGGATGCGGAAGATGGGCAGGATGCGCATGAAATTCAATATCTTGGCCACAGCCGGATTCTTGAAGATATCGCCTCGCGCAATGAAAACTTTCCTGATGTTGTCGGCCGAAAGCAACACCAAGGCGTCCATCAGCGTGTTGCTGTGGTTGACACCGAAAATTAAGGCGCCGCCTTTCGGGATGCGCTTCTTTCCGTGTACCTCAAACCTGCTGTACGACCTCCTTGTATGCCAGTTGACGTAAGGTAACAAAATGGAGTACCAAAAATCAGGATCTTGTATTTTCTTGGCCATTCTAAGTGTTAAAAATAAGGCTGCAAAAGTACATAATTTAGCAAAACGCCCCATGTTTTTTCTTGCAAATAATAAAATTTACTACTTTTACGGCCTCTAAGACGCACGAAATGAAGATAAAATTACTTTCTATCCTCGGATTGTTGACGCTTGGCTTGGCATTTTTTTCATGCCACGACGAACCCGAAATCGAAGAGAATGAGCCTGAGGTTCGCGACACCTTGACGGTGATGCAACATGTGCTCGAAAACGGACGATTGGTTGCAGTGACCAATTGTGAAATCATCAATTACAACACGGAAAAGGCAACGCCATCGGGCTTTGAATATGAGCTCTTGAGCGATTTCTGCAAAGAGCGTGGCATCGAATTGGAGATGCTGGTCAACGAGAACCTCGACTCGTGTTTCATGCTCCTCGACTCGGCTAAGGTCGACATAGTGGCCATCGGCATCGGCTCTAACAAAGACATGAAACGCCGCTTCCTGCTTACCGACCCCATCCTCAAGCAGCGCAGCGTGTTGGTGCAACGTCTCCCAAAGGACTGGAACCAAATGTCGACAGCCAATGAGGTGGAGAACAAGTTGCTGCGTTCGCCCGTCGACCTCGCAGGCAAGACCATCCATCTGCCCCAAGGTAGCCACGAGGTGAAACTCATAGAGCATCTCGCCGACCAGATTGGCGACACCATTTACATTGTTGAATGCGACAGCCTCAACAGCGTCGAATTGGTGAAAGCCGTCGCTTCAGGCTACATCGACTACACTGTTGTTGAGGAGTATATGGCTCGTATGGCTTCTATCGGATTGCGTAGTTTGGACACGAAACTCTTTGTCAGCGTCGAGCAGCCCTTGTGTTGGGCCATTGCCAATCACGACGGCGACTCGTCCTTGCTCGTCGAGCTGAACAACTGGATCGATGGCTTTGAGCAACGTAACCTCACTCGCATCTTGGCCAAATATGTTAACCAAGCCAATGTCTTCTCTACCAAGAAGCTGTCAGGCGACCATATCTCTTTCTTCGACGATATCATCAAAAAGACTGCCAAGGAGATTGGCTGGGATTGGCGTCTGCTGGCTTCGCTCATCTATGAGGAGTCGCATTTCAAGCTCGATCTGGAAAGCGAGAAAGGCGCTTTTGGTCTCATGCAACTCATGCCCGTGGTGATGGAAAAATATGGCATCGACTACGACGCCACTCCCGCCGAGCAACTCCATGCAGGTGGTCAACTCCTCAGCGATCTCAACCGTTGTCTCGAAGATAAGGTGACCGATAGCGTCGAAAGGGTGAAGTTTGTGTTGGCTGCCTACAATGCGGGATTGGGTAATGTGTATGATGCCCAGCGATTGGCGGAGAAATACGGCAAATATCCCGACGTTTGGGACGATAATGTCGACTTCTTCATCCTCAACAAGTCGAAACCACAATATTACAACGACACCTGCTGCAAGGCGGGTTACCTGCGTGGCACCGAGACCTTCCGCTTCGTGCAAGAAATCCTCGACCGTTATTATCAATATCAAGCAACTTATAGTGAATAACAGGGTCCCTGAGCCCTGAACCCGTCGAACCCGTCTAACGTTTTATTAGAAAGAAATATGAAAAGACTATTTTACATCCTGGTTTTTAGTGTTTTATTGTCATTTGGCTCAACAATAGCCAAAGCCCAATCTTTCAATGCCGGTCTCATCGCTGGTCCCACCTTCTGCCAAGTGGATGGCGATCACTATGCAGGCTTCCACCAATTAGGCTTCACTGCTGGGGCATACGCTAACTTGCCTCTGGACGATTATTTTGCAGTCCAAATGGAGCTGAAATACTCACTGCTTGGGGCACATTCGTCCGACAAGGAAGTGAATGAGTATTATTATAATCCTTATAGCCTGCGACTGCATTATGCCGAGATTCCCTTGATGTTGCAATACAACTTGGGTGTTTTTCGAGTGAGCGGACGCTCATTGGATTTCCTTACTTTGGAAGCGGGTATCAGTGCCGATGTCCGACTGAGGGCCACCGAGGATGTGGATGCCGATTATCAGGTCACCACTTCGCGTTGGAGCCCGATCTCAGCTACTGCCAATGCTGGTGTGCATGTTGCTTTCAATGACCATCTTGGGCTCGGAGCCCGTTTCATGTATTCAGTGGTGCCATGCCGCTTCTCGGGCAATCCAGGGTGGTTCTATAACCAGTATTACAACAAGGTGGTGCAGATCACGCTGACCTACAACATCAACTCTCCCTTGAGATAAACTCAATATTCCTTTTCAGGCCTTCATATCCGGCGCGTTGCACGGCGGAGCGCTTGAATAATACCTTGAAGTCAGCTTCCGACAGGTGCTTCCAGTCGTCTTCGTGCATGGCCATGAGCCGTTCCGAAGGCTGAAACTCAGGTTCAAGATTAGGCAAGGCAAAACGATTGTAGGGACACACATCTTGGCAGATGTCGCAGCCATACATCCAGCCTTTGAAGGTGCTGGGATCCATATCTGCAAGGCTGCCTTTGTATTCTATGGTTAGGTAGGAGATGCATTTGCGCGCGTCGATATGGAAGGGCGCTTCCAAGGCGTGGGTAGGGCAGGCATCGAGGCATTTCGTGCAGCGACCGCAGCGGTTGGTGAGTTCTTGGCCGGTTTCGGCAAGTGCAACGGGTAGAAACAAGTGCCCGATGAAGAAGAAGGAGCCTTTTTTGGGATGGATTAAGGTGGTGTTTTTCCCGACGAATCCCAAGCCGCAGCGTACCGCCCAAGCACGGTCTAAAACGGGAGCAGAGTCGACGAACACACGTACGCCATCCAGTTTTCCCGTCTGGGTCTCAATACGTTCCAACAGTTGTCTTAGCTTACGCTTCAACACGTCGTGGTAGTCGGCGCCGTAAGCGTATTTGGCGATTTTGAAATGTTCGCCATCACCGATTTGTAGTTTTGGATAATAGTTGTAAAGTACAGTGACAATGGACTTTGTGCCTTCCACCAGGAGCCGCGGGTCGTAGCGCTTCTCCTTGTTGCGAGTCAGGTAGCTCATCTCGCCTTCACGCCCTTCGTCGAGCCATTGTTCAACAAGGGCCGACTCGGATTCCAATACAGTGGCACTGGCGATGCCACAGGCATCGAACCCCATGCGCTCGGCTTCAGTTACAATCCATGGTGATGCGATTTGCGTCATTGCGAGGAGGAACGACGAAGCAATCTAGTGAATAAACAAGCTCTCTGGACTGCTTCGTGCCTCGCAGTGACGCAAAGCGACCACAAGCAATCCTTACTAAATTAGAACGGTGCAAATGACAAGCCAACCGACAATGGATGGAAGGTTGGAGCGTTGTGTCCGACCTCAAACACAGGGTTGATTTGGTATGCCGCGAAAGCGCTGACCCATCTCCAACCCACACGCAGTGTGGCCGAATAGGTGTAGCGTTCCAAGTTATTGATGTAGCACTCTTTCTCGTGAATGATGATGCCGTCTTCATTGGGACCGACATATTTTGTCTTGGCCATGACGAGAATGCCCAGCTTGAAGCCAATGCCAATCTTCACTTGGTCTTTGATGCGGAAGCGGAGCTCAAAGGGAACGTCTGCATAGTTGGCGTTGACTTTGAAACGCTTGAAGTTTTCCAAATCGGCGCATTGCGCATATTGTAGCGTATCGGCGTATGGGTTAAGGATGTGGTTGTACGAGAAGTAGTTGTGGTGCGTCATGCCTACGCCGATGGATACGGTGTGCTTTTTACTTTCCCCAAGAGGGAAATTGTAAGTGAGCGCCCAGCTTGCGCCTTGATTGAAGCCACGCGGATTCCAGTTGTCGCTAGGAGCCAACTGCAGGTCGCTGAACAGGTCAACGCCGGCAGTGACTTTTTTGTCCGTCTTGTTGGCGATGAGTTGGGCAAACGCACTCGCCGAAATAACTAATGCAATAAGCGTGAATAATACTTTCTTCATATTAAAACTATTGTTTCAAACTCAATACGTTTAATTCTCAATTCTCAATTGTCAATTCTCAATTATCAATTCCCAACTCTCAACTCTTCCGCTATAGCAGAACGCTCATCAAGCAAACGATTAATCTCCTCGTCAGTAAGATTGGGCTGTCGCAGCTGATCGTCGATGGCGGCCAAATGGGCTTCCAAGTTTTCCGTGGTGCCAGGTATTTCGTCCAACTGTTTCTCTTTGTTGACGGTGGGCTCAACTTGAGCCGAAGACGGATTCTGGGCAAGCTGTGGGTCGATGTTATAGTTCTTCAACTGGCCCATGACCATCTCCACCATCTGTTTGGTGAAAGGATCGAGTTTGTAGATCTCGACTTTCATGTCGTTCTTCAACTCATCGAAGTCCTCAAGAAACAGTTTCAGCTGCTCCTTCTGTTCTTCGTTGATGCCGGGAATCGAGTCGAGGTCTTGGCCTTCAATGAGTTTCTTGAACATGTTCAAGAGATCGTCAAGTCCGTTGTTGAGGTTGTCGTTTTCCATTGTGTTTTGTTTTGTGATCCCTTTTGGGACACTGAAACGGTCATCAAAAACCATTCCGACTGCAAAGAAACGAATTTTTTACGGAATGATTGTGACAGATTGACAATTTTTCACGAATATTGCATCTCTAAACTTCCTTCTCTTAACTCTCAACTCTAAACTCTCAACTAACAAAAATGGAATTCACCACGATAAAAATACAACTGGGCGAAAGCATGGCATGGATCAACCTCGACCGCCCCGAGGTGCGCAACGCACTGAATGTCGAGCTGATTCGCGAACTGACCGAGGCCTTCGACTGGCTCAATAGCCGCGACGACATCCGCGTCATCATCCTGAAGGGCAATGGACCCGCTTTTTGTGCAGGCGCCGACTTGGCCTATATGAAGGAGATGGCCGGTTTCAGCTATAACCAAAACATAGCCGATGCCGAGAAGCTTTCCAAACTGTTTCAGACGATTTATTTTTGCGACAAAGCCGTCATCGTTGACGTGCATGGTGCCTGCATAGGCGGCGCCAATGGCATTGTTGCTGCCGCCGACATCGTGATTGCCAAAAAGGAGACGAAGTTCGCTTTCACCGAGGTGCGCCTGGGCCTTACGCCTGCCACCATTTCGCCTTTTGTGGTCAGCAAGATCGGTAACACAGCCGCCAAAGAACTCATGCTCACAGGCCGTCGTTTCACTGCAGATGAGGCTAAGGCCTTCGGCTTGGTGAATGTCGTCGTTGATGATGCTGAGATGATTGACGCCGAGCGGCAATACATCGAATACTTTAGGCAAGCTTCGCCTTATGCATTAGCCGAGTGCAAGAACCTGCTTCGCATGGTGAGTGGCACCGACGACCGTTTCAACCCTGTTTTCATGAATACCTCTATGGCTATTGCCAACCAACGTGTCTCCAAGGATGGCCAGGAAGGGATGAAGTCGTTTTTCGAGAAGCGGAAACCAGAATGGAATAAGTAATCATATAAACTAACGATACCATGAAAAAATTTGCAGTAATCTTAGCCGGCTGCGGTCGTAAGGACGGCAGCGAAATCAACGAAGCCATCACGCTTTTGCTCTCCATCGAGCAACACCATTGCGAATATCAATGCTTTGCCCCCAACCGCCCGCAGACGGAGGTCGTCGACCACCTGACCGAGAAACAAGTCAAGGAGGAACGTAATATCCTCACCGAGGCTGCACGTCTGGCTCGTAGCCGCATCCTTCCCATCGAAGACTACAAAGCCGCCGATTTCGATGCGCTGCTCTTCAGCGGTGGCTATGGCGTGGCCAAAAACCTGTGCGACTATGCCTACAAAGGTGCCGACATGGAGGTACAACCCGACGTGGCCCGTGCCATCATCGAGACGCGTGAAGCCAACAAGCCCATGGGTGGCATGTGCATCTCTCCCGTGCTGTTCGCCAAGCTGCTGCCAGGTGTGTGCGTCACTTTGGGTAAAGAAGGCACGCCTGATGCCGACAATGTTCGTAAGATGGGAGCCTTCCACGTGCAGACCGAACACGGCGACGTGTGCGCCGACAACGAGCTGTTGGTCTTCACCACGCCCGCCTACATGCTTGACGCCACGCTGAAAGACGTCTATGACGGAGCATACAATTTAGTGGAATCAGTGGTGGATTATCTTGATAAAAAGTGAACATAATAAACTTATTATTAACCTTAAAATTTAAATCTTATGAAAAAGTTATTATTGGTTTTGGCAATAGCCATGATGGCTATTCCTTCTTTGGCACAAGACTATACTCGTGGAAGAGGCTTCTTTGTCCGTCCCGAAATGTATGGTGGTTTCTTTGCGAATGTGGGGTATCAGATTAGTCCTTATGTTCAAGTGTCTGTAGGCCCTGGTGTATTGTTGCTCATTAATCAAGCAGGCAATAATGTTTCTGTTGATATAAAAGGAACCGTTCATGGCGGTGTTCGTGTGTATACAGGCAAAAATCCTTGGACAGGCTTGATCGACTATCATGTGGGGGCTTTCAGATACAATAGTGACCCCATTTGGAGACATGCACTCGTTGGTGGAGCGAGCTATAAAGACTTGGATTTCGGCGGAGGTCTGCAAATGATGTTCGCACCTAATGCCCAGGTTTTCGGTTATGGGCCACTGGTTACAGTAGGTTATAACTTCCGCTTTTATAAGCATTAAATCTTGTCGCCATAGGCGAGATCCCCGGCATCACCTAATCCTGGAACGATGTATTTGTGCTCGTTCAGGATGGGGTCGATGGCAGCGCACCACAGCGTGACGTTGTCAAGGGGCTTGAACAGCTTCATCAGGTTGTCGATGCCCGCTTGTGCGGCAATGACGCAACACAGATGGAGCTGTTTTGGTATGCCTTTGCTGCACAGGGCTTGGTAAGCCAATTCGAGACTGCCGCCCGTGGCCAGCATGGGGTCGGCGATGATGAGGGTCTTGTCAGTCAGGTCGGGGGCGGCCAGGTATTCCACCTTGATGCCCACGCTCTCATGCTTCTCATCGAGATAATAGCGGTATGCCGACACAAAGGCGTTGCCAGCATGGTCAAAGATGTCGAGGAAGCCTTGGTGGAAGGGCAGACCGGCGCGAAACACGGTGGCCAGAACGACTTCGTCGTCGGGCGTGTTAGCCTTGGCTTGGGCCAAAGGCGTCTGTATGGTCTTTTCTGAATATTGTAAAGTCTTGCTCACTTCGTAGGCCATCAGTTGGCCGATGCGTTGCAGGTTATAACGGAAAGTGCCTCTGTCGCCTTGGACCTTGATGTCCCTCAACTCAGCCACATACTGGTTGACGATGCTGTTGCTGTCAGCGAAATTGATGATGTTCACGGCTCAAAAGTTTTGGGCAAAGGTAGGAAAAAATTGAGGGCGGCCTTTCGACCGCCCTCGTTTTTTATGTTTTTTGTCTTATCGGAGTCTTATCTGCGTCCGCTGGATGAGCTGCTGCGGCTGCTGCTAGAGTTGGAGCTGCGGCTGGAGCTGCTGGAGCTTGAGCTTCTGGTGGAGCTGCTGCTCGTTCCGCTTGAGCGAGTGCTGCTGCTTGAGCTGCCGGCGCGGCTGCTACCGCTGTTGCTGGTTCCACTTGAGCGGCTGCTGCTAGAGCTTGAGTTGTTCACTCGGCTGCTTGAGCTGCTCGTGCCACTGCTAGTGCGGCTTGTGTTGGAGATGCTGCTGTTGACGCGGCTGCTTCCGCTGTTGCTCGTACCCGTGTTGGTGCGGCTTGAGCTGTTGCTGTTGATCACCGGGCGGGTGCTGGTGCCGGTGTCGGTGCGACCGCTGGTGGAGTTGCCGACCCGACTGCTTGAGCTGGAGCTGCTCGACGTTCTGCTGCTGTTGTTGCTGTTGCTCACGCGACCGCTGGAGTTGTTGCCGTTGGTACCTGTTGAGCTGTTGCCCGTTCTGCCGCTGTTGGAGCTGTTCACTCGGCTGCTGGAGCTACCACCGTTGTTGGTGGGGGCCACCGTGTTGGTGGTGTTGCTGCCCGAGCTCATGCTGCCGCCGTTGGCTTTGGGTCTGACTGTTGCAGTGGGTACCGGATCGTTGGCAGGGCCGTTGTAGATGTCCGGGTGGGTGGCAGGATAACCGCCGTTGTTGTGGTGGTAGCCGTAGGTGTGGTGATGCGGATCCATCGGGGGCAGGGGACCGTGGCCGGGAGGCGGCATCGGCGGGCGGAAGCCGTCGTAGTAGTAGCGGTAGACGCCCGGGCGGTGGTAGTGGCGGATGCGCGGAGGCACCGTGATGACCACCCAGCGCTCGCGGCGCGGACCGTCCCAGTAGAAGTCGATGGGCTCGAAGTATTCGAAGGTGGTGAAGCTATAGAGCTCGTCGCCCAACTCGTAGTAGGGCATGATGGTGAAGGCGTACCTTCTGTCGATGCGGTGCAGCGGGATGTCGATCTCGATTCTCTTGATGCGACCGGGATATACTCTGACGTATTTCTCGGCGTAGCTGTAGCCGTAGTCAGGCTCGAGGTAGAGGGAGACGTAACCCCTATAGGTGTAGTCGCCGATATTCTCCACGTCGTAGATGACCGTGATAGAGTTGTAGTTGTACACCATCACGGGCTGTGAGACCAAGGCGAGTTCAGGTGGGTAGCCTCCGGCTGCTTTTGCTGCGATGGATCCTATTACCAACAGGATGCTCATCAGGATGTTCTTGGTTTTCATAGTTGGTGATTTTTTAAGGGTTTGACATCTATTGAATTTAGTGTTCACTTTATTGTCTACCAAAACCGTGCCAAAGTGTTTATGGAGATTCCACGAGGGGAATCTCCGCTTAAAACTTGACGTATATTTTCGAGTTGGCGCGCAGGGAGCCGTCGAGGCCGATGACGTTGCCGAAGGCGTCTTTCACTTCGATGCCCTCCAGGTTGAGGGGCAGGTTTCTCGCACGGCAGTAGGCCAGCACGACCGATTTCACTTTTGCGCCGTAATAGGTGCGCACTTCAGTGTCGTTGACGAATGCTTTCATGGTTGGATCGTTTAATTCAATTTCGTGGGCAAAATTAGCAAAACACCCTTTTTTTTCGCTTTTTTTCGACAAAATAATTCAAAATAAGTAAATTTACCTATGGCATTTTTGTTTTTTATTACTAATTTTGAAGCGATAATAAACCAACAATAGCATGAAATCTATCAATTAATTCATTATATATCCAATTAAATCAAAGAGTTATGAAAAAACTAGTACTATTTGTCATGGCGGTGATGGCTTTCGCCGGCATGAGCGTGGCCCAGGATATTTATTCGTCGGGCTACTACACTGTAGACGGCAAACAAGCTATTGCTGTATACAAAAATGGTGAGAAGCTGTATGAAAACGTTCCTAGTGGAACTGGTTATACTTTCGATAATCCCGATTTGGATTATTATGAAGGTGATGTGTATTGGGTGCGAAACAGGGTTAATGGCGACGGCACCTTCAATTATGCCGATATTTTGAAGAACGACGGCCAATATTATTTGAATTCCCCAACAGACGGAGGCCGACACATCTACGACTTGTACAGATGGCCAGAGACAGGGTTGTTTGCGGTGGGCTGTATGAACGTTAATGCCGTGAGAACTGCTGTGGTATGGAAAGACGACAATCCCGATGTGTTTAGGCAACTGGGCGACGGAACCTGGCCAAGCGTAGCCTATGCCGCTACAGCTAAGGATGATGTGCTGTATGTTTGTGGTTATCAGTATGGTTATGAAGAGACTACCTACCATGGTGTAATATGGGAAGTGGGGGGCAGTGCGTTCGACTTTCCCGACGGCACAAAGATTTACGACTTTACCTATTCAAAAGAAAGCGATAGTTTTTATAGTGTAGGTGTAGCCTATGAAGATGGCCAGTATAAATTGAAAGTGTGGAGAGACGATACGGAACTATACACGCTTATTAATAATACTGTCAGTAGTACTGATCGTATGAGCATTTGTGTTGACGACGCTGGTGATGTTTATGTTTCCGCTTATGGTGGCGATCCAGATGTGGTGTGGAAGAATGGTCAGGAGATATTCAACACACCAGGTTTCATCACATCTGTTTTGGCAAACTCTAACGGCGTTTATTGTGCTGGCTCGGAGAATTCTGCCGGCAAGATTTGGAAAGACGGTGAGTTGCTGTACACGCCCTCCGATTGTGATAGGATTACCAACCTCTACATTGCCGAGCCGGAGTGCACCAACAGCGAAGCACGTACCCTGCCTTATTTCGAAGGCTTCGAGACGGGTGCGACCGACTGGGCCTGCTGGACAGTTGAAGACAATGACAATTACAACGAAGACTATTTCTCCTATTGGCACAGAGGTGGAGCGTTCAGCGGATTTGACGTTTATCCCGCTACAGGCGACTACTATGCTTGGCACAGTTATGGACCGTATGATGAGCCGCAGGAGGGATGGCTTGTCAGTCCTCGCATTGCTATCCCAGAAGGTGGTCCCGTCAAGCTGACCTTTGAGACCTATGAAGGTGATCCAGATGACTATGGGTATGAAGGCGTTATCGTGGTTACTAGCAATGATACGTATGAAGTTTGGAGCCAACCCTATGAGATGGTTTCTGATGAATGGAAGACGGTAGAGATCGACCTCTCCGACTTTCGAGACCAAGAAATCCAACTTGCTTTCAAATACTTAGGTACTTATGCACACGAATGGTATATTGATGATGTGCGCATTGAGCAGGAAGCCGCCCCCGCTTCATATACCATCACCACTGATGTGAATCCCGCTGGCGCCGGTACGGTGGATGGCGGAGGCACCTATCCCGAAGGCACGGAGGTCACCCTCACTGCCACGGCCAACACGGGCTATATCTTCAGCCATTGGAGCGATGGCCTTACCACCAACCCACGCACCATCACAGTGAACGCCAATGCCAACTACACGGCTTACTTCATTACTGGCGGCGGCGGTACCATGTACACGGTTAACGTGGTCTCCGAGAATCCTCTGCTTGGCTCGGTATCTGGTGGCGGCACCTATCCTTCGGGTGCAGTCATCCAAATCAGCGCCACGCCGAGCCCCAGCGCCCGTTTCGTCAGCTGGGACGACGGCAACGCCGACAACCCACGCACTGTCACGGTGACCGGCGATATCACCTACACGGCCAAGTTTGAAGCCTTGCAGAACTACACCATCACCGTGGTGTCAGGCAACCCGGCCATGGGCACCGTCGAAGGCGGCGGCACGTTCTTGGAAGGCACTGTCATCAACATCAGTGCCACGCCTTTAACGGGCTACTACTTCATCGGCTGGAGCGACGGCAATGCCGACAACCCGCGCAGCATCACCGTGACGGCGAATGAGACCTACGTGGCACAATTTGGGACCAATCCGGTGCAGACCTTCTCCTTGACCGTGATGTGCAACAGCTCGGAAGGCACGACCATCGGTTCGGGCACCTACACGGCAGGCAGCACGGCCACCATTGCCGCCTTCCCGAACAGCGGCTACTTGTTTGACAAGTGGCAGGACAACGTCACGGATAACCCGCGCCAAGTGACCGTGACCGGCGACATGACCTTCGTGGCCTTCTTCAAGAGCACGGGCGTGGGTGAGAACGAAGGACGCCTGCTGGTGCTCTATCCCAATCCCGCCAACGACTACATCCGCATCGAGGGTCTTGAAGCGAACAGCGAAGTCAAGATCTACAACACGATGGGCGCCTTGGTGAAGGTGGTCAACGTGAACGCCAACGAGGAGATCGGCATCAGTGAACTGAGCGACGGCCTCTACGTGCTGCGTTGCGGCAACGCCACTTTGCGCTTCGTGAAGAAGTAAGAAAAATCACAGCCTTTGTGAAAAAAAAGGACACCCGCGAGTTACGGGTGTCCTTTTTTGTGTATTTTTGTGCCATTATTAACCCCTAAAAACGTTTGTATCATGAAAATGGATGGTAGAAGACAAAGCTCCAACGTGGTTGACGGCCGCGGTGGTGGCGGTGCCGTGAAAGCCGGGGGAATCGGCTTGGGCGGCATTCTTATCGCAGGACTTATCTGGCTGTTGACCGGACGGGCTCCAGATATGAGCATGTTCAGTAATTTGGGTGGTGGTGCTGTCGTTGACGATAATGTCGAACAGACCGCAGAAGACAGCCTATTGATGGTCTTTTGTAGCCAGGTTTTGGCCGGAACCGAAGACGTTTGGACGGCTGAGTTCCAAAAAATGGGTAAAACATATCAGCCTCCAAGACTATATGTCTTTTCCGATGCTGTAAGATCAGGTTGCGGCAATGCCACCTCGGCCAGCGGTCCTTTCTATTGCTCGGCCGACGAAACCGTCTACATCGACCTTGAGTTCTTCAAGAACATGAAACGGGAAATTGGCGCTGATGGAGACTTTGCCTACGCCTACGTTATCGCCCATGAGGTTGGCCATCACGTGCAGAACCAATTGGGCATCTTGGGCCCCGTGCATCAAAAGAGAGCCGAATACGGCCAAAACTCGCCAGAAGCCAACCAACTCACGGTGCGCTTGGAACTGCAGGCCGACTTCTTCGCTGGCGTATGGGCCCACAACGACCACAAGAGATATGGCTCGCTTGAAGACGGCGACATAGAGGAAGCCCTCGACGCTGCCGCCAAGATCGGTGACGACTACCTGCAAAAGCAGGCCTATGGCCGTACCATGCCTGAAACCTTCACCCATGGCACTTCGGAGCAGCGTTCACGTTGGCTTAAGAAGGGCATCCGCACGGGTGACGTCAGCCAGGGCAACACTTTCGACATTCCCTATAATAGCCTATAATTACAGACATTTGACTGCGGGACGCGGGATCACGAGAATTGGACTCTCGTGTCTCGCGTCTCGCCTTCATTCCGCAAAAGCGGAACTCGTGTCAACAAATACTTTAGTCTCAAACAAAATACTGATAATATGAAACTGGATGGACGTAGAATGAGCACCAATGTCGACGACCGTCGCAAGAAAGGCGGCACCGCAGCCAAAGTGGGCGGCGGCATTGGTATAGGCGGCATTATCATTGCACTGATTGTGTGGTTTTTGGGCGGGGAAGCCCCTAACGTGGGTACCATACTGCAAGATGTGCAAAGCACCGCCTCAACTTGGGTCGACAGCAAGACACAAGAGCAAATGGCCACGAAGTGCTCTCAGTTTTTGGCCAGCACAGAAGACTTCTGGAGCGAGGAATTTGAGAAAGTAGGCGGCTATTATCGTCAGCCTAAATTGGTGCTTTATTCCGATACTGTTACCACGGGATGTGGTCATCATCAGGCAAAATGCATCGGACCATTTTATTGCTCTGCCGATGAGTGTGTTTTCATCGATATCAACCAGATGGTTGCCCATTATAGTGCCAAAGGCCAAGTGTGTGATTTGGTCTATGCCGAGATTATCGGTCATGAGGTGGGCCATCATGTGGAATATCTCAGAGGTGAAATGGAAAAGATGAATGAGATGGCTTATAGATACGGTAAGGAATCTCCACAATTCTTACAGTGGAGCGTAAGGATCGAATTGCTTGCCGACTACTACGCAGGTTGTTGGGCTCATTTCGAGGACGAGCGATTCGGGTCGATTAGCGACGACGAAATCCGGAAGACACTTGACATGATGCCTTCTAAAGGTGATGATTATATTCAAAAGAAAGCTAAGGGCTATGCCAATCCTGAGACTTTCACTCACGGCACCTCAGAGCAGCGCTATCGTTGGTTCAAGAAAGGTTTGGAGTCGGGCGATCCGGCTGCAGGCCGTGTGATACTCACCATGCCTTACGACCAGCTGTAGGTCCTTAGTCCCGCGTCTCGCGTCTTTTGGCCCCACGTCCATAATACCAGATCTGCCAGCTGTTGAACAGGTTCTGGAAGACGGAATAGAAGGCCAAATAGACCGAAGCCAAGGGATGGAGGTAATGGTTGGCCATCCAGATGCCCATGGCCGAATTCTTTTGTCCGAGGAGCTGCCCGCCCGCGATGGTGTCGCCATATTTGTGCCCGATCCATTTGCCCAATCCGAATTGAATGATGCAAAACAGCAAGGCGGAGACGCCGAGCCAGATGATGCTGTGCCAGTTGCCCTCACCATTGAGGAAAATGAAATGGATGGTTTGGCCCAAGGTCAGGAACAAGGCTACGGCCCAAAGATAGAAGGCGAGACCTTTATATCGGCTGATGAAATGGTTGGCTTTAGGCCACAAGAGCTGTAAGGCCAAGGCCACGAAGAAGGGCAATCCGATGACCAAGCCGACGCGTCTCAGGATTTGTAAAAACGAGGTGAAAAATGGCAAGTCCTGGTTGACTCCGATGAAAGAGAAATAGATGGGCGCTACAATGGAAACGACCAGGTTGCCGATGACGGTAAACGATGTCACCGTGTTGCGGTCGGCACCCAGCATGGTGCTTACCACGGCTACCGATGCCGCCACGGGACAAAGCACGCCGATAAGGATGCCCTCTGCGATGATTTCGTTGACGTGCAAAGCCTTCAGCAAAGCATAGCCGCCTAAGCTCACCACCACCTGAAAGAGGATGATCCAAATGAACAAGGGCTTGAAACGCAGTTTGCGAATGTCAACCGCAGTGAATGTCAACAGGATGATGGTGAAGATAATGTAAGGCACCACCACGCTGAAGGCGGCACAATAGTCGTGCAGCAACAGCCCCAAGACGATGGCGATGGGTAGGACATATCTCTTGACTTTTTGCATCTAAAACGGTTTCGGGCTGCAAAATTGCAAAATTATTGTGTACCTTTGCCGCCTCAAACGCAGAAAAACTATGGAAACTACCCTTCACGACCTGATGACACGCCGCAGTGTGCGTAGCTATACCGACGAAATGCCGTCCAAAGAAGTGATTGAGGACATCCTCAAGGCGGGCATGAACGCCCCTTCGGGCAAAAACCGCCAGAGTGCCATCATCCTTGCCGTCACTAACCGAGAGGTGCGCGACACGTTGAGTCGGCTCAACTCTGTCGTCATCGGTCGCGACGACTTCGATCCTTTCTTTGGCGCTCCAGTGGTGTTGGTGGTCTTGGCCGACAGCACAGTGTTAACTTGGAGGGAAGACGGCGCCCTTGTGATGGGAAATCTGCTCAATGCGGCTCATGCCAAAGGCTTGGGCTGTTGTTGGGTGCATCGCGCTCGTGAGGTTTTCATGATTGATGAAGGCAAGGAACTGCTGAAAGCCCACGGCATCGACCCCGAGAGATACATCGGTATCGGCAACTGCGTGTTGGGTTATATGAAGGGCGACTATCCTGAGGCCGCCCCGCGCAAAGAGAAATACGTATATTGGATTGAATAAAAAAAAACGGGGCGATGATCATCATCGCCCCGTTTTTTTATCCTATCTCATTCCTTCACAAACCTTCTGGTTTCCGACACCTTGTTGGATGTCATGCGGATAAAATAGATACCAGAATGCAGGTCGGCAGTGTGGATTTCCACCTTGTTGCCGCAGTCTTTCTGGCTGTATACCAGCGCACCCATGAGGTTGTAGATTTCCACGGTGTTGATGGCCTCTTGAGCCTCAATGGTCAGCTTGTCGTTGACGGGATTGGGGTAAATCAAGGTTTGGCCACCTTGCTCGCCGATGCCTTCGGTGTGCAAGAAGTGGGCCACGAGGTCGCGGTTTTCGGTGGCGACGAAGGTGTAGGTCATCTCGTCCGACACCACCACACCGGCTTCGGTCCAGTTTTGGAAGGCCCAGTCTTCGTTGCGGGCAAGAGTCAAAGTGACCGTGGCACCGTATTCGTAAGTACCAGCTCCGCTGACGGTGGCTGCTTCGGCAGGATCGACCGAGGCCGTGATTTCAACCATAGGCATGCCAAAGTTGGCCACCAAGGTGCGGTTTGAAGTCACGGTGAAGGTGTAGCTTGCTTCGGTGGAGACCACGACGCCGTTTTCGGTCCAGCTGTCGAAGATGTATCTTTGGAATGGGGTAGCGGTGACGGTACAGGAGGCGCCATAATTATAGGTGCCAGCGCCCGATACAGTACCTGCGTTGGAAGGATTGGCCGACAGACTGATGGTGAAGCTCTGCAGTTGGAAGTGTGCCACATAAGCAGCCGATTCGGTGACGGTGAAGGTGTAGCTGGCATTAGTGCTGACCTGCTGGCCATTTTTGGTCCAATTAATAAAGGTGTAACCCGTGGCAGGTGTGGCATTTAAGGTGCAGCTCTGACCTTGTTGGTAGGTGCCGCCACCTGTGACGGTGCCGCCGTTGGCAGGATCGGCCGAGACGGTGATGGTGAAGTTCTGCGGCTGTGATGCGAAGTTGGCTATTAGGTTACGGTTGCTATCCACGATGAAGGTGTAGCTGGCGTTAGTACTGACCACATTGCCGCCTTCAGTCCAGTTGGTGAAGGTGAACCCAGTGTTGGGCGTGGCGTTCACGGTGCAAGTCTGACCTTGTTGGTAGCTGCCGCCACCAGTGAGGGTGCCGCCGTTGGTCGGGTTGGCTGACAAGCGGATGCTGTAGTATTGGATTTGCTCCTGGAAGTTGGCCACGAGGTTGCGGTTGCCACTCACCATGAAGGTGTAGCTGGCTTGGTTGGAGACCACGTTGCCATTCTCGGTCCAGTTGACGAACTCATAGCCACTGTTGGGCGTAGCAAAGACGGAGCAGTAGGTGCCTTCGTTGTAGGTGCCTCCACCCGTAACGGTGCCACCATTGGTCGGATTGGCCGACACGGTGATGGTATAGGTCTGGGGGTTGCCCACGTTGATGTCTTGGATGTAAGGCTGGCGTTGCGGCTTGGTGACGACGATACGCACTTGGCCTGCGGTGACGCCGCTCACCGGCACGTAAACGGAGCCGGAGGCTGGAACCAGAGCCACACCTTTCAGCACGTTGTTTTGTGAGATGGCCACATACGAGTCAGGTTGTGCGCTCACTTGGAAGGAAGTGGCACCGGCAGGGAAGGTGCTGGCGTGGCTGACCGTATTGGGCGTGGGATTCACGCGATAAGGCATGATGGAACCATCACCAAGCACGTGATAGGCTTGCCAATAGTAGGTGGGATTGGAACTGGTTTGATAGCCACCAGTACTGGCATAACAAACGGCGAGGTTGCCAAGGAAGACGATGGACGAAACGGTATGATAGGTGTCGTCCATCCAGATGCCGTCGTATACGCCTGTGGCGGTGTTTTCCAGTGTGGGAGTTTGGCTGAAGACGTTAGTGGCGCCAACGCCGAAATAGTAGTCTTCATACCAGTAAGTCACTGGGCAGGAACCGATATAGGAATAGGCTGCTTTGTTTTCACCACGAATCATAGCTTCGCCGAAACATGGCTGATTGTAGCCGAAATTGCCAGTCAGGCAGCAGTTGCCCATAGCCAAGAAATATTTGTTGGTATTGGTCAAGGCGTTGACGTTGGAGACCGTGAATTGCGGATCGGACCAGCTGGTCTCGCCACCATGAGCGGTATAGTTAATGAAGCCGACGCCCGTGTTAAGGGTGTTGTAACAGCCCGCGTATTGACCTTGTTGGAGATAACTATTTACCTGGTTAAAACCATGTGCGGTGTTATAATAATAAGTGGTGGCATAATTGATGGTGGGTCGACCAATGCGTGCATTCCAATAGCTGTCCCAACCAGCGATAAGGGTAACGTTGTTCAGGTAGCTCGGGTCGGGCATGGTGTATTGCTCGTATTGCAGGATCTTGTTGATGATGGCGGTGAGTTGGTTTGTGTTCTCTGCCGACATACGGCTGTAGAACATGTCGGGGAAATAGTCGCCGTCAACGGAACCGTAATAGAGGTCGGTTACTTTTTGTGTGGAATTGCCGGTGGTGTTAGGCACTTGGGCTACGTCGCCGACAAGGACGAGGAATGTAGGTGTGGCACCCTGGCTGACGCCTTGTGAGTAAAGGTTCTGCACGTAAGTCTTGATGGCAGTATAATTGCCTCCTGCTTGTGCAGTGGTCACCACGTTCACGTCAAAGCCTTTTTGGATCTTCCAGTTGAGCCAAGGCTGCAACGTGGAGATGTAGTTTTCGGGCGTAATGACGATCATGTGGACGGGGTAGGCCATCAGGTCCGGGTGGTCGTCATACACATCCATAATTTGGCGGTAGTTGAACATCTGTTTGTAGACGATGTCGAAATAAGGACTGTAGGTATTCAACAGCATACGTTCGGTCTCTTCCTGATCGGCACCCTCGAAGTTGACTTCCACCTCGATGTTGTTGAACACGCGCAAGGTGTTGGTGGTGGGGTTGTAGCTTACGGGGTTGATGACCAACGAACCAATACGGATACCGCGCATCGTGCCTTGCACCTCGATGCTGGCTTGGGGAGCCGTGGCGAGGCTTCGGGTTTGGTAGGCTGCGGCGTTGTAGACGAATGCCACATCGTCAGGGTTCTGGTCCTTGCGAACCGAAGGCTGGTGCGGCATGATGGTGTTGATGCCATAGTCGGAGAGGCGGTAATCGGTGCTCGTGTAATTGATTACATTGACACGAGGAGTGGCGCCAAAAGGCACGGCCAATAGTTGGTGTGAGGCAGGCAGTTCGGGCGTGCCGATCTCGCCAGAGGCGTAGGTGCCTTCGATGGCGATTTCGGAGAAGGTGCCTCTTTCGGTGGCCACTTCCATGCTCTCAATGGAGCCGTAGCTGAACGTGGCACGAAGCGAGGTGAAGTCGCTATGCGTGATCTCGGCCGAGGAGGTGCTGCGCAAGTCGATGCGACCGTTTTGGGCCATGGCGAAAAGTGTGCTCATGGCCAAGAAAAGAAGGATGGAAAGCTTTTTCATCTATTTAAAGGTTTAATTTTCTGGGTGCAAAGATAATGAAAATCGCGTCAAATGAGTGGCTTTTAGGAAAAACTTTCTAAATTTGTGCCTGCTTCTGACAATCCTATAATTCAAACGACTATGAGTTGCAAATTGTATAGTGAAATCATGATGCGCCAAGATCCTAATCAGGCGGTCAATCTCGCCCGTTTCTTCAAGACGGGGAAGGGACAATACGGCGAAGGTGATAGGTTTTTGGGCATCAAGGTGCCAGTCATCCGTGAAGTGGTGAAGCAATGTTGGGCTGAGACCACTTTTGATGACTTGGAAACATGCATCCGTGACGGGTACCATGAGATGCGCCTGGCCGCCCTGCTGACCCTGGTGCAGGTCTTTAAGCACGCCAAGAAAGACCAATCTGTGCAACAACGGTGCATCGACTTTTATCTGGCACATACCGATTTCATTAACAATTGGGATTTGGTTGACCTGTCGTGCTATGAGTTGCTCGGTACCTGGCTTTTGGACAAGGACAGAACCTTGCTTTACGATCTTGCTCGTGACGGCAAAACGATTTGGGAACAGCGCATCGGCATGGTGAGTACGATGCAGTTTTTGCGTCACGGCGAGTTGGACGACACCTACGCCATTGCCGACTTTTTCTTGGCCAAGCCCCAACCGCTTCACGATCTCCTTCAAAAAGCCGTCGGTTGGCTGCTACGCGAAGCAGGCAAACGTGATGAGCAACGGCTGAGAGATTGGCTCTCCATCCATTATCAGACTATGCCGCGGACAATGCTGCGATATGCCATTGAGAAGTTTTCGGACGAGGAACGTCTTGGATGGATGAAATAAAAAAGAGCCGTTTGTATTTCAAAAAGAATAATTCCTATATTTGCAGGCGAATAATAACGTCATTAAAAACAAAGAACCATGAATGAAATGTATGATAATAACGTTGCTTCCTCAACTTCGACAAAGGAAAAATGCCCCTATTGTGGAGGCGTTATTGAAGCTGGTAGTAGGTTTTGTGGGCATTGCGGCGGTAAGATAGAACGCCCCACTCGTATTGTGGAAAATGCTCCGTATCAGGCTCCTACCTATACCCAAGGACCAAAGATGAAGGCGCCTTATGGCACAGGGGCGATGGTTTGCAGCATCATTGGAATGGGGCTGTTGTTATTGTTTTACATAATAGGCGATGATGAGGATTTGTATGGATTTCTCAGTATGTTGGCAATAACTGGTCTGGCAATAAGTATCGTGGGTATGGCGCTAGGTATCGTGGGTTGGAATAAAATAAAGGGCAATTTCAGTGCATATTCTGGCACTTCTAAGCTGACCGTGGCCAAGATTCTGGGTATCATAGGTGCAGTGATTTGGACGATAATAGTGACAATTGGAACATTTATGGTTATAGGTGGTTATGGTCTGGAAGGTCTCTTCTTCCTCTAACATAGTATGAGCATTCCGACCGACATTTCCCTTCATTTTGTTGAAAAAGGTCGAGGCAAGCCGCTCATCCTCCTCCATGGCAATGGGGAGGATGGTAGTTATTTTGAGCATCAGATAGATTGTTTTTCGGCGGATTATCGCGTCATTGCCTTAGACACACGTGGTCATGGGCAGTCACCGCGAGGGGAGAAGCCTTTCACCATTGTCCAGTTTGCCGAGGACTTGCATGATTTCATGGATGAGAATGGTATCGATCAAGCCATCCTTTTGGGCTTCTCCGATGGAGGCAATATTGCGCTGACCTTTGCCTTAAAGTATCCCGAGCGGGTGGAAAAGTTGATCCTAAATGGTGCCAATCTTTTCCCCTCGGGCGTGAAGGCTCGCTACCAATGGCCCATTGAAATCGGCTACCGTATCGCCAGATTGTTTTCGAAGAAGTCCGAGGAAGCCAAACAAAATACCGAAATGCTTGGCTTGATGGTCAACGAGCCACACATCGACCCTGCGGCCTTGGCCCGACTTATGATGCCCGTTTTGGTCGTGGCCGGCACAAAGGACATGATTAAGGAAAAACATACCCGACTTATTTACAAGAGTTTACCAAATGCACGGTTGAGCATTATCAAAGGCGACCATTTTGTGGCCAACAAAAATGCTGTGGCATTTAATAAAGAGGTATCGGAATTTTTAAGAAATTAATACTACATTTGCAGGCAGTTAGTATAATTGTCCTAAAATGAAAAAGTACTTTTTGTTTGTCAGCTTGCTGATAGTCAGTACGCTGGCATTACATGCTAGACCCATTGACCGTAGTGTTGCCTTGGTTGCGGCACAGAAATTTGCCACGACGCAATTCATCGCTGAACGCGCCATGCCCGAGTTGGTTTACACGGGTTCCGACGAGGCTTTCTATGTCTTCAATATCGGAGAACACAGTTTCGTTATCATTGCAGGCGACGATGCCCATCGTCCCGTCATCGGCTATTCTGACCAGTCGGCTTTCGATGCTGCCAACATCCCGCCAGCGCTGGTGTATTATTTGGATGGCGTTGCTGAGTGCATGCTGCGGCTTCGTCATGCTGTGGCCACTCCTGAAGTGGCAGCGGAATGGAACTCCGTGCTTCAGCATGGACGGCTGATCCCTCGCCACAGTCGTGGTACGGGCTATTTTTGCCAGACCCAGTGGAATCAGACCTATCCATACAATTACTGTTGCCCCGAAGACCCTGCCGGATCGGGCGGTCACGCCATCGTGGGCTGCCTCGCCACAGCCATGTCGCAGCTGATGCGCTTTTGGGCCTATCCCGCCCAAGGCATCGGAGACCATTGTTACTATCATAGTGATTATGGTCAAATCTGTGCCGACTTCGGCAATACCACTTACGACTGGGACAACATGCCCAATGTGCTTAACAACAATTCGTCAGAGGCTGAGAAACTGGCCACGGGTACGTTGTGCTTCCACTGTGGTGTCACCATCGACATGGGCTACGGCCCTGATGGCAGTGGCGGTGCCTCGGGCCCCATACCTGGTGTGATGCATACCTATTTCAACTATTGCGATGCCATCGTGCAATTGAGGCGCAATGACTTTGAGACGGAGACATGGAAAGCCATGGTACGCGAGCAGTTCGACATGGGCTGGCCGATGTATTACGGTGGCTGCGACAATGGCGGCTGCCATGCCTTTGTGTGCGACGGTTACGATGACAACGACATGTTCCACTTTAACTTGGGTTGGGGCGGTGGCAGTGACGGTTGGTACCTCATCGATGATGCGCCTTACACCAACCCTGCCGACGCCATGTTCAATTTCGTACCCGCCGAAGTCTACAACCAGACTCCCTCTCTCCCTGTCGATTTCACGGCGGTTCCCATTTCCGACACCGACCTTAAAGTGCAGCTCACTTGGACCAACCCCACAACGACTTTGGACGGCACGGCCTTGGAAACCATCGAACAGGTCGTTGTGCTACGCGACAATGAAGTCATTGCAACTATGACCGATGTTGCGCCAGGTGCGACGCTTGAATTTGAAGATGCAGGCGTGCCTCGTTATGATGTGTTCCACTATGCCGTGTATGTCGTCGCCAATGGTCGCGTCGGCAAACATGCCAACATCATGAAAGTCGCGGTTGGGCCTTCTTGCGACTGGCGGGTCATCATGACTTCCAACGAGAATCAGGGCTGGAAGGGCGGCATCATCACGGTGTATTCGCCCACGGGTCGCGAAATCACCAGCATGACCACCACCAACGCGTCGGCGATGCAGGTCGAGCCTGCTTTGCCTTTGGGACGTATCAGCTTTGGCTGGACGGCACCTGAGGAAACGGTCAGCCAGATGGCTTTTGTCATCAAGGACGCGAACGGACAGACCGTGTATTCCTATTCAGGCTCATCTGACGACTTGGCTGCGGGCGTTTTCTTCGAAACCAACAACAGCTGCGGCAACGAGATGACTTGCGAAGTTCCTCAAAACTTGGTTGCCACTGCCCAAGGCGATGCCATCCTGCTTACTTGGGATGCGGTAGAACATCTGGGCTATGGATACACACTCTATCGTGACGACATGCTCTATCGTCTTGTGCCATCAGGCACCACCTTACTGGACGAGACCGTCGAGCAGGGCGGTCACTGCTATCGCGTTGGCGTGCTTTGCGAAGGCGGCGATAGCGGTGAATATTCCAACGAATCATGCGCCACCGCAGGTCCTTGCTACCCGCCTCGCGACTTGGATTTCGAAATCGCTTCCAATCAAAAAATCAAACTGCTTTGGAAAACGCCACAACCCAACGATGGCCTTGCTGGTTATTATCTCTTTAGAAAAGAAGGTGAGGATGGGGAATACCATCGGATCAAATTAATGGGTTCTTCCGCCACCAATTATACCGACAATTCCTTGATTCAGGAAGGTGACTATTATTATCGACTTTATGCCTATTACCGCGATTTGGACTGCACCTCTGCGCCGGCCAATCGCCATTATCAGTCTAATGTCTTCGAGTTGCACGTCTATTACTCGCCCACTGGCATGGATGAGAACGCCATTCAGGCCAATATCTATCCCAATCCCACTTCAGGGTCGGTGACTATCGAATGCGAAAACATGTTGTCCGTGTCGGTATATAATACTTTGGGACAGTGTGTTTTGCAACAAGAAGTCAATGGCCATCAAACGACGGTCGATTTGCTGGATAGGCCCGAAGGCCTCTATCTGCTGCGCGTAAAAACGGAGAGCGGAATCGTCTCAAAGCGTATCACTATTGCCCACTAACAAAAAAACTCTCACTCCACCCCCTTAAACTCTAAACTATTTATTAACTTTGCAGCGTTAATTATTTAAAATCATGCTAAATAAAGAAAACGTTATAGAAGTCCTGAAAGACGTCATCTACTTCCCCAAGGGGGATAATATCATCGCATTGAATATGGTTGAAAACCTGATGGTTAGAGACAATTCCATCCGTTTCGACCTTGTCATGGAACATGCCAACGACCCGAAAAACGAAATCTTGGTGAATGGTGCAAAGCGCACGTTGACTGAGGTGTTTGGCGATGTCGAGATTGAAATCAAGGTGGTGGAGGAGAAGACGGCCCTTTCGAAGGTGAAGCATATCATCGCTGTGGCTTCAGGTAAGGGTGGTGTCGGCAAGTCGACGGTGGCGGCTAATCTCGCCATTGCCTTGGCACGCGCCAACCAACGCGTGGGTTTGATTGATGCCGATATCTATGGCCCTTCTGTCCCGATGATGTTCGGCCTTGGCGATGAGCAGCCCGCCGCCTTCGAGAAAGATGGCAAGACCGTGATGGTACCCATCGAGCGATACAGCATCAAGTTGATGAGTATTGGAAGTTTTGTTGATGCCGACCGTCCACTCATCTGGCGTGGTCCCATGGCCAACAGTGCCTTGAACCAGCTGATGAACGACACCCTTTGGGGTGAATTGGATTGGATGGTCGTCGACATGCCTCCTGGGACGGGCGACATTCAGCTGACCTTGGCTCAACAATACAACGTGTCGGGTGCCCTCATCGTTACCACTCCGCAAAAGGTTGCCTTTGCCGATGTGCTGCGTGCCGCGATGATGTTTAAGGAAGAAGCCCTGCAGATACCGATCTATGGTTTGGTGGAAAACATGGCCTATTTCACGCCTTCCGACATGCCCGATAAGAAATACTACATCTTCGGCAAGGAGACAGGCAAGGAATTTGCCGAGCAACTTGGTGTTCCGCTTCTGGGTCAAATCCCGATTACGGAGAAGATTGCCGAATGTGGCGACGCCGGTACGCCGCTCGCCCTTGATGCCGACTCACCGGTCACCAAGGCTTTCGACAAGATTGCACAAGAAATTATCAAAAAAGGATGATGAATTTAGCCCCATAGGGGCGATAGCTAATAAGCATGCGACGTAAGTCCCTGCGCAATAAAAAGAAACAGACATAGATATGGATATGGATAAGGAAACCATCCTCAGAAAAGTCAAGAATGTCCTCGAGCAGGTGCGTCCCTACCTCCAACAGGATGGGGGTGATGTCAATTTCGTGGAACTTACCGACGACAACACCGTCATCGTGGAACTCACAGGTGCTTGTGGCAACTGTCCGCATAGCAAAATGACCCTCAAAAACGGCATCGAATCTGTGATGAAAAAAGTCATCCCCGAGATCAAATCTGTGGAGCAGGTAGAGACACTTGACTTATAAAACCGGCCCTTCGACGGGCTCAGGGACCTTGGCTTTTATGGCCTTGAAGGTGCCTGAGCCCGTCGAAGGCCCGACCTAAATCTTGAAATTCAACTAATTGTCTAACATAAAAACGAACGAAAATGAAAAAAGTTTTATTCTCATTAGTGGCTATGCTGCTCCTTTCGGTGAGCGGCTTTGCCCAGACGACCTACACAAAGGTCACTTCCGCCTCAGGGCTTGAGGCAGGAGCCAACTATCTTATCGTGGCCCATCACGACGACCTGGGCGTTCTTGCTATGGGTTACCAGAAGACAAACAATCGTCACGCTGTGGTTGTGAGCGAAAATGGTGATGCCATTACCGTTACTCCTGGAACAGATCCCACAAGCGAAACTGACGTGTTCCAAATCACCCTCGGCGGCAATGCTGGTGCATGGACCCTCTTCGATGAAGTCAAAGGTGGTTATCTGTATGCCGCAAGCAGCAGTAGCAACAACCTGAAGACGCAGACCACGCTTGATGCCAACGGTCAATGGGACATCGCCTTCAATGCCGATGGCACGGCTGAGGTCGTCGCACAAGGTGAAAACGAGCGCAATAACATGCGTTTCAACCCGAATACCCAAAACAATGCTCCTTTGTTCAGCTGCTATGCCGAGGCTTCCAACATTGACACGCGTGTCAGCTTCTACAAAGCCGGAGGTGGCACTACGCCCGATCCTGAGCCGAGCAACTATCCGACCCAATTCACGGCTCTGGCAGATGGTGTTGACGCCTATGTCGTGTGGGAGGATGCCATTGGTGCTCAATTGCCTTCCAAGTATTTGGTTTTGGCCTCCACGGGTAGCATTACAGTTCCTGTCGACGGCACTCCTGTTCCCGATAGCGACCTCGCCAAGAATGTGCCTTATGGCATCAATGGCATCGTTTTCGAAGGCTTACAGCCCAACACCACCTATCATTTTGCCATCTTCCCCTATACCAACAGCGGCGCCAACATCGACTACAAAACTGATGGTAGCTATCCTACGGCAACTGCCACGACAGAAGAAGTCTACGTTCTGCTTTATGAAGACTTCGATGATGGTCTCGGCGTGTTCACGGCTTACAATGCATACGGCGATCAGGAATGGCATCAAGGCACACATCAAGGCACGACTTATGCCAACATGAACGGCTATGCTGAGGGTGCTGCCCATCAAAATGAAGACTGGCTGATTGGCTTTGCTGAGATCCCGAATGGAATAAGCTTTAACGAGATTTGGGTTGATTTCAGCACAGCCATGAAGTTCGACGGCGACCCGCTGCGCGTGGCCATCTCTACTGATTACGACGGCATTAGCGACCCCAGCGATTTTGAATGGGAAGACATCACCGATGCTTTCGATTATTCGACAGGCAACTATGAATGGGTTGAGTCTGGCGTATTCGATGTTGCTGATATCGTTGCCAGTCATAGCTTCTACATTGCTTTCATCTACACTAGCAACGATGAGGCCGCCGCTTCATGGGAAATCGACTATGTTAGAGTGATTGGCCAAGACATGGTCGGTGTCAATGAGAACGAGGCAACGATGGTTAGCCTCTATCCCAATCCCGCCAACGAACAGGTGTCGTTTGTGCTTGACAGCGATGCTCAAGTCAGTGTCTTCGACATGACTGGCCGCAAGGTGAGCATGGTGAATGTTGCAGCTGGCAACGCCCAACTCAACGTGAGCGAACTTGAGAGCGGTGTCTATTTCGTCAACTTCCGCTATGCCAATGGCAGCACGGCAGTTTCGAAGTTCGTGAAGTTCTAATACAGACGCGATAGCGTCATTGCGAGGAACGAAGCAAATCGCAGATTCGACGAAGTCAATCCAGACAACAAGCTTACCTCCTGGATTGCTTCGTCGTTCCTCCTCGCAATGACGGGTAGTGACAACAAAATGAAAAAACTCCTCCTCATAGCACTTCTGTTTCTTACCACTTGGGTCTCGGCCCAGCAGGTGGAACCTGTGCGCTATGAGGTGAACCGTTGGAACAAGGAGCAAGGTTGCCATTTCCAAACCCTTGGCGACGCTGAGGGCATCATGGTCTATGAGACCGACAAGACCGACAAGCAGAAGCACCGCCTGTGGAACTTCGCTTGCCTCGACAGCAGCCTCTACGAGACCCGCAGCGACTTGATTCCTTTGCCTGATAAGCTCAAGTTCATCGATGCTGACAGCGACGGCCATCATGCCGCCTTTCTCTTTGCCAACGACGGTAACAAAAAAGCAGCTGACACCCTTGATTTCCTTGTCGTGAGCTTCAATCGGGAGGAAAAGAGTTACCAGACCTTTTGGAACAAGTGGCCTGAGAAGTCGGTGCCATTGTCGGTGGATGTGGTTGACGGCACGATGATGATGACACTCAACAACAAAAGCGGCAATGGCGTCTTGTATTTTTATGACTTGGGCAACAACTCATTCCGCACCGTGACGCCTTCCTCAGGTAGCTTCGTTTTGTTCCAAACCGAGGCTTTCCCAAAGGAACATTGTTTTGTGGTGGCGGCCAAAGAGTTTGAAAACAAGCACTATGTCAGCACTTCGTTTAAGGTGTATTCGCCCACGGGAAATCTTCAAGGGAGCTATCGCTACGACAATATCACTAATGCGGCCTTGGGTCGTATGGTGTTTCGTTTTGACGAGAGCCGAAACCTTGTAGTCATAGGCACTTTGGAGCGTGAGACTGGCCGTAAGGTTAACCTTGAGGGTGTGACCGAGAACTTCGATAAGGAGAGCGTTGGCGTGGTGTGGATGCGTTTTGTAGGGGGAACGCCCGATAGCCATGTGTACCTCTTCAAGGACATGCCCGAGATCGAACACGCCTTGACCTCCTCCGACCGAGTGCGCTTGCGTGAAGAGAAGCTGAAACTCAGCAAAAACCAAAAAGCCACAAAAGCCGAGATCGCATTCCAGTTCCTGACGCCACGACTGACCGATTTCGGTGACCTGACCGTGTTTGCAGTTGAGGCCTTCATGCCGTATTACCACACCGAGACTCGCATGAGCTATGGATATTACGGCTATTATGGTGGCTATCCATACACCTATACCATTTTCGATGGCTACGACTTCTTCAGTGAGGTGCTGTTGGCCTTCGACCATGAGGGACACCTGAAGTGGCAGCAGTCAGTGAAGTTTGACAACGAGCTTACCTACGAGCTCTTTCCCCATGCCTCTGAGGGTGTTTGCTACGACGAGTTGGTGGTGGCCTCGCCATACCATAACAACTTGAGATATACTGCTTTCGACAAAGACGCCCAAGTCTTGATGAACCAACAGAGCGAAAAGTTGGCTCCAACTCATGGCGGCGACTATGTGGAGGATGAGTATTTCGCGCAAATGACGAAATGGTACGGTAACCGTTTTCTCATCTATGGTTCGCAGATTATCCAGAACAGCACCCAGCCCCAAGCCAAGCGCTCGGTGTTTTATCTTCAAAAAGTCCAATACGATTGAGTTATGTTGACGAGTTATCTTAAATACTTGTTCCGACGCAAGAGCAAATATAAGGTGCATTCGCCCTTTGTGTACGACTTTATGACCAAAGTCTTGTACGACAAAGGCCCCAATATTGATTATGACACCATGCTGAGAATCAGTCGCTTGTTGGACGGAAAGAGATATGCCACTCGTTCGCGACGGAAAGAAGCGCGATTGCTCTATCGTTTGGTTAACTATCTTGAGCCCGAGGCTGTGGTGTCGTTTGGCACACTCTCGGCACTCAATACTACGGCACTGGCTTTGGGTAACTTGCAAACCAAGGTCTATCTCGACCACTCGGCCGATTTCCTTGAAACCATGTACTCAATGGGTGTGGTCAACGTCAACCTGTTGCGTCGTGACAAACCTGAGCAGGAACAATTGGAGCGGCTGAGTCTCGATTATGTGTTTTTTGGGTTAAATGACTTTGGCGAGGACACATGGAACAAACTTGAGGAAGCATACGCTCAAGCCAACGAGGAGACGGTGCTCATTTTTGAGGGAATCCATCATTCGGGTCGCACTGAGGAAGCTTGGGAAGCCATTATCGCCGACGAAGACGTCACCTTGAGCATGGACTTGTATTCAGTTGGCATTGTTTTCTTCCGTGAAGGCATTGAAAAACAGGATTTTGTATTGAAATATTAATGATAAAACGGCCCTTCGACGAGCTCAGGGACCTTGTTTTAATAGTGAAGTTAAGGGTCCTTGAGCCTGTCGAAAGGCCCGACAGAAAACGACAAATATGAAGAATATTACCTACACTAAAACTGGTGACGAAGGCAAGACCTCGTTGATTGGAGGATTGCGCGTCGCAAAATTTGACGACAGGGTGGAAGCATACGGCACGGTCGATGAGCTGAGTGCTTTCATCGGGGTGCTTTACGACCAGGAAGGCGTTACAGCTGAGATGAAGACCGTCTTGGACACTGTACAGAACAAGTTGTTCACCATTGAGTCGCATTTCGCCTTGGACGAAAACTCCGAGGTCAAGAAGATGATCCCTGTGTTGGCTCCTGATGATGTGGCCTATTTGGAGCACGAAATCGACGTGATGAACGAGCAGTTGCCCGAATTGAGGAGCTTTGTCATCCCTGGTGGCAATATCAAGGCGAGTCATGCCCATGTGTGCCGCACGGTGTGCCGTCGTGCCGAGCGTCAGGGTTGGCGTTTGGCGTCGCAGCATCCCATCGATGCGCTCGATTTGAAGTACCTGAATCGCTTGTCGGATTACTTCTTTGTTTTGGCAAGATTTTTTGGCTTTTTAGACAAAATTGATGAAAATAACTGGGAATCAAATAAATAATTCAACTATATTTTAGAATCAAAACCCCTTGCCAGTTGAGAAAATACTTGTACTTTTGCGCCCTCAAAATAGAGTAACACAAAAACAGGAAATACAATGTATTGGACATTAGAATTAGCCTCAAAATTGGAAGACGCCCCGTGGCCGGCAACCCGTGACGAGCTGTTGGATTGGGCTTTGCGTACGGGTGCTCAGGAAGAGATCATCGAGAACCTTCAGGAAATCGAAGACGAGGGTGAGATCTACGAACGCATCGAAGACCTCTGGCCCGATTATCCATCGAAGGACGATTTCTTTTTTAACGAGGACGAGTACTAAATAAGTTAGTAAACAGTAAAATAAGACCCTTGGGTGACCGAGGGTCTTATTTTTGTGACATATAGAGTCGCAAACTATTTTCCTTTTGGCGTCGTGCGTATTCCTTTTTCTCGTTACTTTGCAGTAGAAAAAACTATGTGAAACTAAAAATAAAAAAGATGTCCCGGTTATTGGAAGATTTGTTATGCGGAGTTGTGGGTTACGGCTTCGGCAAGCGCAACCGCGAGTTCACCCAAGAAGAGGTAGAGTCCTTAATACGATCTTACTTGAAAGGTGTTCCATTGGAAGCAGTCATCGGCCATTGGATGGAGGCCAACGACTATGGAATGAGTTCGCCCATTATTGCCCATCGCCTGCGTGAGAAGGCGGATGAGATAGAATTGTAAGTATGATTTTTTTGCAATAGCATTACTCCTCTGCCTTAAGGCAACCATACATAAAACATTATTATGGAAAAGCAAACCATTACAAAGGCTAAATTCCAAAAGCTGCTGCGTTCCATCGGTGACGAAACCTACGAAATTGTTCTTGAAGGACTTAATTGGTACGAACAGCTCACCGATGGCGAGACGGTATACCAATATAAATTGATGTCGTTGCAGGAACAGAAATTTTCTGACTTTTGGGACAAAGCAAAGTTTCCAGACAAGTTGTTTTCGGAGGGTAAGGTGTATGCCTATGCCTATATTGATGGGAACACCATCAAGTATTATCTTGTCCCTGAAAAGGTATTGGAAAGTGAAATCAGAAAGGCAAGAGAGATGGTGATGAACTACACCAGATGGTTGGTTAGAATGAAATCTTCGAGGCCGCCTCGTATCACGAGAACGGTTTGAGAAGAAGCTTCGAAATGAAAAAATGAGTTCGAGCGGTTTATCGTATGGAAAAGATTATTAGTTTTGTAACGAAAAAGAACGCGGAAGCCGAAAAGCGGATAGAGTAGGTATATAGACACAAATAAACAGATATAAATATGAGCAAGCTTACTTTGTTGGATGACTTTAAAAGCTGGCTGGAAGGAAAAGGTTATAAGCCAACTGTTTCCAGCTCCTATGCTTCTTATCTACGCACATTATTTCGTAAACTGTATTCTGGTGGATACTCGGCAATTCCTAATGCTGAGGAACTCTTAAACAATGCCGTTATTTGTCCCACTTTGATCAAAGGCTTATTGGAGTACTTCGACATTGCTATCAACTCGGCTTTTGAAAATAACAATGGCTCTATAACCGAAAAACAATTGAACAACGGCAGAAGCGCTTTCAGGAAGTTTGTGGAATTCATGTTAGGTCATGCCAGTGGTATACATAATAATATGCAAAACATCATTCAACCAGCCTCTAAGTCAGTTCCAAAATACATCAAACCCGCTAAGGCCTATCAGAACATGATGGGGTGGAAAATCTATACACGGAATGATATTGTTAGGATTATTAAAAGTAGGTTAGGTACCCAAGATCGCCTTTCTGGAGATAAGGTATGGCTTTCTCCACGTGTTGTAAAAGGATTGCTTGGCTCTGAATGGTTTGATAACTGGTGTAAAAGCATTATATCTAAAACTAAGGTGCTAATTGATAATCGTGGTGGGTTTGTAATGCTTGATCAAGTTGATGAATTGATATTGAAGCCGGATTCAGATGGCAAATATAGTGTATGGGTTGTTGTTTGTGGGCAAGAATATCGAGTGTATACTCATTATTATATTAGGACTAGTAAGGGAATGATCATTACTATTGAGCCTATGTTTGTGGACGGAATGAAAGATGTTACATTGGACCATGTCAAGTCCATTCATCAGACGCTTAATAATTGGGGTGGAAAAAACAAACTGCCAGAACTATCTAAGATCTCAGATTTAATTAAACAGGTTAGCCAGACGATAAATAGTCATAATGGAGCAAAGATAAAGAGTAATATATCAACAGATAAAAACCAAATAAGCAGCGATAACCCTAAAATCTCAGTTGTTATTAACTTGGACGAGCTTAGAAAAGAGATGGATATTATTAAAGACGATACTGATTATGAATTGATGAATGGCTCAAATAATGATGTGAAAGGGAAAAACTCATAAAATAATAGTAGAAATTAATAGTAATGTGACAATACAAAGACTTTGTTATGTTAGTAAGAATGAAATATGTTTGTAAGGGTTGCGGTCGTCCATTTGAAAGGTGGTCTTCCGCAGGACGAATTGTTTGTGCAAAATGCGGTAAATCTATCGAATTATGCGACAATTGCATCTTCAACCCTCCAAAATGTGATTGGTGTGGCAACGGAAGCATCAAGAAAGAGAAGCCGAAATTTATGGATGACGACGGAACAATTTGGATATCATAATTAACTTTATTTACTATGTATATACAAGAAAGGTTAAGAGCTTTTGAAAAAGAGTTAGAGAATGAGTTTTCCTCACATTCTTGGTTTACTTTGGAGGAATTGTTCGGTGGTAGTATTGTATTCCAGGATGTTATTCAAGAAGGAGAACCAAAGATGAAGAACAGAATCCAGTCAATGTATTTGTTTTGGCTAAAGATGATTGTAGAAAAGATGTCTGAAAACCCCCAATATCGGCATGTTTCTGCTATTGAGGGCATCATGAAACTAAAATACCATGATGTTACTCTAGTAGAAATAGAATCTATGATGATAGATTTTTTTAATGGGACTGGGCTTTTTCTATCAACGGGCGGTGGCACTGGTTTTGCTTACTACAGTTGGCATAAAACATGGAGTTTGGCCGATATAGCTGGATGTGTCAAACGGTTGTGTGATTGTTATTTCAAAGCATTCGGTAAGCCAATGGGGTAATTAGCCATTCAATATCTTAGGCGGGTTTTGCAAACCAGTCCAAAAGTAACATCAAAAGATAATTACTGATTTGCAAGATTAGGCCCAAAGCAAAGTTCAATTCGGGATTGTTTTCCCTGTTTTAGACGTAGCCCCCGCTGATAAAAAACGATATTATGAAAAACCAGTCACGATAAAAGGAAAAGACTACTTTTTGTGCTCACAATGGTATGACCGCCATAGACAAGCTTTGGAAGACTGGATCAATACACATAAATAATACTATAACAATTCAATTCTTATAAGTATGCCTTTGCAAACAATTAACAAAAATGATCTTTTAACAAGATTAGATGCTTATCTAATAGCACATGGTCCAACAACTGTAACAAATCCAGGGAGAACTGCCTTCGAGACATGGCTGATAAATGAATTGGTAACAAATGGTAGAACAAAGAGGTCGGGTAATATCTATTTGAATGCACTTAATCGCAATGAATTTGATGCACTTCTCTTGTCATGTGGGATACCAACCGGAATTTATGTATGTACAGATTTGAATGCTATCAAAAGAGCATTTGAAGACGTGGTTAATGATATTACAGCCGCTGCTAAAGATGCCAATGATTATGGTAAGGGAAATACTGTTTCTGCATTCCGTTATTTCATAGAGTTCTTGCTTGATCAGAATAGAATTACCATCTGATTTAAGGCACGCCAAAACTCTATCGGTATTTGATTACCCTGCCACCTCCTCCAGCCTCTCCAGCACCTTCACCAGCGCCAAGGTATCGAGTTCGCAATAGCGTAACAATGCTTCGCGGGTAGCGGCGGCTTCTTCCGGTTGCATATCTTTGATCTTCGGGAATATATCCATCGCTTCGGTGCCGTTCTGCACGCGTTCGTCAAGGTTATGGTAGTTTAATGACGGATCGTTAGGGAACATGGCCGGCAGCACACTTTTGATGCTGAAAGACTTTCCCATGGCAGACACATAATAATGACCATCCTTAAATGGGTCGCGTAGATCTTTGATGTTATTGCTGATATTCAAAAGATGACTGGCCAGGTCCGGGAAGTCTTCTGCCAGTTTATTGATGATATTGAATTCGGTGCTTTTGTGATATGCCAGCGTGCAGACATCCTTGGGAATGTCCTTGCAGAGCTGCTCCGCCAGCGAACGCCGTGGATCGCTGCCGTCACTTGCGGCGAGGAATTCCTTGTGCTGACATGAAGCCGTCTCGCTCTCTTTGATATGCAGCGAATATTGGAAAGGAATCTGCTGGAAAGGCTTTGTTCCCTTAAATTCGGGCACTACTGGTTCCATGGTTTCGAAATCGAGGAAATAGAGCGGATAAGATAGTGTGTTGAGAAACTGTTGAATGCGTTCGCGGTTGATAAAAGCCCCTCCAGTAAGAGCGGCTTCGATCTGCATTTCACGTATTCCGTCAAACGACATTTCCTGCAGATTGTCGAATGAAATGTTTCCATTGCGATAGCAGTCGAGCTTCTTGCCGAAAGAAAAGCCTGTTCCGTAGAGGTCGAACACATTAGGTTGAGGTAAGTTGCGTGTACAATAATTCCAGAAACCGCAATCAAAAGGCTTTTTGCAGTTTTCTGATAGGTCTATGTCGGGCTCTGCCTCTCTGTCGAGAACCTTTCGTGCCTTTTCGACGCGTTCAGGCACAAGATAATACTCGTTTTCAATACCACTGCTCACGTCGATTACTGCAAAAAGCCCAGTCAAATCAAGGGTTTCCTCGCGAATGTAACTACTATTGAGACAGACGAGAAAAGCGCCAGTGACGTTGACTCCGCATTGCGTCAATACCCATTTTTGGTATGCGATGTCTGGATAATACTTTTCGACCTTTTTTCTGTCATTTGAGCTAATGCTTTTCACTTCGTAAATGCTCCAACCCGTGTCAGTTTTCTTAAGAAGGTCAACCGCACAATAATTGCCTTGATAGCTAAACGATGCTTCGCAGATGACATTCGTGCCTTTTATCATCTCCCGCTCGGTCTTATCTATCATAGTGGAAAGGTCAAGTTTGCCATTAGGAAGGAGTGTGGTGACTTCCACATAGTCACCAAAGAGACCCATGGCCAGGTCGCCCACTTCATTGCCTCGTTCAAGAATGGCTTGACGGTTTTCGTCAATCACTTCAGCTTCAGGCTTATAGGTTTTCAACCATAAAGCCTTTGGGCATTGGCAAAAGGTCGTGTATTTTGATTTGGATAATCCTCTCATATTCTATTTCTATTTTATTTGCTTGTTTTTATACCTCTCCGCCATCTCCCCAATCTTCTCTTTCATCGTTTCCCTAACATTGGCTGGCGCAAGCACTTCAATGTGTTCGGCCTCATGCAGAAGGGCTTGGTAGAAGTCGTTGGTGGGGTAAAGGTCGTAGGTGAAGATGGTATATTTTTTGGTGCGCTCTTTCTCCTGTTGAGTGTGGTGCAGCGGTAGCGAACGGAAATACTTGGCCCGGTCTTTCTCGACTTTGATTTCTATGTGTTCAAGATTGATTTCCCCCATCCTTTTGTCTTCTATTCCAGTGATGATGCCGAAGAACGGTTTGAAATAAGCCTCGCTGTCAAAGTCTTTAGGAATCTTGAAAGTCTTCTCCGATTTCTCTAGCTTTTGGATTTTGTCGATGGAGAAGGTGCGCATCTGGTCTCGAGTGATGCAGAAGCCAACGACATACCACCGCCGCTCAAACTGCTTGACGCAATAAGGACATAATTCGTAGAATTCAGGTTTTTCTTCAGGATTGTTGAAATACTTGGTGTATTCAAAAGAAACAACATGGTTGCTTTCCATGGCATCCAGAATGGCTTCAAGCGTTTCGTTCCCCGATGGGACTTCTTCCACCAGAATTCGGTCTTTGAGCTGTTTGTGTTTGGTCACCGTGTCGCTCACTTCCATTGTCTTGAGTATCCATCTGTTGATGGTGTTCCTCTTGATGTCCTCCTTGTCCTCGTCTTCAATGTAGTAGCGGTAACCGTCTTTTGTGTCACATTCGATGATGGTATCGAAGTATTTTTCTACTGCGTCTTTCCAGTTTTTGAACGTTTCCCTTGTAAGCGTTTGGCCTGAATAATCGTACCAACGGTCGGTAATTTCTTCGCGAGTAAGCCTAGCGCGCATCAGCTGGTTCAATAGCCATCGGTATTTGTAATCTGCGGGTTTCGACATGGTGGTCAGTGTTGGATTAGTGACATGAAAGTGCAAAAATAATAAAATTAGGTAGAACTATGCTAGCATAGTTCTACCTAAAGTCAAGATTCAACTTGCGTTTCTAAAACCAGCCACATGCGATCTTTCTTTGACCAGGATTTCCTCGTCGCAGAAGGTCTTAAGCATGTCGAAATCGGGAGCTTTACCATTGAGGATGCTCTCAATCTTGCATTTGCGGGCGATGTTCTCGATCTGGCCACCGCTGAACGCATAGCTTTCCACTATCTGGTCGTGGTTCTCAATATCCTTGATTTCAGGAATCATGTCTTGCCAGATGTGCATTCGGGCGTTGGCCTCGGGGTTGTCAAACTTGATTTTGAACAGGAATCGGCGCTCGAAGGCAGGGTCGAGGTTCTCGGTGAGGTTGGTGGTGGCGATGAGGATGCCGTCGAGCTTCTCCATCGCTTCAAGGATGATGTTCTGCATGGTGTTCTCCATCTTCTCAACCGAGCGGTTGACGTTGGTGAAGCGGTTGCCTAACAGGGCGTCGGCTTCGTTGAGGAGCAGGATGGGAGCCACCTCGGAGTGGTTGACCATGTATTGGTATTGGTTAAAAATAGCCTTCACATTCTTTTCGCTTTCACCCACCCATTTACTGCGGATGTTGGCCATGTTGACCTGGTAGACGCCTCTGCCCGTGGCGCGTGCCAGCTGCATAACGGTTTCCGTCTTGCCCGTGCCAGGTGCACCGTAGAAGAGGCAGGCGAAACCCGTGCGCATCCCGTTGCTGGTCAACCGTTCGCGGATTTCGGTGAAATGCTGTTGTTCAAGAAGATCGCTTAATCTATGCACTTGCTCGCTTTCTCTTTTATTGTAGTGGAGCGATTTGGCAATGATGTCTTGAGGCTGTATGATGTCTTTCGTGTATTTGATACGCGAACCACTTGGCTTTAGTTTCACTTCGGATAGTAACTCGTTTTTAGCTTTCTCTGTCAGTTGGTAGGTCTCCATGTCCTCCAAACCGTCGTCACAACAAGGTTCAATCCATCCTTCCTTGATGAGGAGATGGTCACCGCTCAAGAATTCAGGCCAGCAAGTGGACAGATATCGACGGTCAATAAAACGCGAACAGTCATTATAATCGAAGCTACATTGGCTGTGGCAGCAAAGCAGAATACATGCGTTGATGAGTAAGGCTTGGTCGTTGCGTATGAATTTTTGGCCTAGAAGTGTTTTTGTGAAAGCAAGATGGGTGTTGTCGCTGAGCAAAAATTGGATTTGATTATGGAGTTCACGGTACGAGAACCTGTTGTCTGACTCGTTTGAAAGCGATTCAATGGCGTAGAGCAACTCCTCGCATGTGTTGTAATAGACCTGAGGTTCATATACTTCATTGTTGCTATACGCGGTCAACATATCCCATTGAGCCGTGTACGCTTTTGCTTGGTTGTCAAAGGTCTTTTCTTTGGTTAACAGTCTTTTGGCTACCAAATCATCCAGTTCTTTAATGAAAGTGACGGCGTTGAGGTTGGAGCAACCAAAAAAGATGCTGAGTCTATTAGTGGTAACGGCTTCTTCGATGCCAAACTCACAGACGACTGACAACAGCACGGCTTGATTTTCGTTGATTTTGAGTCGTTTGCAAAGATATTGGATGGGTTTCTGCAAATAGAAGAGGAGGTTGTCGGTGAAGCCGGTGTTCTCAGAGTGAGAAACAATGGTGTTCATGGCATCGATGATGTTGGTGGGTTCCGTTTCCAATGGAAGCAGATAAGGGTCTTTGACAACAGGTCTGAGTCTTTTTTGTGAATCTTGCATGATGATAAAGATTTGGCGGTTGAACGATGCCGCAAAGAAAGCAAAGACATGTGCAATTATTTTTCGCACCTGAAAAATTAAAAAGTTTCATTGGGATTATTATAATTTTATCCTGTGTATTTTAATTGCACACCTTTGTTGTTATTTTGCAGTCCGAAATAAATAGTAGAAATGAAAAAATGTAATATTATTATAAATAATAATATGGGTGGGATCACTATATACTTCAACAACTAAAAAATCAAACGCCAATGGAAGATTTCTTCATTATCTTACTCGTCATCATGTTCGTGGTTGCCTTCATCATCGCCCTTGTCGGAAGCATCCTCAAAGGACTGTTCGAACTGCTTTGCGGTTTTTTCCAACAAGTCGGTGCCCTCTTTGCTGGAGCGGGTATCTATGGCATCATCACCGTTGTGGGTGTCGTAGTGTTCATCATCGCCATCATATACATTATTAATAATTAAGCCAATCAGATAGAAAATAAAATCACAAACACTATTATTAACTAAAACTTTATAAACATGGAAACTAAAAAGGTAAACAAAACTGAGTTTGTTGAGGTGGCTAAAGCCATCGGTACTGTAACCTATCAAATCGTCAGCAATGGCAACTTCTGGTTCGAGCAACTGACAGACGGCGATGCGGTGTATCAGCACAAGCTGCTGACCCTCCAGAAAATGACGGTTAATGCCTTGCTTGAGAAAGCTCATAATGAACCTTCCCGCTTGAAGGACTCGTTGGGAAACATCTGTGCCTTCATCTATGAAAGCAACTCGTTTGTTTACTACTGTTTGGTCCCTGTGACTAGAAGGGGGAAGACCTACGCTGATCGTCAGGTGAGGTCGTATGCTCGATGTGTGGCGTCAAAGAGAGCGACACAGTTACCCCATCTATCGAATGAGAACAAACAGGCTGCCTAAATGTTCACACTGGGTGTCTGCTAGGCAGACACCCAGGAAACCTTTGAAAACTGAAAATCCTATGAAAACAACAAACCCCAACATCACTCCCGAGGGTGATTTCACCCTCACTTATTTTCCTTATGCAGAAGATGCTGAGCCTCATACCCCACTTGAGGAAGCAATCCAATACTTGTTTGACTGCTGGAACTATGAAGAGGTGTATCGCCCTTGGACACGCAAGACGAAAAAGCGCTTGTTGAACATTATTAATAATGTGTTGCTACCCGCGTGTGAGGAAGGCAACCAAGATGCTATTTATTGGATGTATTACGCTTATGATCATGGAATTGGGGTGGAAATGGATGGAGAAAAGGCTTTGGATTACTTGAAGGTATTGGCGCAATATGGTTACCCTGATATGCAATACGAACTTGGATACCTTTATCACGAATATGATTTTCAATTAAAGGGATGGAGAAGTCGCAAACATGAGGCGGCACTTTGGCTCAAAAAGGCAGCTGTTCAAGGCAACGTCGATGCGATGTATATGCTCGGCACCATATATAATTCATGCAGATGGGGCATTAGACATTACCAGAAGAGAGCTTTCGTGTGGTTTAAAAGAGCTGCGGAATTGGGGCACGAAGAGGCGATGTATTCCCTTTCTGGGTGCTATAAAATTGGATGTGGCACAAAGAAAGACCATGAAAAAGCTTTGGAGTGGGCTGAAAAAGCTGGATGGCATCAGGAAGCCGAAAGGTTAAGAAATGGTGAGTATCAGATGGATGCAGATGGCTTTTTGCCATCATACCATAGCTGCGGTGAAATCAATTTGGACTTTATTAATAAAACAATACAACAAACTATCAATTATGGAAGCTAACGACACAAACAATCAAAAAACAAAGGCGGAAGAATTGTACAAACAAGGATGGCATTTTCATTGCTGCAGGAAATATGAATCTGCTGCCAAATGCTACAAAGATGCGGCCGAATTGGGTTATACAACGGCACTCTACTATTTGGCTCTTCTGTATTATGAGGGGAAGGGTATTGAGAAAGACCTTGTAGAAGCAGCAAAATGCTTTGCGGCCGTAGTCAAAGCAGGCGGAAAACGCAGCGAAGAAGCTAAGCTTCGTCTTGAAAGGCTTGCTGACATCAATTCAGGCAAAGGCATTGGTATCGTTGGGACCGATTTGGATGATTGGATTGTGGTGGGTGCGGGATTCGGCCCACAAGATACGGAGGAGTATAGGAAAATGTGGGCATTGGCCGAACAAGGGGACTTGGAGGCGCAAAAGTACGTGGCAAGTACGATTTGGCTTCATATTGGTGAAAATGGCTGCCCCGATGGTGATGGCGAAACCATGTTGAGATACCTCCACAACCTGGCTGATCACGGTGATGCGTGGGCCCAATGCAGGATTGCCGAGGCCTATATTAACGACACTATTGTCGGCGTCGGGATAGGGGATGTGGATGATCAAAAGGGAATCAAATGGTACAGAAAAGCCGCTCAAGGCGGTGATACGGAGGCTCAATATTTGCTTTCCGATTTTCTGTATAGAGGGGACCATGTCAAGCAAGACAAAGAAGAATCGTTTTACTGGTGGATGCATTATATCGAAACCACTGATTATCTTGATAAATCCGACTTGGATATGATAGGTTATCCCTACACATACGAAGACGGAAAGCAGTGGACCACCAAAGAGGCATTCAGGTTGTTCAAGAAATATGCAGAGCAAGGAGATCCTTATGCCCAGTATTGCCTTGGGTACTTCTATTTTGATGGCGAATGCGTTAGAAAGAATCTTGACATAGCTGTCAAATGGTTTACCAAGGCAGCTGAGCAAGGCCATGAGGAAGCACAATTCAAGTTGGGTGAGCTGTATTACCAAGGTGATAAAGTTGAACAAAACAAAGAGGAAGCATTCAAGTGGTACAGGAAATCGGCAGAGCAAGGCCGTGCCCTATCGCAGTATATGCTGGGTGAGTTCTACAGCAACGGAGAGGGCGTGGCGCAAAACGATCAAGAAGCGGTTAAATGGTATCGGAAATCGGCTCAGCATACCGATAATGATTCTTGGCGTATGATGCCTAAAGACGCATGGCGTGCCTGTAAAAGATTGGGATTGTGTTATCATGAAGGCAAGGGAGTGAAGCAAAGCGACGTGATAGCAGCCCGATGGTATGAGAAGGCAGGACGCATCATTTTGACCCTCCCAGCTACAGGTGCTGAATTGTGCGATATTGCAGAGAGTTATTTCTTCGGAGATGGGATTAGCCAAAATTATCAACAAGCCATTAAATGGTATAAGAAGGCAGCGCAATTTGGATATCTTTATGCGATAAGACAACTCGCTGAATTGTATGAACAAGGCGAGGTTGTAAAGCAGGACTATAAAGAAGCCTATAAGTGGTATGCCCAACTTGCACGTCGAGGTGAAATCGACGCACAATACAAAACAGGTCTTTTCTATCTCGAAGGGAAAGGCGTGAAACAAAACACAAAGGAGGCGCTTGCTCGGATTAAGAAGGCTGCGGAACTAAGTTACAAGCCGGCGCGGAAAAAGCTTGCTTTGTTGGGCGAGTGAAAAAAAGTCCAATATTATGCCAAAAACAATGTGTTTGTCAGCACTGAAATGAGGGTTGGCACGACAAACCCCTTGTTCGGCGTAAGTAAAATTACGCAAAAACGCCTTTCCTTTTCAATTTTTTTATTTGGACTTGTTTTTTTGGCATGCTTTTTGGAAAGTTTTACGGCAGAGCTAAAAAAATCACTTTTAGATGAGATTTCAAAATAAAGTGTATATTTGCAGCTGAATAATAGTATAGCGGAAGCCGAAAAGCTCACGAGTAGGCACTCAATTAAAAGTTGCGCCCGACACACATATAGGGATTACAAGATGAAGAAGATTATCGCTTTTGCTGTCATGGCTCTCTTAGTCGGAGGTTTCGCCTTCAATGCCAATGCACAAAGTGCTTCAAAAGCCACCAAGCCCACTGCTTCAACCCAAAAGGCAGTTAAGCCGGCTGAAAACTACGATCAGATGATCAAGGATTACGAGTCCTACATCAACAAGTACATTGAGAACTACGAAAAGGCTCTGAAAGCTAGCGAAACCAACGCCAAGGCTCCCGATTGGGCTACTCCTCTGAAGAAGGCTCAAGAACTCCAAGCCAAGCTTGAAAAAGCCAAGGAGAGTTTGACCAAAGCTCAGATGGAAAAGTTCTTGAAGCTTAAGGATAAGCTCGCCAACGCTCTGAAGAGAAAAGGCTAAGAACCGATCATTGAATTAGATTGAGGACAGGGGAATGTTTCCTTTGTCCTCTTTCTCTTTTTATGGATGATTTTACGTTACAGATTAAAACTTATAGTTGCCGATGACCCCATCTATGTCGCATAGGCTTCGCCTTGTTGCCCAAATCACGCGCGGGCTCTTCTTGACCGACAATAAACGGTCGGCCATGGGACGCGTCTTCCAACTGCTTTCGCGGTTTACTTGGGAGCTGCCGCAAACGTTGGTTGGATGGCTTAATTCGCTTATGCGTGCACTGGTAGGCAAGGCCGACCGTGTGGATGTGTTGGGCGGTATCACCTTTGTGACGAAAAAAGACTATAAATATAGTGTGGGTGTTTCGTTGGGTACCTTTGTCGGCCTGTGGGCCGGTAGTTGGATGCGGGGCGAAGGCGAACAGTATATCTTGGGAAACCAGATTTGTATGCATGAATTTGGACATACCGTCGACAGCCAGCGTTTCGGCTGGGCCTACCTCTTGTTCATCGGGCTACCCAGCCTGATGAACACGCTCGGCAAGGGCGACCATGATGTTTTTTGGACCGAAACCCGTGCCAATCGGCATGCAAAACGGTATTTTGCCAAGCATTATAGCATGGCTTGGAACGAGAAGGGCTATCCGACAGAAAACCATGCCTAAGCCATAGTGCTATTAAATCACTCGCTCGTTAACAATTCTCCATTGGCCAGGTTGCAGTTCGTCAAGTGAAATGTTTCCTATCTTTACTCGAATTAAGCGCAATGTGGGAAACCCTACCGCGGCGGTCATGTGGCGCACCTGGCGGTTCTTGCCTTCGATGAGGGTGAGCCGAATCCAGCTGGTAGGGATATTGGCACGGTAGCGGATGGGCGGCACCCGTTCCCAAAGGTTCTCTGGGGCATCGACAATCTCAGCCTGGCAAGGTTTGGTGTGGTAACCTTTGATGGTGACGCCTTTTTTCAATTGATCGACTGCCTCTTGGGTGATTTGTCCGTCCACCTGAGCCAGATAGGTGCGTGGATGCTCGAATTTTGGATCCAACAGCTTTTTGATGAGCCTTCCCTCGTCGGTGAGGAGCAAGGCACCCTCACTATCGTGGTCGAGGCGACCTGCCGCATACACTCCAGCGGGGAAACCGAATTCGTCGAGCGCCTGGTGCCCGGCTTCGGGAGTGAACTGGCTGAGGACGCCAAAGGGCTTGTTGAACAATATCACCATAATGCTGTCTTTCGGATTAAATCAAAGGCAAAAATACGCTTTTCTTGTGTGGATAGGCGGAGGAATAGCTGTTTTTATAGGAAAAAAAGATACTGCGATTGAAAAATCCTTATCTTTGCAGTTTGAAATAATGTGTGATTTAGCTCATCGACCATGCGAAAAGTTGTAACCAATGCGGATTTGAAAAAGGCCTTTGGAATGAAAGGCTTCTTCGGCACTTGTGTGGCAGGGTTGGCCTATGGTGTAATGGGCCTGGGCAAAATCAACCGCCTCTTTGACGGTGCAGCCGATTATCAAGGTGCTGAGTTTGCCGACCATCTCCTCGAAAACATGGGCATCACAATTGATATTAATCCAGAACAATTGGAGAGCATCCCTAAGGAGGGCGGTTTTGTCATGGTGAGCAACCATCCCTTCGGTGGCATCGAGGGCGTGATGCTTTTGAGCGCTATCGCCAAAGTGCGTCCCGATTTCAAGCTGATGGCCAACTTCATCTTGGCGCACATTCCGAATCTTAAGGAATGCTTCTTTGCGGTGAACCCATTTACCGATAATCCGGAATGGAAGAGCAGCGTGGGTGGCATCAAGGGCGCCATACAACATATCGCATCGGGTTATGGTTTGGGCGTATTTCCCGCAGGCGAAGTGTCGCGCTACCATGGTCATGATTACCCTGAGGATTTAGCTTGGAGCACGTCCATTGCCCGTATCATCAAGAATGCTGGTGTACCCGTCATCCCTGTTTTTTGGGATGGACGCAACTCGAAGCTGTTTTATGCGGTCGACAAGATTCACCCCATGTTGGGCACGGCACGCCTGACGCGTGAGTTGGCCAACAAGCACGATCAGTGTTTTAACCTGCAGATTGGCAAACCCATCCTTCCTGCCGAGATTGCCACTTACGAGAAGCCTGCCGACTTAGCCGCTTATCTGCGTAGCCGTTCATACGCTCTGGAGGCCAACATACCGGCAAAGACAGCTGAGAAGAAAGAGGCCAATCAATGCGAAATAGACGTTCCTACGGATTTGTCGCTTATGTTGGCCGAATTGGATGCCATCCGCGAGAAGTCGTTCCTCTATTCCGCCTCTGACTATGACTGTTATCTGGCCGATTATGAGGATATACCGAACCTAATGCACGAAATCGCACGCTTGCGCGAGGAAACGTTCCGCGCCATCGGCGAAGGTACTGGTAAGAGTCTCGACCAAGATGAATTCGACAACCATTTCAAGCATCTTATCCTTTGGGACAAGGTGAAGCAGAAGATCGCAGGTTGCTATCGTTTGGGAATTGGCAGCGACATCGTTCCAAAGTATGGCATAAAAGGCTTTTATGTCAGCACATTGGTCAATTTCAAAGAGGCTTTTGTTCCCTACTTGGAGCATACTATTGAGTTGGGACGCTCGTTCGTCACGCTCGACTATCAGAAAGAGGTTTTGCCCCTGGTGCTCTTGTTGCGTGGCTTGTCGGATGTGGTGGTGCGCTATCCCAACATCAACCATTTCATTGGCCCGGTGAGCATCAGCTCATGGTATCCCAAGTTCTATATGAGCATGATTGTGAAGTATGTCACCGAGAAGCACCCCGTGAGTGAGGAACTCGCCCACATGGCTATGCCGATGACGCCTTTCCATGAGGATTTCATTAAGGTGGATGCTGATGTGCTGATGAAAGGTAATATGGATAGTATCGACAAGTTCGACAAGTTCATGTTCCGCCTGAGCAACGGCCAGTACCGCCTGCCCACCTTGTTCAAGAAATATCTGAAACTGAATGCCAAGTTCTTGTGCTTCAATGTCGACCCCGACTTCAACGACACCTTGGATTCGTTGCTTTTCCTCACCTTCACCGACTTCCCCGAGGACGAGGTGATGCCGCTCTTCCGCGACAGCAGCGACGAAGAGAAGGAAATCGTCAGGAAACGCTTCGGGTATATTTAATTAATAAGGTGTTATTCTTCCTCTTCCTCTGATTCTTCTTCGATGGTCTGCGCAAAGAAAGTGAAATTCACTTTGCCATAATGACGCTGTTCCATGAAATGGGGATGCTCTTCAAAGCTTTGGTATTTGTCGTGTTCCAAGACAAACATTCCGCCTTCGCGCAGCAGGTTGCGTTCAAAGATGAGGTTGACTAGCTCGTTGTAGTGCTCGCAGTCGTAGGGCGGGTCGGCGAAGATGAGATCGTATTGCATCTGATGTTTGTCCAAGAAACGGAATACGTCGGAACGGACAACAAGCAACTCCTTCATGTTGAGTTTGTTGGCCGTCTCTCGGATGAACCTTACGCAGCCGAAGTCTTGGTCGACTGCCACCACTTTCGGGCAGCCTCTTGAGACCAGTTCGTATGAAATGTTGCCCGTACCGGCAAAGAGGTCTAAGGCCTCGGTTTCCTCAAAGTCGAAATGGTTCTCAATGATATTGAACAGGCTTTCCTTGGCCATGTCGGTGGTGGGGCGCACAGGCAGATTGTTTTGGGCGGTAATCTGTCGGCGTTGGTATCTTCCTCTAATGATTCTCATCTTAGTGCTTGATAATGGATGTAGTAGTATTGGAACGGTACTTCGTCAAGGGCTTTGCTGACGTGGAGCGTGTGCGGGTCTTCAACGAAACGGATGTCTCTCACATAGCGTCCGCAGAGGTCGATGATATCGGAGGCGGGACGGATGAGACCTGAGAAGACGACGGGCGTGTCTTGGCCCGAAACGCCGTTTTGCTCCATGGCGAACAAAAGGAAATAGGCAAAGTCTTCCTTCGTGTTGAACTTGAAATTGTTGAAGAAATGCAACTTGCCTTCCTTTTTGACGAGCATGTCAAAGTCGCGATTGCGAACATTGACGAAGACGCCATTGTCGTCCTCGGCTTTCATGACGTTGTCGATGAAAACACTGCTGGAATGCGTGATGCGGGCGTCTGTCCATTTGTTCAAAACCTTGTCTTGCATGGTTTTTAGGAACGCATGGACTATGTGGCATTGCGCCGATGCTATAGGCTCAGAAGCGATGGTATAACCCTCTGGGATTTGGAAGGCAAAGTCAAGGTATTTGGCTTGGTCAGCTTCGTTGAACAGAGGTTGGGGGACGAGTGAGCAATAGCGGTTATCGACAATGAAAGTCACCGATTGGAAATCCTTGTTGTTCAAGTTCTTGTCTTCCAAAGCGCGTTCCAAGGTGCGAAAGAGATCGTTGCTGTCGGCCAACAGGTCCGACTGGTAGCATTCCAAGGCAACGAGAGTTTGGGTTTTGGCATCGAGAAGGGCAAAAGAAAGACCACCCAACGAGCATTGGATGGTCATTCTGTAATGCGATGACTTCTCGGCATCAAACTCCTCGCCGTATTGGCAGATATAAGGATTCAACGATGCCGTCATTCATCCTAAACGTTTAGAGTTTCTCCCAGTTACCCTCGGTGGAAGCCTCTTCCATCGAACCGACTTTCAGGCCAGCGTAACGGTGGATGCTTTCCTTTTCGGCCTTGAGGTTGTCGACGCGCTGTTTCCATTCCTTGTCGCTGAAAGCGGCACCAGGAGTACCTAAATAGATTTCGTAAGGCGTGCGGGCTTCGAAGATCGGAACTTTGACGCCACTGCTTTCCTTTACGCCGGCCTCAAGTTCGAAATTCTTTTGAGGTTCGCTGAAAGGCACAACCTTAAGGTCGGTGATGTTGAAGCCTTCACGACCACTCTTGAGGGAGTCCATCACTTTCACGAATCCGATGGTGTCGTAAACGGTATAGTAGGTGGAGTCCTCTGGGTTTTGCTTTGAAATCATCTGCACCACGGGAATCTCGGCATTCTTGCAGAAATTGATCAAGGTGTCGAAATTGTCGGTGTACTTGCTGGTGGCATTTTTGTAAAGCACCTCGGCGTTACGGATGTCGATAAGGCGCTCAATCACCTTGGCTTCACGAGCTTTTTGCTCAGTGTTGAACTTGATGGGAGCTTGGATGCTCTTGACGACTTGCCATGCTAACAGCACAATGATGGCAAACAGAATGATGTTGATGACGATGGATAATCCTTTTTTCATTGTAGTATGATTTTCTAATTATTTCTTTCTCTGATTGGCGGCAAAGTTAGGATTTTTTCTCTTATGTAGCTCAAAAAATTTCGTTTGAAATTAAAAATGGATTTTATGATAATCTAAATATTTGTCATCCAAATATTTGCGAATCTTATCGGCGAGGATGATGAAAACCTGTAGCTCGTTTTTTTCGAGCCATTCTCTGGCTTCATCATCTCGATTAATGGCTTTTGCGAAGGCGAGGTTGACCGTAAAATGGTTTTTGGCGAGCCATTCTTCGGCTTTCGCTTCCTTGTCGATGACGCTGTCAATGGCTGCCAAGTGGGGAAATCCGTGTTCCATAAGCCAGTCTTTGGCCTCATGGTCGCCTTGAATGGTGTTGCTCAAAGCACCCAGTTCGGGATAGCCGTTGCGCATCAGCCACTCGAAGAACTCTTCTCCGCCAGGTTCGAAGGTACAGCCGAAAGCCATCAATATTTTTACGGGGTAGTGGGTCATTTTATGTTGTTGAAATGCAATTCCAATCTTTCGATTTCGTGGCAAAGATACACACAATTCAAATAGTTTTTCTATTTTTGCACAAATAATCGAAAGCAAATGAAGACCAAGCAAGAAATAGTTGAAAACTGGCTGCCTCGCTATACGGGTCTGCCACTGGATCAGTTTGGGAAATATATCCTGTTGACCAACTTCCAGAATTATGTGGATCGTTTTGCCGAATGGCAAGGCGTGGAAGTCATTGGTCGCGACCGTTCGATGCCCTGCGCTACCGACGGCGAAATCACCATCATTAATTTCAGCATGGGTAGCGCCAACGCTGCCACCATCATGGACCTGCTGACTGCCATTCAGCCCAAAGCGGTGTTGTTTTTGGGAAAATGTGGCGGTGTGAAGAAAATCAACAAGGTAGGCGATCTCATTCTGCCTATTGCGGCCATCCGAGGCGAAGGTACCTCAAACGACTATTTCCCGCCCGAAGTGCCTGCGTTACCGGCATTTAGCCTTGAAAAAGCTATTTCCACCACCATTCGCGACTATGGCCGCGACTATTGGACAGGCACCGTTTACACCACCAACCGTCGTGTGTGGGAACACGACGAGGATTTCAAGGATTACCTGCGCAAAATCCGTTGCATGGCCGTGGATATGGAAACCGCGACCATCTTCTCGGTCGGTTTCCACAACGAAATCCCGACGGGCGCATTGCTATTGGTGTCTGACAACCCCATGGTGCCCGAAGGTGTTAAGACTGAGGAGAGCGATAAAGTGGTCAGCAAGAACTTCGTTGGCGAGCACCTGCGCATTGGTATCGACTCATTACGACAACTGATTAATAACGGTATCACCGTCAAGCACTTGAAGTTCTGATGACCTACGACCAGATCCTTTCCGACATCCATAAGAAAAACTTCGCGCCCATCTATTTTCTGACGGGCGAGGAACCGTATTTCATCGACATGATTTCGGACACCATTGAAAACGAGGCTTTGGATGAGGCTGACCGTGCCTTCAACCAAATCGTGCTCTATGGCCGTGACGTGGATGTGGAGACCATTGCCAACCATGCCCGTAGTTTCCCGATGATGGGTGAGCGCATGGTGGTCATCGTCAAAGAGGCTCAAGATGTGAAAAACTTGGAAGAGTTTGAGAAATATCTTGACACTATCCCGGAAACCACTATTCTCGTCTTCGCTTATAAATACAAGAAGTTCGACAAGCGCAAGACTTTGGCCAAGAAGATTGACAAGAAAGGTGTTTGGTTTGAGTCGAAGAAACTGTACGACAGCAATATACCTAGTTGGATTCAGAACTACCTGAAAGCTGATGGTTACTCCATCACGCCTAAAGCCACACAGATGTTGGCCGATTTTCTTGGCACCGACCTTCACAAAATCGCCAACGAGCTGAAGAAACTCACCATCGCGCTGCCCAAAAACAAAAGCATCGATGATGCGGATGTGGAGCGCAACATCGGTATCTCGAAGGATTACAATGTCTTCGAGTTGCAGAATGCCATCGGTAGCCGTGACGTGCTGAAAGCCAGTCGCATTGTGAATTATTTTGGCGACAACGGGAAAGACAACCCACTGTTAGTCACAGCAATAACGTTGTATGGCTATTTCACAAAGATACTCAAGTTGCACTATGCCACCGACAAATCGCAGGGTGCCTTAGCCAGTGTATTGGGCGTGAATCCGTATTTTGTCAAAGATTACCAACTGGCCGCTCGCAATTATCCGCCTGCGTCATGCGTCCGTTGCATCTCCATCCTTCGTGAGTTCGACATGAAGTCGAAGGGTTATGAAAGCGGTGAGGTGAGCGAGAAGGATTTGTATAGGGAGATGATTTTTAAATTAATGCATTAATCTAAGGGTCCCTGAGCCTGTCGAAGGGCCCGTATTCAATATTCAACTATGCGCATTGTAGCACAACGAGTAACGCACGCTTCCGTCACGATTGACGGCAAAATGAAATCGGAAATCGGCTTGGGAATGTTGATTTTACTCGGCATCGAAGAGGCTGACAATGAGGAGGACATTGAGTGGCTTTGCCAAAAACTCACGAAACTGCGCATTTTCAGCGATGAGAACGATTCGATGAACTTGGATGTCAACCAAGTGGAAGGTTCGTTCCTTGTGGTGAGCCAGTTCACGCTCCACGCCCTGACCAAGAAAGGCAATCGTCCGAGTTTCATTCGTGCCGCGCGACCAGAGCAGGCTGTGCCATTGTATGAGCTGTTTCTGAAACGTCTGGCAGAGGTTTCAGGTCGCGAGGTGCAAAGCGGCGAGTTCGGCGCGATGATGGCCGTGGAGTTGCTCAATGACGGTCCAGTGACGATAATAATGGACTCGAAAAGGCGGGAATAACCATTATTCCACCACGATTTTTTGGGTTTTGTCACCTATTTTCACGAAATACAAACCTTGGGGCAGTTCCATCTTTGTCTTGCCATTGATTTCCTTGGTCATAATGGTATGGCCAAGGGTATCCGTGAGGGTCACAACGCCAGTGCCTTCAACAATGATATAGCCATTGGCGGGGTTGGGATAAACCTTGAAGGCATTCCTTTGGATTTCTTCAAGTTGGTCGGGTCTTGTGCCAAACACGGCTGCGGGGCTGGCTGGGGAAGCATAATGCGACCGTGTTTCCCTCTTGCGTTGAGTGAAGGTATATGAAGTTTCTGGCTCCAAACCTTCAAAAACAGGAGAGATCTGCCACTCGCCACCATTTATATTGTATTCGCCGTCTTCCAGGGTGACCAATGTGATGCTCGACTCCGTGCTGCTCTCCATCTGCGGGGCATCGGGTGCGGGTTGATCCGCTTTCTTGATAGGCCCGAAAAGGGGTGAGGTAATAGTCCCGTTGCAGTTTGCGGCAGCGACTTGCACGCAAATTTTCTCGAAAACATCATCTTCGGTTAAGGTGTAGGTGGAATAAATGGCACCTTCGATGGCGGTTGTGTCTCTCTTCCATTGGTAACTTAATTCGCCCAACTCAGGGATGGGAGGTGTGCAACTCAATTCCGTTTGTGCGGTGAGGGTCTCTCCAAAGAACGCCTCGCCCGTTATGTTGACTTCGCCAAGTAAGGTGGGCGTAATGCTACCATGTATTGCGCTTTCAATGGCACCATAGGCGTTCAGCCTTCTTCCCGAGGCGACCAAACCATCAAGCGAAGGCAGGTGGTCGGCACCGTTCAGAAGGTGGTATCTCATCATTTGGCCGAAATAGGCGGGATCGCTTTTGCAAAGCTGCATCATCTCCTCGGGCAAGGCTGCATACATTAGAGCGATGGTTCCTGTGACTTGTGGGGTGGCCATTGAGGTTCCAGTCATATTGCCGTAATTGTTGTTAGGAAGTGTAGAATAGATAGATGTGCCGGGTGCTCCAATGTCAATATTGTTGATTCCGTAACCCGCGCCGGTGTACTTCACGTCGTCCGAGGTGGTGTTGGTGATGCCGATGAGGTAGTCACCAGGACAGGTGGACGGAACGTCGCCTACCAAATCGACATTCACGTTCAAATTTGGGCCGGCACCGCAACTCAAAATGCCGACAGCTCCCATCTCGTCATACATCGAGCACCAGATGGGATAATCGTCGGGATTGCCGTAATCGACGCCGAAGGAGGAATTGGTGGCCACGATGAAGGCGCCTTCCTCACCATCGGTCTCATTGTATCTTGCCCGCATATCCAAAGCGTATGCATAGGCTTCCACGACAATAGACTCTTCACCTGAACTACCGCCGATTGGCAAGACTTTCACATTCCAGTTCACGCCACAAACGCCTTTACCATTGTTACCGACAGCACCGATGATGCCCGAGACGTGGGTGCCATGGTTGTTGCTGCCGACGTATCCGTTATGGTTGTATGCGTTCCAACCGTGATAGTCGTCGATATAACCGTTGCCATCGTCATCGATGTAATTGTTGGGAATCTCATGGGTGTTCACCCAGCAATTCAGGTCTTCGTGGGTCCAATCGGTGCCTCCGTCAATGACTGCAACCACGATGGTGTCGCCCGTTGACGTGACGCCACCCGTGGTGAATTCCTCCCAGGCTTGCGGCAGGCTCATGATGTTGGGTGCCCATTGTGATGAGTAGTATGGATCATCTGGGATTACCTCGCGCATCACAATGTTGGTATGGTTGTTTTGAACGACTCGGACATCGTTGTTTGTGGTTAGGCGGCGCATCTTGTCCTCTCTTGACCCTTTGTTGTCAGAGATTTCAAAAAGCCAGATATTCAGTCGTTTGGATAACAGTCTTTTGGGCACAATACCGACATTGGAATTGGCCGCAAAAGTTGTGGCGTCTACATCTTGTTCCAACCAAATGATGAATTCGTTTTCCACATAGGTGGTTGGTTTTTGTGGCAATGGCTCTTGCGAATAGGAAAACACAGGCAAAAGCATCAAGGCTAAAATGATAATGCGTTTCATGTTTGATAAAATGGATTATTGTAATAATGATTCGGCAGCAAAAGTATTCAATAGAATTGAAATACGCAAGATTTCAAAAGAATTGTCTATTTTTGCACCTCAAACAACAGACAACTGAGACTATGGAAGGAAAGCGATTAGAAAAAGTAAACAAGTTGTTACTGAAAGAATTAGGCGATATTTTCCAGAAGGAGCTGAAACCGAAAGTCCCTTCGCTGATGATTACCGTGACGCGTGTCAATGTCACTTCTGACCTTTCTTATGCGCGTGTGTATCTGAGCGTTTTCGGCGTGGACGAGAAGAAGAAGGTCGTGGAGGAGGTGGGCCAAAACGCCAAGGCCATCCGTGGCTTGCTTGGCAACCGCATCCGTCACCAGATGCGCGTGGTACCTGAGTTACGTTTCATCGAGGACGACTCACTGGATTATATCGAAAACATCGACAACCTGCTGCATCCCGAAAAGTGAGACTGCCGCTGTTCATAGCAAACCGTTACCTGCTAGCCAAAAAGAGCCACAACCTCATTAATATCATCACGTGGATTTCCATTTTGGGTATTAGCGTGGGCTCGTTTGCCCTTATCGTGGTATTGTCTGCCTTCAATGGACTGGAGAAGGTGATTTCTTCGATGAACAACCGCCTTACTCCCGACCTGCAAATCTCAACGGTGAAAGGCAAGACCATCGACTTGACGGCTTTTCCTTTAGGTCAACTCAAAGATATTCAAGGTGTTGAATATGTGATTCCTACAATCACGGAAGACGCTTTGTTTCGAGCTAACGACAAGCAGCATATCGGTCAAGTGAAAGGAGTCGGATTGGAATACCAGAAAAATGATCGCTTGAACGAAGTCGTTTTCGGTGGCAGTGATTTGGTGCTTGCCGATGAGGATGAACACTATTTCGCTGTGCCTGGTGCTGGCGTGGCTTGGTATCTCGGCATCAATGCATACAGTCCATACGCCATGGTGCGCATTTATGTGCCCAAGCGTGGCAACGCTTCGCAGATGAGCCTCGAAAACAGCTTCAACTCCGATGTCGTCACTGTGCGTAGCGTGTTTGCCACAGAACAGGAGTTGGACGAGAAAATGGTGCTCGTTCCTTTTGATATGCTTTCGGAACTGCTTGAATATAAGGATAAAGCGACCAATGTGGAGGTTTTTACCACACAAAATGCCGATATTAATAAGGTGAAGAAATCTGTGTCGGCCATCATCGGTGCAAACTATTCCGTGAAGAACCAGCAAGAGCAGCAGGAAACGCTTTACAAGATCATGCGTTCCGAGAAGTGGGCGGTCTACGTCATCCTCACTTTTATCCTGATTTTGGCTACCTTCAATGTGGTCGGCTCACTCTCCATGCTGATGATCGACAAGCGCAAAGACACTGAAATCCTGAAAGCCATGGGTGCCGACAATAGCCTGATTCAAAGGATTTTCTTGAACGAGGGCTTGCTCATTTCCGTGGCAGGCGGTATCATTGGTCTTTTGCTCGGTATTGTTTTGGTGCTTTTGCAGCAGCAATTCGGATTTATCAAGTTCGGCACGGGTGGAGGCAACTATGTCGTGGATGCCTATCCGGTGCTTTTGAAACTCAAAGATGTGTTGCTGATTTTCGCCACGATTCTGGTGGTGGGTTGCACTTCCGCTTTGCTCACCGTCCGCCATGCCATGCGTAAGGCTGACAATCAGAAATCCAGATTGAACGACAGGTAATAGCGCGGTTTCTTAGAGATTTGTCCGTCTTGTATTCCCCATGCCACGTCACCTCTGATGAAGTAGCCCAAGATGGTGGTGCGCAGGCCCAAGCCGATGCCGCCCACCAGAGGTTCTTTCATCTCGGTGACGGTGATGTCCAAATTGCCATCGCTGATGTGGGTGTTGTATAACGAGTTGCTTGGGTCGTAAGGATTCCAGCCCGTCCAAGCGGTGCCAAGGTCGCCGAAAGCGACAATTTGGAAGTCTTTGATGAACTTCATGTTAATGGGTCGGTTGGTGAAATAGCTGAACACGGGGAAGCGCAACTCGCTGTTCAAGACTACAAAGTTGTTGCCATTGCGTATGTTTTGGCTGAAGCCACGCATGTTGGTTGCCAAGGTTTGATAAGCGTAGTTTTGAGTGTAGTCGACAGGTGCGCCTTGGTCGAAGGAGGCGAAGATCCAGTTGTCGACGCCACCCATGTAATAGATGAGCTTTTGCTGCCCAAACGAGCTGCTACCTGCGATGCGGTTGGCCCAAATGAAGTTGCGGCTGATGCGGGTGTAATGCCTATAGTCGAAGCCGACAACGACCATGTTGTTGGTGTTGCGTGCGATGCGCTGGTAGTATTCGGCAAAGATCTTACCCCTTGCCCCGACGAGCAGGTTGGTGCCCAATTTCTTAGAGTTGTCATAAACAAGTTCGGCACGCAGGCCGCCCCAGTTTTCGTAGACGTCCTTGTCGCCAAGACTGGAGTCGTCGATGGCGAGGTTGACCCTATGGTCAAGGCGGTAAATGGCTGTTCCTCTTAAGCTTAGGATTTCGCTGAAAGGATAACTTAACGTGTAGAAGGCCTCGTTGGTAAAGGTGCGATAATAGAAGTAGGAATAGTCATCGGTGACGTAACGGTGCAGGGTGATGCTCTTGTCCAAGCGTTTGCTGTAGTCGCTGAAACGCAACAAGTATTCGTTGTTGGTGAGGCTGGTGTTGAGTTTCACGCCGAGTTCGATCTTGTAGTCTTCCATCAGGTCTTTCATTTTGGTGCCGAGGAAGATATTGAAGCCCGAATTGAGGTAGATGGGCGTGCCGCCGCCGCTGAAGGGCTGGTAGCTATAGTTCATGCTGGTGAAGTCGATTTGGCTCATCAGCTCGTCGGCGAAGAGCTCCACATAGTAGTTGTTCGGACGTTGTATGGTGTCCTTTTGCCGTGGCTTGGGTGTCGGCTCTTTGCCCTGCACCACCTGTTGAATGGAGTCGCCTCCAATTGGTCCGTTGATGGGTCGTTTGCGCCGTGCAAAGCGATAACTGGCCGAAAAGCGATGTTTGGAGATGGGCTCGGCGATGGTGTCTTTCTCTTTCTGTATTATTTCCGTCAGCAGCCTCTTTTGTGCGTAAGGGCTCATCTGGCTAAGGCTTTGTTCGTGGCCGCGAAGGATGGGCGACATGAAAAACTTCTCTCCATTTTGGTCAGCCATCAGTAGGGCGGCTTTGTGGTCGCGAGGTTGATAGGCATAGTCGATGATATTGGCTGAATAGTCTGTCAACTGTTCTTTCTTGCCGAAATAGCGGTAGTGCACAATAGTGTCGATGTGGCTGATGGCGCTGTCGAAGCGGATTTGATAGAGGTTGTAGAAGCCGCTTGTGTCGTTCAGATAGAGCAGGCTGCCATCCTTGAGGGGCTCGGGGAGGATGCTGTTGGAGTAGCGTTGTTGTGTTAGGTTTTGTAGCACGTCCCCTTTATTAATATAGTTGTAGGCGAACAGGTCGAATTGTTTGCTTTGAAATCCGATTTTGTCGTCGACTTTTAACGTGTCATTATCGCGGTTCGAGCTGAAGACAATCTGTCGGTCGTCGAAGGTGAAGACGGGATTCAGGTCGGTGTGGTAGTCATTGGTGATTTGTTCCAAAGTATTGGAAAATAGGTTGTAGACATAAATGTCAGGCTTTCCCATGCGCGTGGCTGCCAACACAATCTTGCGGCTTTTGTGGGCGTAGGAAAACGAGCTGACCTTTTGGAAATCGAAAAGGTAGAGGTTGGCTTTCTTGCCTGTATTAATGTCCAAGTTGTAAAGTTGGATTTTGCCTTCTTCCTCTAAGATGAACGACAGGATCTCACCGTTGGGATGCCAGGCCAGAAGCGGGAAGCTGGTGTCGATGTTCTCATCGGAGCGGTAGCCGGCCTTGAATAGCTGTTGCTTTTTGCCGCTTTGTAGGTCCTCGAGCCACAGACGGATTTTGCCCTCATCGTTGCTGACATAGGCGATATATCTTCCGTTTGGGCTGATGGCAGGCTGTGTGAAGGTACGGTACTTCTTGTATTTCAGTTTCATCTGGTCGGTGGGGTGGTTGGCCATGAGGGCCCCATAACGACCTTTATAGTAGTCATACCATTCTTCAATCAAAGCTTTGTATTCCTTGCCGGTGACATAGAGAAGCGACTTTTTCACGTTTTGTGTGCTCTCGGCCAAGGTCAGGATGTCGTTGAACGACTGGCTGCCATATTTCTCGTCGATGAAGTTCCAGAACGAGTAGCCCGCAATCAAGGCGTCTTCATTGCGTAGATGGTTGATTTTCTTGTAGTTGCCTGATGTAATACCACGTTGCAGTTGGGCTTCCTTGTGGCAGTCCCAGTTGCCTGCAATGAAGGCGACCAAGCCATCTTGAAACCATTGCGGGATGTCGTAGCGGTAGGAGCTGCGCAGCTGCGAGCCTATCGAGGTGCCGTTCATCACCTGACTGAACAGCAGCCTTGCAATACCTTCACGGATTTGGGCCTCAAAATGGGTGTAGTCGCCGTCAAAATATAGGATGACCTTCGAGCCAATGATCTTGGTGATACCACCTGTGTTGCCGTTCTCCTCTTCTTCTAAATCGATGTTGCTTTGTTTGAAATCACCTTTGCTGTTGAATACAATGAACTGGATTTTCTTGCCGAATCGGCTGTTGAGGCGACTCTCCAGCTGTGGAATCTGGTCTTTGGCATAGGCTTGCGCATATCGGGCGAGGTCATCGCCACCTTGGTAGAAATACACGTCAAAGTTGTTGTTCATGTAGTACGACCAATGGAAGTCACCCCACTGTACGCGGTTCTTCCCGAAGGGCATGTTCATGCCATTGTAGAACTGGGCATGGCCCCATGGAGTTATGGCCAGGAACAGTAATAATAGAATCGCGTATCTTTTTGTCGACAACATTAATCTAAAATTAGCGGACAAAGATAGGCAAATTCTTTAGAATGTGGTGGAAAAACCCTACCTTTGCGCCGAAATAATGAAATCATGCTCAAATTCGAATCCTTTGTCTTCAATCCCTTTGGGGAAAACACATACGTCGTTTACGATGATAACACCAAAGAATGTGTTATCATTGACCCAGGCTGCTCCAATGTGGGCGAGGAAAACGAACTCTTCGGCTTCATCGACAGCCATCGCCTCAAGCCGCTAATGGCCATCAATACACATGGCCATATCGACCATATTGTAGGCAATGCAGCAGTGAAAAAGCGTTACGGCATCGAGGTGGCGGCGCATCCTAATGTGAAAAGCGATTTCCAGCGGTCGCATCAGCAGGCACAGATGTTTGGGTTGCCTTTTGATGGCGAGAGTGAGTTGCCGGACCGCGACCTTGAAGATGGTGAAATCATCAAGATAGGGGAGAGCACCCTTGAGGTCATCAGCACGCCAGGCCATGCCATGGGCAGCATCAGCCTCTACGCCGAGATTGAGGGTTGGGTCTTCACAGGCGATGCGCTCTTTTGTCGTAGCATCGGTCGCACCGATTTCCCTGGTGGCAACTATGAGCAGCTCCGTACGAATATCATCGAACGTTTGTTCCGCCTGCCCGACGACACAGATGTCTATTCAGGCCATGGTGAGAGTACGACCATTTTTGACGAAAAAAGATATAACATGTTCCTTTGATGAAACGTTGGCTAGCCATATTGTCTTCCCTTGTGCTTGCTTTGGCGGCTTCCGCGCAGGAAGAGATGCGTGTTGTGGACAGCTTGGAAAACGTGATGGCCCAACAAGAAGGACGTGAAAAAGTTGAGACTATGATTGAACTGTCAAAGGCTTTTTTCGATTTCTCGTTTGATGACTGTGTCGATTGGGGCGAGAAAGCCATCGAAGAAGCACGTCGGTTAGGCTTAACTGATTTGGAGGGGGATGCGACCTCTTCTTTAGGTGAGTTTTACGGCGAACATGCCGATAATGATCTCGCTCAAAACTATTTGCGGAAAGCACGCATAATACATTTTTCAGTTGGCGAAGAAAAAGAAGCAATAAATGATTTGTGGTTGCAGGCATATTATGAACAGATCATTGGAAACATTGACACGGCATATACTATCTATGAAGAAATCATGGAAATCGCTGATAGAAACAAGGATAGTTTATTGACCGCAAAGGCTTTGAGTAATATGGCTATTATACAATACCAGCTGCAGAATTTCGATCAAGCAGAAGTTAGTTTTCTGAAAAGCAGGGATATTTATGTTCCTTTACAAGATTCATTCATGATTGCAAAGATTGATGCCAATTTAGCGTGTCTATATATGGAATGGGGTAATACTTCAAAAGCGAGAAAACTGTTTTTGGATGTCATACCAAGGATAGAAGCCATTGGTGATTATGGACTATTAATTACGGCATATAAGAACTATGGTCAACTATTTGTAAAAGACTATTACAACTTTGATTCTGCTAGCTTTTATTATGGGAAAGCATATTCTATTGTTGATTTTTTGGAAGTGAACGGGATAGATGTTCCTGCTAATATTAAAGTTGATTTATTGGTTGAAATGGGAAATGCATTATTCAATGATGGTAAATATGCAGAAGCTGAAGTCCAGTATATTAATGCATTTGAAATAGCAGAATCATCATCCTACGCTTCTGGTAGAATACTGGCTTCTGTCGGATTAGGGCTGGTTTATTCCTATCTATCACAACCGTCAAGATCTCTCTATTATTTGAATTTGATAGATGAATTGGAAACAAAATCAGGAATCTCTATTGCTTATTCTACCATTAAAGCGCCTCTAATTATGAATTATGCACGTCTTGGCAAATATGATGCGATGGAGTCTGAATTAAAAGATTTCAAGGAGGAATACGAGGGTCTTCTTCGTGAAAACAATGACCTGTACGAGCAAATCAGCTCGCTTCAAGATGAAGCACAATGGCTTCGCTCCAAATATGATACCCAAGATAATAAAATCGAGACCCTTTATGCCCAACGTAACCAATACCGTCTGGCTTTCTTCGGGTTTTTGGCCATCGTGCTTTTTGTCACGACTCTGCTAATCGCCTACAAAATTGTTCGTAAAAAACGGTCAAAAGTGTAAAACCTTGAGAATAAAACCTTACCTTTGCACGCCGTAGCGGTCACTGAGCCTGTCGAAGTGCCCGCCCTTTCATTGTAAGTAAATCTTAATTCTTTAAATTTTAAATAAACAACAATCATGATCGAAAAAATCACATCATCGCAACAAGCTATGGACCTGGAAGCCAAGTACGGTGCCCATAACTATCACCCGCTGCCGGTCGTCCTCGCCAAAGGTAAGGGCGCCAAGGTGTGGGACGTCGAAGGCAAAGAGTATTTCGACTTCCTGTCGGCCTATTCTGCCGTCAACCAAGGCCACTGCCACCCGAAAATCATCAAGGCTATGACCGACCAGGCCGAGCGCCTCACCCTCAGCAGCCGCGCCTTCTACAATGACGCACTCGGCGTGTGGGAGAAATATGTGACTGAATATTTTGGCTACGATAAGGTGCTGCCCATGAACTCGGGCGCCGAAGCCGACGAGACGGGTCTGAAGCTCGCCCGCCGTTGGGGTGTCGTCAAGAAGGGTATTCCGAACGACAAGGTGAAGATCGTGTGCTGCGAAGGCAACTTCCACGGCCGTACCATCACCATCATCACGATGAGTAACGACCCCGAGAGCTACGCCAATTATGGTCCTATGACTCCCGGTTTCATCCGCATCCCTTACAACGACCCCGATGCTCTGGAGCAAGTGTTGGCCAAGGAAGGCAAGGAGATCGCTGGTTTCCTGCTGGAACCCATCCAAGGCGAGGCTGGTGTCTATGTGCCGGATGATGGCTACCTGAAGAAGTGCTATGACATCTGTAAGAAGTACAATGTGCTGTTCATGGCCGACGAGGTGCAGTGCGGTATTGCCCGTACGGGTAAGATGCTGGCTTGCGACCACGAAGGCGTGCGCCCCGACATCCTCATCCTGGGTAAGGCCCTCGGTGGCGGTGTGGTGCCGGTGAGCTGCGTGTTGGCCGACGACGACATCATGCTGAACATCAAGCCCGGTGAGCACGGTTCGACCTTCGGTGGCAACCCGATTGCTGCCCGCGTGAGCATTGCCGCCCTTGAAGTTATCAAGGAAGAGCACCTGATGGAAAACGCCGAGCGTCTTGGTAAGATCTTCCGTGAGGAAATCGGTAAGATCAAGAGCCCGATGATTGAGAAGGTGCGTGGTAAAGGTCTCTTGAACGCCGTTATCATTAAGCCCAAAGACGGTAAGGAAGCTTGGGATGTGTGCCTCAAGATGCGTGACCTCGGCCTGCTGGCCAAGCCCACCCATCAGCACATCATCCGCTTCGCTCCGCCCTTGGTCATCACCGAGGCTGAGCTCCGCGAAGCCATCGAAATCATCAAGAAGGCCATCGCCTCGTTCGAATGATGAAACGAATGAAAAAGCCCACCAATCGGTGGGCTTTTTCATTTGATGGCTATCTCTTTGAAGATGGTCTCAACGGCCTCTTCGTATTCCTTCAACGCATTAATTTTCTTGATTTTCCGCCAAACCACTTGCGGCTCCTCGAAACTATTCATCAGGTAGGACCATAGTTCCTTCATGCGCCCCAGCACCTTCGGGCTGCCACCGGCATGATGCAGACGGTCTTCATACAGGTCGATGACGTAATTGTGAAGACGTTCCGTTTTGTCGTGGGTGGACGCTTTATCGTTTTTAATCTGTTCGGCCAAGAACGGATTTGCCAAAATGCCTCGTCCCAACATAAACTGGTTCACTGGTTGCACGGCATTGCTGATGCGGTTAAAACTTTCCTCAGAAACAATGTCGCCATTGTAAACTAGTGGTGCATTAATATAAGGAATTAATGCCTTAAAGCGTTCCACATCAGCCTCGCCTTTGTACAGCTGCTTGCCGATGCGCGGATGGATGATTAATTCGCTTATAGGAAACTTGTTGAAAATTGGCAAAATGGCGTCAATCTCTTTTGGATCGAAATACCCCAAGCGACATTTCACACTGAACTTGATGTCGATTTCTTCAAAAACGCGCTCCAGCATAGCTTCCACCTTGTCAGGATAGGGTAGGAGACCGCATCCACGTTTTTTGTTGGCCACCCTCGGGAAGGGACAGCCCATATTGAGGTTGATTTCCTTGTAGCCAAGTTGTTGGCATTGTTTGGCGAAACGCAGGATTTCTTCTGCATCAGTGCTGAGGATTTGTGGTGTCAGCGTCTCAACATCATTGTAGAGCGGGTCGATTTCCTCACCTTGCAAGTTTTTGGCGTGTTCCTCCTTGTGGATGCCTGTGAAGAACGGCGTGTAGAACTTGTCAATGCCTCCGAAATGCCGCTTGAACACATTGCGGAAGGGCGCGTCAGTGATGCCTTGGAAAGGGCCTAACGATAGAAAGGGTTTGTTCATTTTTTCTTTCTCGTACCTGAGGCCTTAGCTGCTTTTCGTGATTTGCCCAAGTCAAGGAACGATTTGGCTATCCAAGTGATGAGCAGTACGAAGGTGACATACACCGCGATGCGGCTGAGGTAGTCGCCATTTTTGGCATAGAAAGTAGCCTTTGGGTTTGCTTTCAAAGTGGCCTTGATGGCATCGGGTTCCCAATATTTGGTTTGTTGCAGTACGTCGCCGCGTTGGTTGAAGAATCCTGAACGACCCGTGTTGGCCGAGCGTGCGATGCATCGACGATTTTCGATGGCTCTTAACTTGGAGAACTCAAAATGTTGCTTATATCCAGGGGTGTCGCCCCACCAGCCGTCATTAGTAATGACGAAGATCAAGTCGGCACCTTTGGCACAGAACGAGCCGACATACTCACCGAAAGCAGACTCATAGCATATCGGTACAGCCACCTTATGTCCGTCAAAAGTCATGACTTTAGATTCAGGGTCGGTTTTCAAGGTGCCGCGTGCTATGCCCATGGTAAGACTGAAGTTGCGCAAGAAGCCCATCCACTCTGGTATGGCTTCCACCGCGGGCGTGAGCTGTGACTTGTTGCGGTGCTGCAAGCCGACGCTGTCGATGAGCAGGGCCGAGTTGTGGCAATAGTAGTACTTTTCACCGTTGCCAAGTTTGCGAGCAGGGAAGTCGTCTTCCATGCCTTCGGGTACCCATTCGTAGGTGGTGCCTCCGATGACAAAAGCCAACTCATGGAATTGGGCAACGTAGTCATGCAAGGTGTTGAGTGCCTTGGCCTTGTTGGTTTCATGCAACCAGATGCCTTCCTGTATAGCCGATTCGCTGCTGACGATAAAGCGCGTATTCGGTGACACCAACGGTCGTGAAAGATTGATGTTGTTTTGGATGACTTGGTCGTAGAATTGGCTGTTGAATTGCTCGTTCCAAGGGTCGCAGTTCTGCTGCACCACGATGACCTCTGTGTCCTCGCCTTGGTCTTCATAGTGTTTGTAGACTTGCTTGCTTACGATGATGGGCACGAGGAGGATGAGGGCCTCAAGACCGATATTGACCAAGATGGGTTTGGCCTCTTTTGTCTTAAAGAATTGGATGATGTTGGCAATTAGTATATTGACAATCAATACCCATAGTGTTCCTCCGGCCAATCCTGTGTATTCGTACCATTGAATCCAACTGACTTTACTGGAGAAAACACCTCCCAAGTTGAGCCAAGGCCACTTGATGGCCCACCAATAAGTGAGCAATTCAAAGGCCATCCAATAGGGGATGAGAAAGAAATTGCCCCATGGGTTGTTGCAAACCCTCTTCTTGGTGAGGTGAAACACGTAGAAAACGGTGGCCATAAAGAGTGCGTTGAGGATCCAGGCCAATATTGCGGCAGGAGTAGCGTTCCACACCCACCAGGTGGTGGCTACGTTCCAGACAAAGAAGGCAAGGAATGAAAGCCAAAAGACATGTCCTTTTTCGCCATTTGCCACACGTCCTTCGATTAGCAACAGAGGGACAAAACCAATAAATACAGCGGGTGCAATTCCCCACGTCGGCCAAGCAGCCGTAAGCAATCCACCACTTAATATGGCCAATAGTATATTGCGAAGCCGCGGTCCCTTAGCTTGTCGGAGAGACGCATTCGTTTTCTTTTCTTTTTTTCTATTCATGTCAAATTTCCAAAAAAATCGGGCAAAGATACAATATTTTGGCCTATCTTTGCACAAAATTTTGGCCGATGAAGAGCATATATCAAGTCGCGGGTCACAGGTTTGCCGTCGTCATGCCCGACAATCATCTGGCATGGAATGAGATGAAGCCGTATGAACCTTTTATGGTGGAAAACGATGACGACCTTGTATTTACGGTGGAAATGGTTGATATGATGCCGGATACATCTGACAAGCAGAAAGTTACGGTTAGTTGCGAGGCTCCCGATGCTGCACGTGTCGAGCTCTATGAATGGCAAGGCCAATGGCTGTTGGAGATGGCTCCGCTACTTGAAGCCCCCGTTCGTGTAAGCCTTATTACCGACAAGGCTTTCACCAAAGGTGTATTTAGGGTGCTAGGTAGTATGAGATTCTCGATAGGTACGGTGCTGATGCTGATGTTTGCATTTTCTACCGCCCAAAAGAACACACTTTTAATGCATTCTTCGGTGACTGTGAAAGATGGCAAGGCCTATCTCTTTTTGGGTAAGAGCGGTACAGGTAAGAGCACTCACAGTCAATTGTGGATCAATAATATAGAAGGATGTGAGCTTCTCAACGATGACAATCCGGTATTGCGTGTTGAAGACAACGGAGTGGTGCGCGTTTATGGTTCGCCTTGGAGCGGTAAGACGCCTTGCTATCGTAACCTGGATTACCCTGTGGGCGCCATCGTTGACCTGCATCAGGCTAAGGTAAACCGCATTCGCAGGCAGACGTTGTTGGAAGCATATGTCTCCTTATATGTGTCATATTCGGGTTACCGTTTCATCAAGGAGATGGCAGATGGACTTCATGCTACGACTGAGAAGATTGTGGGTTCGGTGCCTTGCTATTCTTTGGATTGTTTGCCTAATGCCGATGCGGCTTGGATGTGCTATAATACCGTGACACAGTGATGGAGTTGAAAGAAGCAGCAAATGCTGAATTGCTGGAAAGGCTTCGAGAAGGTAAGATGATCCAGCTTGCCCCTCAAGGTATCAGTATGTTGCCGTTCATTCAAGGTGGTCGTGATAAGGTGCTTGTCAAGATGGATGAGAGAATCGACATTGGCGATATTGTATTGGCTCCTTATGATGGTCACTTGATTCTGCATCGGGTTTATGCCATCGAAGGGATGCGGCTCATCTTGATGGGTGACGGCAACCTTAAGGGCAACGAAGAGGTTGAGAAGTCATTGGTGTGGGGGAAGGTTGTGGAGATTATCAAGCCAAACGGGCAATGCCGGAAACCACATAAGGCATGGTTCTGGAGACATACATTGTTTATCAGAAGATTAATGCTGAAGTTGCGTAGAAAATGGTACAAAATGAAAGGCTTAAATCCGGAATAAGTAAACAACTAAAATTCAAAATAAATATGAAAACAAAGAAAGGTTTTGTATTACGCTCGTTGGGTAGGGAATACATCTTGGTGGCTGAAGGCCTTGAAGCCGCCGATGCCAACCGACTGATTTCGATGAACGAATCGGCCGCTTTTCTCTGGAAAGCTGTGGAAGACAAGGAATTTGATGCTGACACATTAATCAGTCTCCTCATAGATGAGTATGGCATTACTCACGAGGTGGCTGAAAAAGATGTTGCCTCGTTGCTTGAAACTTGGGAAAAGGCAGAAATCATTAATTAATTAGGTGTAGAGGAATGTCCGTTGCCGAAACCCAATATTTAGCCTTGTTGCGTGCTGCTTTGTGGGGAACGCCTGTCGACATTGAAGGTGCCATAGACTGGAAAACTGTCATGCAGATGGCCTTTTACCATGGCAACAATGTTTTGTTGTCGGATGTTGCCGCCCATTTGACTGACGACCAAAAGCCGTCTCCCAAAATGATGGCAAAGATGCAGGACTATATGCGAGGCAATCTGATGCTTCAGATGCGACAGAAACGCATCTTGTTTTCGGCAGTCAAGCTGCTTCGCGAGCACGACATCGAGCCGGTGGTACTCAAGGGTTTTGGTCTTGCAGGGCTATATCCCAACCCTTGTTTGCGCCAGTCTGGCGATATTGACCTGTTTGTTGGACTAGATAGTTTCCACGAAGCCTGTGCATTGCTACGGACGATTCCTAACTGTTACTATTGGTGCGAGGAAGTCGACTCGGGCAGGCATTACAATATTGAGTTTGGTGATGTGATCATGGAAATCCATCGTGTCAGTGCCGATGTGGTGGATGCTAGTGAACATCATGTTTATGCAGCAATAGAACACGAAGGCTTGAAAGAGTATCCTCAGCGAATTGTTGTCGACGGTTTTGAACTCAGTGTTCCTTCTTGCGAGTTCATGGTGTTTTTCACTTTTTATCATGCTTGGCACCATTTTACAACCACGGGTGTGGGGTGGCGCCAACTCAGTGATGTGGCCATGGCATTGCATGCCTACAGTGGTCAGCTTGATTTGGAAAAGCTTCGCGAATGGTTCATCACTATGCATTTGATGCAACCTTGGCAGACATTTGGTTTCTTATTAGTGGATTGTCTTGGACTGCCGCAAACCGAGTTGCCGTTTTTTGATGCTTCATGTCGTAGGCGAGCAAGAATCGTGTATAAGCGTGTCATGAAAGAAGGCAATTTTAGGCGTGAACGTGGTTTTAGGATAAACCGCCCCAAGAAACGTCTTTGGCAAAAGCTTCATGCTTTCATCTGTACTTTTATCGATTTTTTCCATTTAGTAGGGGTGTTCCCCAAGTACGCTTTCCATGATTTAAAAACCTCATTGCAGTTGGGTTTTAGAAAGAATTTTCAAAAAAAATGAATTTTTTACGCTGCGAATGAATTAATTATGTACTTTTGCAGCGTCTAAAAGTGTAAAAAGGAAACACAAAAACAATTAATCAACAATAAGTCAAACCATTAAAAATTAAACAAAATGAAAAAGATGAACAAAATTTACGAAGCCCCTAAGGCTGAAATGATCGAAATGGAAATGCCCGTCGTCCTGATGGCCTCAACGGATGGTAATGCTGGTGGCACTATTGGTGGTGGTGGTGATGATGATGAATAATCTAATATTTCATAAAATTAAGTAATGAAAAACCAAAAGGAGTTAATTAGAATGAAAAAACTATTTTTTATCGCTTGTATAGCGGGTTCAATGGCTCTCTTGGCCTCTTCTTGCAAAAAGAACGAGGAAAAGGAAGTCACGATTAACCTTCCCCAATGGGAGGAATTTGGTGATGTTGACGAGGGAAGACTTTATGTTGACTTTACCACCAATCTCTATAAGTGGAATGCCAATGATGAGGTGATGTTCTATAATCTTGACGCCGAGGATGGTACTAATACTTTTAAGACCATCTATTCTACTAATGGAAATGCAGAAGGCCAAACTAATGCTATTTTCACTGGCGATGACTTGGGTGCTAAGAAAGATCATTATTTTGTTTTCTATCCCGTTAGCAAGATTGTTAATGGCACTGCTGCTCTTGATGCCGATAATTATGAGACTTTCAATGTGCCTGGTGAGCAGACCTATACGACTATCAATGGTAATCCTACCGTTGATCCTGCTAGCTTGGCTGCTGCTTGTGAGACCGAAAACGTACAGTCATTCATGATGAAGCACATTTTTGGTGTGATGCGTCTGAAACTGAAAGGTGTGAAGACTGTTGATCATCTCGAAGTGGTTGACAATTCTTTTAACTTGTCGGGTAATGTCACCATGAAACTTCACGAGGTTAACATGACTACTTTCAGCGACATTATGGATGCTTATGCCGCTGATTATGGTAGCCACGAGGCTGATTTGGCTGAGTATCTCCAAGTGTTGGGTTATTCTAGCGAACCCGCTGGTAAGACGATGGTTTTGAACTGCCCCAATGGCGTTCAACTGTCCGAGAATACACAAACAGTATTCTACATCTCCATGCGTCCTGGTGCACTCGTCAATGGTTTCAAGGTGAATGTCTACTTCACCGATGGAACTCATGACGCCATTGACCAATATAATAGCTTTAAGCAAAGCTATTGCATCAAGCCTGGTGTGATCAAGGGCTTCGCTCCTACCAAGGTTTTGGGCCAAAATCTCTAATTATATTTGAGCAACCAATAAAAAAGCACCTCGCAAGAGGTGCTTTTTTTGTTTACCTTCATCACCAAACACATAAAACAAAAAAGCCAGACATCGTCTGGCTGTCTTTGTGGTGGTACCGACGGGAATCGAACCAGTGACACGAGGATTTTCAGTCCTCTGCTCTACCAACTGAGCTACGGTACCTCCGTATTGCGGCTGCAAAAATACGACATTTTTCACAATCGGCAAGAAAAAAACTTCAAAAAATGAGATTTTTTTATTTTTGTAATTGTTTTATATTGATAATCAAATAGATAACATTTCTTGCTCGTAATTATGACAATAAAAACTTGCTCAACGAGTTAAAAAATCGGATATTTGCACGCCCAATGAAGGGCTTGCCCATTTGTTATGGTTATGAGAACTCCTTTTCTTAAAAGCATATTGCTGACCTGTCTGCTGGTTGTCTTCGGCCTTACGGCACAGGCTCAAGCCGATGTCGACTCGCCCTATTCCTTGTTCGGCCTCGGGCAGATGAACAATAAGTCTACTAACGTCAGGCTGGAAGGCATGGGCGGCGTGGCTAACGCCATGTATGGCAACGGCCTCATTAATATAGGGAATCCCGCTTCGTATGCCAAGATCGACTCTCTGGCTTTCCTTTTCGATGCAGGTTTCTATTTTAAGTCGTCGACTTTCAGTACGTCAACGCTCTCCGAAAAGGCTAATAATGCTTCTTTCGACCATGTGGCTATGGCCTTTGGTTTGACATCGTGGTGGAAGATGGCTCTCGGCGCGAAGCCTTTCACCACTTCGGGCTACAATATGCTTGTTGACGATATCGAACCTGGCATCGGAAAGACTACCACACGCTTCAAAGGCAAGGGTGGACTCAACCAGGTCTTCTGGGGCAACGCATTTAAGATCGGCAAACATGTCGCTTTGGGTGCCAACGCCTATTACGTGTTTGGCAACAGCCAAGCCGAGACTTCGTTATATTTCCCTGATTCGGCATATTATATCGGCTCGCGACGCAGTGTCGACGTGATGGTACGCTCTTTCATGTTCGATTATGGCATGCTGTTCAATACGAATGTTGGCGACGACATGCAACTGAGTTTGGGTCTAACCTATACTCAGAAAATCAACCTGAAAGGCGAGCAGTCGCTGTACATTCGCTCGTTTGAAGAAGACCTTGACACCGAAGTGGAGTATTTGATTGATACGATCGCCTATAGTGTTAGTGATGCAAAGATTACCATGCCGCAAGGCTTTGGTGTGGGGGTCGCACTTCAAAAGGGAAACGATTGGGCCGTGGGTGCCGACTTCAACTGGACGCAATGGTCGAAGTTTGCCCGTCAAGGGAAGGCTGAAGGCCTGCAGAATTCGTGGATGGTTTCGGCTGGCGCCGAGTTTACGCCAAAGCACACATCCATTTCGGGTTATTTCTCTCGCGTCACCTATCGTTTTGGCGGCTTCTATGAGCATGGATTTATCAACTTGCCGGGTAACGACGGTGCGGATCACTCCATTAATAAAATGGGTGTCACGGCGGGTTTGTCGCTGCCACTGCCTCGAACCCTGTCGAAGGTCAATCTAGCTCTTGAGGCTGGTCAATATGGTACCCGTGAGGGTGGTTTGATACAAGAGCGCTATGCCAAGGTAAACGTAGGTATTTCGGTGTTTGAGCATTGGTTCATGAAGCGCAAATACAAATAAGAAAACCTTGCTGAATCATTTTGGAATGATATTTGAATAAGAGCAAACAAGTCTAACAACTAAAAATAAGAAGAGATGAAAACGAAAAGATTAATGATGATTGCCGTTATCTTTGGAATGGCAATGAGCGTATCCGCCCAAGAGGTGTCAGAGTCGAAGTACGGAGCCGATAGCGTTGCGTGCGTGACCAACCTGTCCATCTACGGTGAGGCCTACAAACAGTGGGAAGCGGCCAAATTTGCGCCGGAGGCCATCAGTTCTGAAATGGTCAACGCTTGGAGAGCAGTCTTCCTCAACTGCCCCCGTTCCAGCCAGCTCATCTACACGAGAGGTGAGAAGATCATGGACTACTTCATCCGCACCAATCCTGCCCAGAAGGACGCCTATATCGACACCATCTGCATGATGATGGACAACAGAGCCAAGTATTTCCCGGTTGACCCGAAGACGGGCAAGTCGCAAGTGGCTGGTATCATGGGCCGCAAGGGCTTACTTATCTACACCTACAACAAGAACCGTTACGAAGAGGCCTACAACGTGCTGAAGGACGCTGTCGATCTCGATGCTTCGCAGCTGCAAGGCGCCTATATCGATGCCTACTTCAAGGCTACCATCGACATGGTGAACAACAACAAGGCTGAGAAGATGACCATCATCAACGTTTATCAGGAACTTTCCGAAGTCCTTGATAACAACATCGGTGCTCTGGCTACGACCGAGACAGAACTTGAGACTGCTAAGGAAGAAGCTTTGGCGAGCGGCGATGCCGATGCCGTGGCCGGCTTCGACAAGCAGTTGGAGAAGAACGAGAAGAACATCAACATCAACAAGGGTGTGAAGAATAACCTCGACAACCTGTTCTCTCCCTTCGCTTCTTGCGACGACCTGATCAAGGTCTTCAGCGCCAAGATGAAGGAGACGCCTGACGATGTGATTCTGCTCAAGCGTATCACCACCATCCTTGATAAGAAGGATTGCACCGACTCGAAGCTCTTCCTTGATGCTGCCGTCAGACTCAATGAGCTGGAGCCCAGCCCCGAGGCTTCGTATAGCTTGGGTATCAAGTTCTTCAAGGACAAGAAGTATAGCGAAGCTGCTACCTTCTTCGATCAAGCCACGAAGACCGACAACAACGACCGTAAGTATCGTGCCTACCGCAACTTGGCCATGTGCTACCAGAACATGGGTAGCCTCGGAAGAGCCCGCGACATCGCAAGAAGAGCTGCTCAGGTTGACCCGACGGCCGGCGAACCTTACCTTATCATCGCCCAACTCTATGCCGCAAGTGCTTCGCAGTTCAGCGATGAAATTGAAAAGGGTGCTGTCTATTGGGCTGCTGTCGACAAGTGCCAAAAGGCCAAGTCCATCGACGCTTCAATCGCCGACAGAGCTAACCGCATGATTGGCTCTTACACCGCTGGCTTCCCGAAGGCAGAGACCATCTTCTTCAACGACTACAACGAGGGTCAGACCTTCCACGTCGGCGGCTGGATCGGTGAAACCACCACCATCAGAGCCAGAAAGTAATTGAAACACATCCTGAAAATAGGAATCCTACTCAACATCACAGCCTTTGTGGCTGTGATGTTGTTTTCGTGTTCAAACCCTGACGCCATTGTGCAAGCCATGGGGTCGGACGACACGCTGTCGGGCATCATTGCCGATAGCGTGGTTTTCTATCGCAGCGACTCAGGACATATCAGCCTCGAGCTTCATACACCTCGTATGGTACGAATGGAAACCGAAGACGACATCATGGAATTTCCTCTCGGTTTCGATGTTTATATGTATGACAAAGGGAAGAAGACCACCGAACTTCATGCCGACTATGGGAAGAACTATGGCAAGATGCGACTCATCGAGGCGAGGGGTAATGTCATAGTGCAAAACTTCGGTAGTGATGAGACGATGTATTCCGATAAACTGTTTTGGTATCAGGACTTGAAAATGATTCACACCCGTTCACGTGTCAAGATTGTCACGCCCGACAAACAGATTGAGGCCGACAGCCTTGTGGCGGCTGAGGATTTTTCGGAATATACCATGTATTCGGGTAGTGCCCTGCTTGATGTAGATGAGGAGGAATAAGCCATGAATAGCTGGATTGTAGTCGCCATTACCCTGTTTTTCTCCGCCCTTTGTTCGGGGCTTGAGATTGCCTTCAACAGCATTAATCGCCTGCAATTGGAGGTGGAACTGACCAAAAACACCTTCTCGGCCAAGATCATCCGGCTATTCTTGAAGGACCAGTCGCGTTTTCTCACCTCTTTGCTCTTGGGCAACAATATCGCACTCATCATCTATGGCATGAGCATGTCGCAGCTGTTGGATGGCCCCGTCAACCATTGGCTGCAATTAATCTCTTTCGACAACGACTTCATGATACTGCTGGTGAAGACCATCCTTGCCACATTGCTTGTGCTACTGGTGGCTGAGTTCCTTCCCAAGATGTTGTTTCGAATCAATCCGAATGCCATTCTGTCGTTCTTTGCCTTGCCTACCTTCATCGTTTATTGCTTGCTCTATCCTTTGATTCTCATTTACACGGGCATTTCGGAGTTCATCATCCGTTACATACTTCGTTTAAAGGTAGATAGGCAGGAATACCGCTTTTCCACGGTTGACCTCAACGATTATATCGCCGAATACGCCGACCCTGAGGAGGCCGATGAGGACATGCAACAAGAGATACAGCTATTCCAAAACGTGATGGAGTTTCGCTCAGTGAAACTCCGCGAGTGTATGGGGCCACGCAACGAAATTGAGTCTGTGAAGCTGACCGACAACATCGAAACCGTAAAGGCCCGTTTTGAGGAGACCAAGCACTCGAAACTGATCGTGATTGGCGAAAGCATCGATGATATTGTAGGTTATGTTCATTTGAACGATGTGGTTAGGGCTGTGGCCGAACATCGTGAGGTGGCTTTGTCAGATCTTATCCGTAAGATTGACTTTTTCCCCGAGACCTATACTGCCGACCGGCTATTGAAACATTTCATTCAGCATCGTCAAGGAGTTGCGGCCGTTGTTGATGAGTTTGGTGGCACGGCTGGTATTGTTACCATGGAAGACGTGGTGGAGGAGATCTTCGGTGAAATCGACGATGAATACGATGTGGAAGAAGAGATGGAGAAAGTGGTGGATAACAATACCTTCGTCTTTTCCGCCCGCCTCGAGATAGACTATCTTAACGACACCTACAAGCTCGACTTGCCCGTTTCTGACGACTACGAGACCTTGGCGGGCATGATTTTACATTACTGTGAGAGCATTCCTGAGCAGGGTCAGGTGCTTAAAATCGGTAATTATAGGGTGAAAATCCTGAAAGCATCCCACATGAAATTGGACGAAGTGGAATTGCAATTACAGAATAACTAATTGATATTCAAATTGTTCAATTAGTGTAATATGGAAATCAGCCCTTTTGAAAAATAAAATTCAACCAAAATTCCCATTGAGTGGAAATCTTTACTAAATTTGCACGCTCAAATTTGAAGTTTAATAGCAAAGAAAAAATAGTATTATGGCAGCAATTGAAAAAATTAGAAGACGCTCAGGATTGTTGATTGCAATCATTGGTATCGCATTGTTAGCGTTTGTCTTACAAGACCTTTTCCAGAGTCAAGGAAGAAACACGGGTCCCACGGTGGCCGTCGTTGATGGCGACAAGATTTCGGTGAGAGACTATGAAGCGCTCAAGGAAAAGAATCTTGAAAACAGAAGGTCTTCAAACAACAACCTCTCTTCCGCCGAAACTTACAGCATCTACAACAACACTTTGGAAGAGATGATCAAGGATAACATTATGACCAAGGAGTACGAAGCCGCTGGTATCGGTGTCACTTCAGAGGAACTGATGGACCAGATGACGGGTGACAACCCGCACCCCTGGGTGGTTCAGAGCTTTGGCGATGGTAACGGTAATGTTGACAAGCAGCGTGTGACCGAGTACCTCCAGAACCTCAATAACCTTCCGGCTGAGTATTACAACCGTTGGCTCGATTTCGAGAAAGCCGTGAAGCAGAACCGTCTGGAGACTAAGTTCGACAATTTGGTGAAGGCTTCCTATTTCCTTCCCACTCCTTTGGCAAAGAAATACTATGAGAACAAGAACTTGAAGGCTTCGGCTGATGTCATCGCTCTGCGTTACACCACCATCCCCGATTCGACGGTGACTGTGACCGATGCCGATAATAAGGCTTTCTATGAGGAAAACAAGGCACGCTACGAGACGGACGAAAGACGCGACATTGAATATGTGTTGTTTGAAATCAAACCTTCTTTGGAAGACCGTCAGGATGCTTTAAAGTTTGTGCAAGATAGAAAGCCTGAGTTTGAAGCCGCCGAAGATGCTGCTGCCTATGTGAACGACAGCTACAACTCCGACCAACGTTACGACAGCACTTGGCTTGGCCGTAAAGATGTCCCCGAGATGATCGAACAAGCCATTTTTGATAATGGCAACGGTGTTGGCTATGTGTATGGTCCCTATGAAAACGATGACGCTTTCAACTTGGTGCGTATCGTTGAGATGCAAAACCGTCCCGATTCATTGCGCGCCAGCCATATCCTGATTGGTTATAAGGGCGCCTATGGCAGCCAAGACACCATCACCACCAAGGAACAAGCCGAAGCCAAGGCCAACGAATTGCTGGCTCAGTTGAAAGCTACGAAAAACAACGACGAACTGTTTTCTCAGTTGGCTTCCGAGTACAATACCGACGCCACCAAGGATAAAGGCGGCGACCTCGATTGGTTCACTGATGGCACTATGGTTCCTGCCTTCAACGAATACGTGATCAACAGCCCCGTGGGTTCACTGGGTGTCGTGGAGACCATGTTTGGTTACCATATTGTGAAGGTCACAGACAAGACCCAACCTCAACCCAAAGCCCGTTTGGCCTATTTGACGCACAAGATCACTTGGAGCACGAAGACTTACCAGAATGTGTATGCCGAGGCTAACAAGTTCTTTGCCGAAAACAGAACCTACGATCAATTCAACAAGGCTATCGAAGAACAAGGCCTTACCAAGCGTACCATGCCTGCCATGGAAAAATCAACCTATCAGATTACTGGTCTTGAAAATCCGCGTGAAATTGTTCGCTGGGCTTTTGACAAGAATACCAAGAAGGGTGACATTTCCGATAAGATTTTTGAACTTGACAACAACCAATTGGTGGTAGCTGCTCTTACAGGAATCATCCCTGAAGGCTATGCTCCTATGGATGTCGTTATCGACCGTTCGAAGTACCAGATCCTCAATAAGAAGAAAGGTGAGATGGCCGTCGATAAGCTGAAAGCTTGTGGCAATGATGTCAACAGAATGGTGAATGAATTGGGTGCCGAGTCCACCACGGTTTCCGATCTCAATATTGATTCGCGTGTGCTGAGCAACTTCGGTGTTGAAGCCGACATCGTTGGCAAGATTCTCGGCATGAAGGAAGGCGAGGAGGTTGGCCCCGTGGCAGGTAACGCCAGTGCCTTTATCATTAAGAACGTGAAGTTTACGCAACCTGAGGAAACTAATGACTACAGCAGCATCATTAGGGAAAAGACTAGCCAATTCACCAACAGAGTCCTTAACAACGGAGTTTACAACTCGTTGAGGAAAGAGGTAAAGATCAAGGACAACAGAACTGAGATTTTCTAAGTCTAAGATTTTGATTGTCTGTTTAAAAAGGTGCGTCGAATGTGATTCGGCGCACCTTTTTCACTCTAGCATACTAACCGCGCTTAAATTGCGTTTATTACATAAACTGATTCTTTTCATTAATACCAATAAAGATGAAACAACTTAAATGCTTTTTATTTGTTGCAGCCATGGCTTTCTCCCTTGTGGGTTGCCAAAAAGCTGTTGAAGTGTCGTTTGATAAGGCCACACAAGAGATTGATGCTCAAGGCGGCACGGTCGAAGTCGCGCTAAAGTCGAACGGTGAATGGACCCTTACTTCCAGTGAGGATTGGATTACCATTTCGCCCATGTCGGGCAACGGCGATGCCACATTGACACTTGCCGCAGAGGCGAATGCTACCCAGGAACTCCGCTCGGCCATGATTACGGCTACCACAAAGGACAATACAGCCACCTTGACAGTCAATCAGGAGGCGCTAGAGTATTATCTTACCGTTACTCCCAAAGAGATTCAATGCGGCAGTGATGGTGGTGAATTTACCATTATGGTGTCGTCGAATGTGGATTGGAAGGTTTCTTTGCCTTCATGGGTTACCAGCTCGGTTGCTGAAGGCTCGAATGACGCGATGGTTACTTTAACTGTCGAACCACTGATGGAAGATGCGGATGAACGTTCGGGTGATGTCACCTTTGGAAATCCTTTTGGATTGGTTGGTGCCAGCTCAGTTTCCGACCAAGTTCATGTCGTCCAATTGAAGGATCCTGTCCTGAACATTGAGATTACTCCCAGCAACCTTGATTTTGTGAGTGAAGGTGAGACGAAGAGCGTGGTTTTGACCACTGAAGATAGTTGGACGGCCACTGTCGAAGACGCATGGGTGACCTTAAGCCAAACGGAAGGTCAAGGCGATGCCGAAATCAATGTGACCTTGGGCGAAAACCCCTTGTATGAAATGCGTCAAACCATGGTCGTTTTCACTACGTCAGGTAATATGCAAGCCATGCTTGTTGTCCGCCAGGAGGCTTCCATCGACCCACATTTCCTTGAAGCTTCACCATTGGAGTTTGAGTTTGGGAAAGAAGGAGGCGAGAAGACAATCACCATCGGTTGCGATACCGATTGGGAGTTTGATTTGACCAGCAACTGGCTATCGCTTTCGCAGCAGTCGGGAACGGGCAATGCCAGTGTGGTTTTAACGGCTGATCAGAATCAGTTGACAGATCCTCGCGAAATGGAGTTCCACATCAAGTCGGGTGACCTTTCTTATACGTTCTTTGTCGTTCAAGAGGCAGGTGACAATCCGCTTGAGGCTAGTATTGAGCCCGATAGCTTGGTTGTGTCCTATATTGGTGGTATTCAGCATGTGCAGGTGACGTCCAATACCTCATGGCAACTTCAAGCCAGTGATTGGGTTGGTTTCACGACGGTCACTTCAGGCGAAGGTGATGCTTCTTTTGATATCATCATCGACAGCTATTCAGATCCTGGTGACAGGGTGGGCTTTTTGAATGTCGTTCATAATGGACAAGTATTGTGCAGCATGGTCATTGTTCAAGAAGGTAAACCCAACCTCTTGGAAACCGACATTACCCAACTCGATGTTCGTCCTGAGGGTGGCGAGTATGAGATACAAGTAATCTCCAATCAGGAATGGACGGTGATGACTGACGTTCCGTGGTTGCAATGCAATCCCACAAGCGGTTTTGCCAACGGGAGCTTCATTGTCACAGTAGATCCCTTGCCATCACCTAGGCCCCGAACGGGACACATCAAGGTGAGTGGCTCGATGAATGCCGAAGTCATCATCACAGTTGACCAACACTAAAAGAAAAGGAGAGCTTTGAAGCTCTCCTTTCTTTTTAGAATCCCATCCCGAACCAATACCAGAACTTGTTTTCCATTTCCTTCCATGCTTGCCGTGTTGAAGCGGCGAAGTCGGAGGTGTATTGGTTGAGGAGCTCGGTGGCTTCCTTGTTTTTGCCTTCCGCGATCAAGGCTTTGGCGCGGGCTTCAAGGGCGGGGATTTCATCGAATGCCTTTTGTTCGAAGCGGTTGGCAGTACCTAGCAAAGTTTGTTTGGTGCGGCCCCATTGAACGGTGGCCAACTTGTTAGCTTTGCGGTAGTGCCAAATCCAGGCCTCATCACGGTAACGCAGTTGGCCGCATTTGTCGAAACCTTCAGGCAGGGCGGTGGAGCCTGAGAAGATAGGGATGCGCGGGCTTTGACCCGGGTTGTCGCAGGCCATCCAGCAAATGGCGCCGATTTCGTCAGGCATCCAACTGCGGCATTGGATGATGTGGTGATAACTGCTCCATGCCACGGCCACGGTGCGTTGGAAGGTGATGGTGCCAGGAGCGAGATAATTAATGGTGTTCATCATCGCGCTACCCACCCATGGATTGGCAATGGGGCTGATAATGGTGTCTTCAACTATGCCGTCGTCGGTGCGTTTCTTGGCGACCATCTTCACGTTGCGGGTCATGTCCATGTCGGTGCCTTCGTAGGTGCTGCGGAAGAGTTCCATCACCTTGCGCACGTCAACGTTTTCGTCGGGTTTTACAGAGAAGGGCAGTTCGGGCATGTCGCGGTTGAGGTTCAGCGAGGGAGCCAGCTGGCTAAGAATAAAGAACTCGCGGTCGCTATAATTCTTTCCGCCGCCGTATGAGGCGCGGAAAGCCTTCCAGAAGACGAAGTCGCCCTTGCCGTCCCATAGGCCATATTTCTTCGCCACGGCCTCGCAGTTGTCGGAGCAATAAAAGTCTTTGCTCTTGCGCTCCAACTTGCCTATGCGGGCGATATTGGCCGAAACACCCACCTCATCGTCGGGGATGCGTTTGGCTGCCCACACGCCACCGATTTTGTCGGGACCTTCGCCGAGGATTTCCATTTGCCACACTTCGTTCTTGTCGGCGATGGTAATGCATTCGCCGCCGTCGCCATAGCCGTATTCCTTCACTAGTTTACCGATGAGTTGGATGGCGTCGCGGGCGTTGTCGCAGCGCATCAAGGCCACGCGCTCCAGTTCTTCGATCATGAACATGCCTTTGTTGTTGACCAAGGTGTCGGGACCGGAGAATGTGGTCTCGCCGATGGCCAGTTGTTTCTCGTTGAGGCAGGGATAGGCGGTGTTGAGGTAGGCATAGGTGTGCTCCACTTGGGGGATTTCGCCAGCGAGTTCCACTTTGCGGTTGTCGAAGGGGTCTTCGGTGTGCATGGTGCCTTTATAGACCTTGTGCATTTCACCTTTTTCGTGGTCAGCGGCGGCTTCCCAGCGCATCCAGGTGCGATAGCGGCCGTCACAGGTATGGGAGGTAATGACTGAACCGTCTGTGGAGGCTTTCTTGCCCACCATGATGCTGGTGCAGTTGGCGCCGACGCGTTGTTCGTTTTCGTCTTGTGCCATCGTGTTCAGACCGATGAGCAGAAGAGCGGATAAGATTAATGATTTGATTTTAAGCATATTGAATGTGTTTGTGTTTGTATTCAAGAAACCGGCCCTTCGACCCTTCGAGGGGCCTCAGGGATCGCAGGCTCAGGGACCTTAGTCCGTCATAATGATTTGGGAGTCCAAAAATAGGAAAGAAAATGGTTGATAAGGATAAAACTGGGATTTTTTTTGTGGAATAGTAAGACTAATGGAAAAATAGTATAAATTTGCACTCAGTATTCACTTAAAATCAAGCATTATGAAAAAGTTAGCATTACTTATTTTGGTTGTTCTTCTTTCTTTAGGGGCTATTGCTCAGGACAGAGGTGAAAAATTTGTTGATTTTGCAGGTTATTCATGGTTTGGAAATACGAAGTCAAAAGCTTCAAATGGTCAACAATATGCCACTTCTAACGTTCCTTCAAATATTTATTATGGTTTAGAAACGAGTTTTGGCTATTTTGTTGCAAAGCGGTTCCTTTTGGGGCTGGGTGTAGGTGTTGGGTATAGCAAAGTGCCTGATAGGCAGGAGAATTCTGAATGGCTTTTTGTTAAAACGTCTGCTATATGGCTTAAACCATATTTGTCCTACTATGTCAAACTTGCGGACAAGTTTTACTATAAGCCTGAAGTAGGTGTAGCTTTTGAAATGGGAAATTCAAAATATCATGAGACGCAATATTTAACAGAGAAATATCCTTATAAATCATTGGGCTTTTATGTGAACTATTTCGCTTTGGAATATCGTGTCAGTCAGCATTTTGCGATAGATGCCACCGTAGGACAGTTAAATAGGTCGCAATCTAAAATGGATATTGGAACGTCAGGTACAACTGTGACCACAAAGCAGTGGCATTTCGATTTCAACAGTTGTGAAGTCGCTGCGAAGATATACTTTTGAAAACTAGTTATCCCAGAATAATTCCTCTGCCACACCATCGGCGAAGAGCATCTGCGCGTCGGTGAGGTAGAGGAATTCCCGTGTTTGTGAGAGGCGGCCTTGGGCAATCAAAGGTTGGGCGCGTTTTTCGCAATAGGTGGAAAAGCGCTCGCCCATCTCGCGTTTGAGCCATTTCAAATCGATGCCCCAATGGGTGCGGAGGCGCAGCATGATGTATTCGTCGTATTGCTGCTCCAGAGAGAGGATTTCTTTTTCGTAAAAGGGCCCTTCGACAGGCTCAGGGACCCTGACGCAATAACGTTCAACGCTGGAAACATTCCATTGTCGTGAGACCCCATCGAAGGAATGTGCAGAAGGTCCGAAGCCTATGTATGGTGTTCCGAACCAATAACTGGCATTGTGCTTCGAATGCATCCCACGGCGGCAGAAATTGGAGATCTCATAATGCAGATAACTGTTTTCATTGGCGCGTTGGCAGAGGATGTCATAATCACGTATGGCATCCTCTTCGTTGACGGGATGCGCCTTTCCTAGTTCGATTTGTTTGGTCAAAATGGCATTGGGCTCTAGGGTGAGTGCATAAGCCGAGAGGTGGGGGAGGTCCAATGCAAAAAAGAGGTCAAGGTTGCGGTTCCATTGCTCGGCGTTTGAGGTGGGCAGACCATAAATCAAATCAATGCTGATGTTGCTGAAGCCCTCTTGTTTGGCCCAATCGATGCATTGCCGGGCGTGTTGTGAGTCATGGCGACGACTTAGATACTGTAAGTCATTGTCAAAAAAGCTTTGAATGCCGATGCTGAGCCTGTTGACTCCACGTTGTCGCAAACCTTCAAGGTATTCTAACGAAAGCGTGTCTGGATTGGCCTCAAGGGTGATTTCAGCGTTTTCGGCGACGGGATACGTCTCCTTAATAAGGTGCAATAGCTCGCCGATTTCGTTTATGGATAGTAAGGAAGGCGTGCCGCCGCCGAAATAGATGGTGTTGATGGGTGGCATATCGTGATTGCCCTTCAGCGCGGGCCTCATTGCGGGCTTGACCCGCAATCCCCCGCGCTGAAGGTAATCCTTTCTTTCCACAATCTCCGCTTTCAAAGCCTCCCAAAACTGCTCTTTCAGCTTCAAGGAAGGCAGTGAATAGAACCCACAATAGGCACATTTCGAATTGCAGAAAGGAATATGGATGTAGATGCCGGCCATCTTTACTTCTTGATAACCATTTTCACGGTCTTTTCTCCGTCATTGGTTTTGAGACGCACGAAATAGATTCCGTTTTGCAGATGGCTGATGTCGACTGTCTCAATATTATCGTTGATGTTCAGTACACTTTGGCCCATGATGTTGAACACCTCTACTTCGGTGAGACCAGTACCTTCAATGTGAAGCATGTTCTGGGCAGGGTTCGGATAGACCTTGGCTTCCTTGCTGTATTCTGGGACGGCATCAGGAATTAACTCTATCGAAAGTGGGGCGCAGGCCGACTCGCAGTTGTCGTCGAACACGGCGATGACAACGTATTCGTATGTTTGGAAGAACTCAACCTCGTTATCCACATATTCGGGCATTTCCAATAATTCCTCCAGGAACTCGCCATTCTTCTGGATGAGGTAGCCTAACAGGTTTCCCGTTGAGCCAGATTCGGGTTCGGACCAGTGCAGATACACTTGTGATATGTCACCGCCGGTTTCTGCCTCCAAGTCACGGACGGGATTGCAACTGACGACCACCTCTTCTTCGCGAATCCATCCCATGCGGTCGTTACCGCCTTTGTAAGTGCCAAAGGCCAGGTTTTCAACAGGTTGGTTCAAGGCATAGGCAGTCACATACACGGGGTCGTCAGGTGAGAAATTCTGTACGTAGGTCAAGGTGACGATTTCTAAGTTGCCGTCGCCGTCGATGTCGCCGAAATTGGCACCGTTCATATAGGATAGACCTTGCGGACGGAGAGGGAAACCCTCGGTCACCTCGGTGCCGTCCATCTCCCAAGCACGAATGTAGCCTTGCTCACCATCCATCAGGTTGAAGTCGGTGATGATTTCGTTCTCGCCGTCGCCATCGATGTCGGCTACTGAAATGAAGCCTTCAACTCCCGAAGTCAAGTTAAGCGGAAATCCAGGAGCTATATTGCCGCTCATATCGTATTGGTAGAATACGTTGCCTTCGCCAGAGACACCCATAAAGATGGCATATTCGTCATCGTTTTTGGCCACTGTCGGAGTGGAGTAGGTCCAATAGGGGACAGGTTTAGGCCATCCCGTTCTGTACTCTCCCGTGTGGGCATCGCGCACATAATGGTTGGGGTTGTCGCCATGACAGGCTCCAACGATGCTCCAGTTGCCATCGCCTTCGAAGTCAACAACGAGCGGCGATTGATAGGAGTATTTGTAGGCTTCTTCGCTGTCCACCCTATATATCTCTTCGCCCGTATGGCTGACGCAATACAAAGCAGTGGTTGTTGAAACGAACATCTCAAGTGAACCGTCACCGTCGATGTCGGCCAAGGTAGGAGTGAAAGCAGGTGTAGAAGGCAGCTCAAAGGGGAAGCCTTCGATTTCTTCGCCTTGCAGGTTCCATGCATGGATGCCAGCTGAGATACTGGCCGAGGCCTTTCCTCGACCGCAGAAGATGATCTCCAATTCGCTGTCGTTGTTGAGGTCGGCCAAAACGGGAGCGCAGATGAGTGGGTTGTTGTTGGTGACCGTTGCCATCAAGACGTTGCCAGAAGCATCGAAAACGTTGATACCGCCACGGGCGTTGCCATAGGCGGTAAGGGATACGATTTCAAGTATTCCATCTTTGTTGATGTCGCCGACAGCAGCAGGATACTGGGCCATGCCTCCCACCAAAGGTTGGGTCCAAAGCACATTGCCTTGCCCGTCGATGACGTTGATTTCATCGTTGTGGCATAGGATAATCTCATCGGCACCGTCGTTGTTGAGGTCTGCTAAAGCCAAGCCTCGCATGGGTTTGTAGGTGGTGTTGGAACTGAAGCTCAGCGGGAAGCCAGGCATGGGTGTCAAGCCGTCGCGGCTTGCTGGCGGCAGTTGGGTAAGTACGCTTTCGGTTTTGATGATACCGTCTGTGTCGATGAAAGCCCGCGTGGCAGGTTGCTGTGCAACCAAACCTAATGAAAGGGAGAAGAGGGCAAGCAATAGTAGTGTCTTTTTCATAGTCGTTTGTTTTAGTCGATGAAAAAGGCCGTTTCATTTGCCGGAATCACCAGCGAATGAAACGGCCAGTAAGTTTTTGATATTAGCTTATTCGGCAGAGATTATTTCTCGCACTTCTTGCAGCCGCCGAGGCATTTGTATGCCAGACCAGCGAGGCCAGCGCCAACCAGCGGAGCCACGATGAACACCCACAAGTGGCTGAGAGCCGAACCACCAGCGAAGATGGCCTGTGAGATAGAACGGGCGGGGTTGACCGAAGTGTTGGTCAGCGGGATGCTGATGAGGTGGATGAGTACCAGGGTGAGACCGATGGCCAGACCACCAAACTTGCCGTTGGCGTGACGGTCGTCGGTGACGCCGAGGATCACAATCAAGAACACGAAGGTCAGGACGGCCTCAATGATCAGGGCGCCCCACATGTTGATGTCCCAATAGTTAGGACCGCACTTGGCGAGGTCGGCACCAAAGTCGTTGGCAGCAAAGTTGCCAGGTTCGATGTTACCGCATTTCACAATACCATAGATGAGAGCAGCGGCGCAGATGGCACCGATGATTTGGGCCACCCAGTAGATGAGCATGTCTTTGAAACTCATGCGGCCATTGGCCCAAACGCCGAAGCTGACGGCGGGATTGAGGTGAGCGCCTGAGATGTGGCCGACACCGTATGCCATGGCTACAACGGTCAAACCGAAGGCGATGGAAACACCAAGGAATCCAAAGGCTCTACCGGCGAAAACGGCGGTACCGCAACCGCCAAACACCAAAACGAATGTGCCGAGCAATTCGGCGAAGAATTTGTTACCTGTTTTCATAACGTTTTGAATTTTAATTAGTTATTTTAATGAAATGGTTTGTTTTCCGATATATTTTCTTTTAGAAAAGACTTTTATGATACTGCAAATATACAAAAAACTAATCAGAAGACAATTTTTCTTGATTTTTATCATTTTGGTGTTTTTTTTTCTATTTTTGCGTTTGATAACTAATGTATTATGGTGGTTTATAAGAAGATATTTCTATCTGTCTTTTTTGTGTCTCTTGTGTTTTCGGGTATAGCACAAGAGCATCAGTCCTATCGCTTTACGTTGGAGGATTGCTTGCGTTTTGCTTTGGCCAATAGTTATGAGCGCAAGACGATGGAACTGACGGGCAAGTCGTTGGAGACCTCCTACGAGCAATCGAAACAGCAAAGATTGCCTAGTTTGAGTGCTTCGGTGGGACAAAATCTTTCAAACAACGAAAAAGGCTGGTCCACCTCAGGCAACGTAGGTGTGGGTTCCTCAGTGACGATTTACCAAGGTGGCAACATCAACAACACCATTGAGCAGAACCGTCTTAACGTGGAGCGTAATGAGGTGCAGTTGCAACGCTACGACAACCAACTCACTTTGCAAATTCTGCAAAGTTTCCTCACCATTCTTGGTAATCAGGAATTGGTGAGTTACCAGCAAGAGGTGCTCAACACCAGTCGCGCGCAATTGAAGCAAGGTCAGGCACGTCATCGCTTGGGCACCATCCTCGAGAGCGACCTTTTGCTGCTTGAGGCGCAATACTATAGCGACTCGAACAATGTCGCGGACACTCGCATCAACATCGAGAACAACCTGCTTGACCTTAAAGTGTTGCTGTCGATGAACCCTTCCGATGATTTGGAGATTGTTGCTCCCAACACCGATAACCTTGAGATGTTGAAAGAGACCTTGCCTACCGAAGAGGAAGCTGTCAGCCTTGCCATGGAAACCATGCCCGACCTGCGCATGAGCGATTATGACATCCGTTTGGCTGAGAAGAGCGTCGACTTGGCGCGGGGCAATTACTTCCCTTCCATCTCGGCCAATGCCAACGTGGGCATGGGCATTTTGTCGTACGACAGCGATGGCAATTCGAAATGGTATGGCACACCGACCGAGTCAGTAGGCGTTTCGATGAGTATCCCGATTTATAGCCGTGGACAAACCAAAGCCAATGTGAAGAAGAGCCGCATCGCCTTGGAACAAGCCCAGTTGGACTACGAACAATCGACTCTCGCGGTGCGCCAAGCGGCAGTTCAGGCATACAGAAACGTGGTGTCGGCTTACAATGCCTACCAGGTTTCGCAAGTCAAGGAAAACGCCTACAGCAAAAGCTTCAATGCATACAACATGCAGTATCAATACGGTAATATCACCACCGTGGAGCTGTTGCAACAGCAAAACAATTATCTGAACGCCCTTAATTCTTATATACAGAACAAGTATTCCTTGTTGATGAAACGGAAGATTTTGGATGTCTATATGGGCAAAAACATTACTCTATGACAAACGGCCCTTCGACGGGCTCAGGGACCTGAATTATACGATGGTCTAAGGTGCCTGAGCTTGTCGAAGGCCCGACAATGAACAACAACTATGAAGAAAAAAAGAAAAATATGGCTGATTATCTTGGGCATCATCGTTTTGGCCATTGCCGCGATAGTCATCGTCAAGTTGACGAAATCAGCAAACAAGGAATTGGTGATCCGAACCCATGTGGTGGGGGAGTATACCGTTGAGAATACCGTCACTGCGACAGGTACCATTGAGCCGGTGGAGACCGTTGAAGTTGGTACCCAGGTGTCGGGTAAGGTGGAAAAAATCTATGTCGACTTCAACGACGTGGTAAAGAAAGGTCAATTGATGGCCGAATTGGACAAGCAGACCCTTAACCAGAGCCTTAGCCGTGCCAAGGCGAGCCTTACTTCGGCCGAGAGTCAGCTCAACTACGCCAAGCTGACATACGAGCGTACCAAACAGCTCTATGAAGCGAATGCTGCCACCTTGGCTGCCTACCAAGAGGCACAGAACTCCTACACGCAGGCGCAGATGAGCAAGCGAAACGCTCAAGCTTCATACGACCAGGCGCGTGTTGACTTGGCCTATGCCGAAATCTATTCGCCTATCGATGGCATCGTGCTCGACCGTGCCGTAGAGGTGGGTCAGACGGTGGCTGCCTCGTTCAGTACGCCTACATTGTTTACCTTGGCCAATGACTTGACCAAGATGCAGGTAGAAGCCGATGTCGACGAGGCCGACATCGGGCAGGTGAAAGTGGGACAGAGGGTGACCTTCACCGTCGACGCCTACATGGACGATGTGTTTGAAGGCACCGTGAACCAAATCCGCATGAAACCTACCACCACGAGCAATGTGGTGACCTATACTGTCATCATCGAGGCACCTAACCCCGATCAAAAACTCTTCCCTGGCATGACTGCCAGCGTGACCATTGTCACAGAAGAGCAAACGGGTTTAGCCGTGCCTGCAGAGGCTTTCAACTTCACGCCCGATGAGGCGGTGCTGAAGGCCATCCGCAAAGCTGACAAACCCGAAGGTCAACGTCCTGAGCCACCGCAAGGTGAACGTCCGCAGATGGACAAGTCATCGGCAACAAGTCATTCGGTAGTTTGGTTGAAGAAGGGAGCCGATATGATGCCGTATCCCGTGAAAGTGGGCATGAGTGATGGCGCCTACAAGATCATCGAGCAAGGCGTTCAGGTTGGCGACTCCGTCGTGTTGTCGGCACAATTTGTTGCCAAGGAGAAGACCGTGAAGAAGGGAGAGAATCCTTTCATGCCCGGACCTCCCGATAGAAATAGGAACAATAACAACAATAAAGGTGGCAACTCAGGTGGCCAGAAATAATCATGAGCGAACGGCAATCCATCATCAAGGTTGAGAACCTCAAGCGGACGTTCGTCGTAGGCAGTGAGGAGGTGCATGCCCTCAAGGGCGTGTCGTTCGACATCTGCCAGGGGGAGTTTGTGAGCATCATGGGCTCGTCGGGCAGCGGCAAGTCGACCTTGCTCAACATCCTCGGTTGTCTCGACCAACCTACGGCAGGCGAGTATTACATTGATGGCATCTCGGTGAGGACGAAGACCAAAAACGAGCTTTCAGAGATTCGCAATCGCAAGATTGGTTTTGTGTTTCAGTCCTACAACCTCTTGCCGCGCACCTCGGCTTTGGAGAACGTGGAGCTGCCTTTGGTCTATAATCCCGATGTGTCGCACCGCGAGCGTCACGAAAAGGCGCAACACGCTTTGGAATTGGTAGGCTTGAAAGACCGCATGGGACACATGCCCAACCAGCTCTCGGGTGGTCAGCAGCAGCGTGTGGCCATTGCTCGTGCCTTGGTCAACGACCCTGTCATCGTTTTAGCCGACGAAGCCACGGGTAACCTCGATACCCGCACCTCCTACGAAATCATGAGCCTTTTCCAGAGTCTTCACGAGCAGGGGAAGACCATTGCCTTTGTGACGCATGAGTCTGATATTGCGGTATTTACTAGTAGAACGATATTCTTGCGCGACGGTCACATCCTTCGTGATGAGTCCGTGACGACCAAATCGGCGGCTGAAGCCCTTGCGGCATTGCCTGTAGAAAACGATTATTGATATGGATATACTGAATCTCATAAGGATTTCGGCGAAAGCCCTGCTGCGCAACAAGACGCGCACCGCTCTTTCCATGCTCGGTATCGTGATTGGCATTGCCGCCGTCATCGCGGTGGTCAACTTGGGCGAAGGACTGAAGCAGAGCACGGCCAACCAACTCTCTGACATGGGCACCAACCTCATCATGGTGATGCGTGCCAACCAAAGGCGAGGTGGCGTGAGCATGGGTTCGGGCAACGTGCAGTCGCTCAAGGTCAGGGATTGTGAGTTGATAGCCAAAGGCGCCAAAAACGTTACTATGGTCAGCCCTGTGGTGAACAGCGCTGGTCAGTTGGTGAACGGTTCCAAAAACTGGTCGGGAACAGTATATGGAGGTTCGCCGGATTACTTGGATATTAGGAAATACGAAATCGCCACGGGTGTGAATTTCACTGATGACGACGTGAAAAAATACGCCAAGGTTGGCTTGATAGGCCAAACCATCGTCGAGAATCTCTTTGACGACGGCGAGGATCCCATCGGAAAGACCATCCGTGTGGGGAATATGCCTTTCAAAGTCATCGGCACCTTGAAGGAACGTGGCGAGAACGGTATGGGCATGGACCAGGATGACCTTGTAGTGATGCCTTACAGCACCGTGCAAAAGCGCATGTTGGGTGTAGACTATATTCAGCAAATTGTATGTTCTGCTGCATCCGAAAATGTGGCTGAGGCTGCAGTGGAGGAAATAGAGAGCATTCTACGTGCCTCTCACAAGATTCCTGAAGGCGGTGTTGACGACTTCGAGGTGCGCACCCAGCAGGAGATGTTGGAGATGATGTCGTCGATGACAGGCATGATCACCACAGTGTTGGTCGCCATTGCTTTGATATCGTTGCTGGTGGGTTGCATCGGCATCATGAACATCATGTATGTAACGGTGACTGAGCGCACCAAGGAAATCGGCCTGCGCATGTCCATTGGCGCCAAGAACTCTGCCATTTTGATGCAGTTTCTTACCGAGAGTATCATCCTGAGCCTTATCGGTGGTGTGATTGGCCTTTTGCTGGGCTTGTTGCTCTCTTATGTGGTTTCTTTGGCCATGTCGATGCCTTATATTGTCAATGTGCCTTGGATGTTTATCTCCTTTGTGTCGTGCGCCATTTTGGGCCTCATTTCGGGCTTCTTCCCCGCTTTGAAAGCTTCACGCACCGATCCCATCAATGCTTTGAGGTACGAATAACAAACCATTTGTGTTATGAATAAACACACAATTAATACGGTCGACAACTATCTTTCGCTGAAAAGGATTGTTATGATGTCTCTTGCCATAACGATTGCCTATTATGCCCTGTTTGCGCTGAGTCACTATTTCGGTCGTCCCTCGTTCGCCAGTTCAAGTGATGAAGAAGTGGTAGAACCGGAAAAAGAGCATGTGGTAGGTCAGAACGAACTGGCATTTGGTGAGATTCAAAAACGATGGCCTGCCCTTTTTCAGGCCGATCGGTTCCAACCGGGCTATAAATTTGTAAAACCGAAATTCTCGACCATCTTGTTGTTCAATATCCCATTTACCTTTTTGATGATTTTTTCAGTGTTTCTCTTCAACAGATGGGTTATGGGCAGGACCTATAGACGGCATCGAGACGAGTTGATGCTGAATGTCATCGGTTCGTTGTTGCTTGCATGTTTTTTAAGTTCTATTTGTACGCTTGTGCAATTGTATATCTGGCCCTACGGACCTGGTCCGCAGCGCTCGTTGATGGGCTATATCAGCCGTGGCATGTTGGGTGACTTTATGTTGGTGGCCATCGCATTTGTGTTCAGTTATCTGCAACGTTCCCTTTACTATGAAAAGAGGATAGCCGTGGAAAACGAAACGCTTCGTGCCGAGAACCTCAACTCGCGTTATGAGGCCTTGAAGAACCAGCTTGACCCACATTTCCTTTTCAATTCGTTGAACACGTTGCGGTCGCTGATTGAGGACGATGCCGACAAGGCGGAAGAATTCATCCAACAATTGTCGGGCGTGTTGCGCTACACCTTGCAGAACAAGGAGGTGGTGACTTTGTCCGAAGAGCTGGATTGTGTGCGTTCCTATTGTCGGATGATGAAGATGCGCTATGGCGACAACTTGGCTTTTGACCATGGCATCGATCATGATGCGTACGACAACCATTATGTGTTGCCGCTCTCAATCCAAGGGTTGATAGAAAACGCCATCAAGCACAATGTTATCTCGTCGAAGCAACAACTGATGGTGCATATTCATACTGACGATGCTAATCACTTGATAATTAGTAATAAAATTCAACCAAAAATTGGCAAAGAAGAAGGAACGGGGATTGGTTTGGCCAATTTGGCGGAGCGTTATCGGATAAAATGGAATGAAAATGTGGAAATTTTAAACGATGGAAAGATTTTTAGTGTAACTTTGCCTCTTAAACAAAACGATCACACACTATGAAAGCACTGATAATTGAAGATGAAGTGATGGCTGCCAAGACGCTGAAGAAGCTTCTTGTGGAGGTCAGCCCAGGTATCGAAATCGTTGGCATACTTGAATCCATCGAGGACAGCGTGGATTGGATTGCTAGTCACGCCATGCCCGACCTCATGTTTATGGACGTCCATTTGGCCGACGGCTCATCGTTTGCTATTTTTGAGCGTGTCACCATCACCTGTCCGGTCATCTTCACCACGGCATACGACGAATATGCCCTTAAGGCCTTTGAGGTGAACAGCATCGACTATCTGCTGAAGCCCATTAGCAAGGAGGCTTTGGAGCGCGCCTTGAACAAATACCATTCATTGGTGGAGAAACCTGTTGGCAACAGCCAGATCGAAGCGCTTTTGACCCAGTTGAGCGAGAAAAAGAAATACAGGAATTATTTCCTTCTGCCCGAGCGTGACAAGTTCATACCGCTTCCGGTCAGCAATATCGTCTACATATATATTGATGCCAAGACGCTGAAAATCGTGACCACGGACGGGAAGACCTTCTATATGAATCACACTTTGGACGATGTGATGAGCGAGCTTGATCCGCATGAATTCTTCCGTGCCAACCGTCAGTTTGTCGTTGCACGCCAGTCCATCAAGGATGTGTCGGTGTGGTTTGGCAACAAGTTGGCCATCAATTTGTATGTTGAAACGCCCGAAAAGATCATTGTCAGCAAGGCGCGCGTAGCTGAATTTAAAGTTTGGTTTACAAGGCAATAAACTGGTTTACAACTATTTGCGATAAATAGTAATTTTTTTGAAGAAAAAACATTGTGGGAACGAAAAAAGGTTGTATTTTTGCACCCACAAACCGAAAGGTTCAACGATGCTTCCGTAGCTCAGTTGGTAGAGCACCTGACTCTTAATCAGGGTGTCCAGGGTTCGACCCCCTGCGGGAGTACATCAAACAAGCAAACCCTAATTGATGGTCATCAGTTAGGGTTTTTTCATGTCTATTTCTGGCGTGTTTTTGACCTCATTGTAGCTTAAACCCGCATTCACAGCAGAATTTCATGTCTCCAATGATGGCATTGCCACATTGTGGACACACCGGCCCATCTGACGGAGCTTGGTCTTTTGTTTCTTCGATCTCTTGGGGTGATGGGGTGTCTGTTTGATTTGTTTCTCCATATTCTTGGGGCAATATGAAGGCGCTTCTAGGGTTTTGTCTATTGCTTAACACATAAACATCAGGACCAGTGGTGTAGATCCCATTCAAATACACTCCAGTAGATTCTTCGGTTTTGGTTTCTTCTTTTTCCATATCGATGTTTAATCTAGAACGCTAAACCCTTTTGTGGCAAAGGTTTCCAATTCGTCTTTCTCGTTGACGTAGATGTAATACGCTTCCACACCGTCCATGCTCTCAATGAGCGGCAGCGACTTTTCCAAGCCCATCACCATGCAGATGGAAGCCAAGGCGTCGGCCCAGACGGAGTTTTCGGCCAATACAGTCACACTGAGCAGTTGATGCTCGACGGGATAACCTGTGTTGGGATCGATGCAATGGGAATAGCGTTTGCCGTTGCGCTCAACGTATTTTCGGGTGCTGCCAGAGGTGACCAAGCCCTTGTCGCGCAAAGCCACACGGGTTTGCACCACCTGCTCCGAGTCCCAGTTTTCGGCAGGCTTCTCGATGCCCACAATCCACGACTGACCGTTGGGCTTGCATCCCTTAGCCATGATCTCTCCGCCCGTGTCGACCAAATAGTTTTTGATATCGCGGCTATCTAAAAATGAGGCAATCAGATCGGAGGTGTAGCCTTGAGCTATGGCGTTGAAATCCAAGGTCATGGCAGGGTTGGCTTTGACGACTTTTCCGTTCTCAATGCGTACGTTGCGGTAGTCGACCAATTGCTTCAGGCTGTCAATGAGTTGTGGCGTGATGCTGTCGCCATGTTTGTAGCTAAAGCCCCAAGCGGCCACGATGGGCGAGATGGTGGGGTCGAAATAGCCGTCAGACAGCCGTGCCGCCTCTTGTGCGATATTGAAGTTGTCGATAAAGATGGCGTCGAGCGCTACGTCCTCGTTACGGTTGACTTTGGAGATAACAGAGGTGTCGACCCACAGGTTGACCGAAACGTCCACGGCATGGAAGATGGAGTCGATGTCGCGCTGGAAGTTGCGGCCCAACGAATCATAATAAGTGACGGCATAGTAGGAGCCTTGCGCCTGGCCTTGGAGGACCATCTTTTTAGGCTGTTTTCCACATGACGCAAGAACCGTGAGCCCTATCATCAATATAAGTATTTTCTTCATAATTCTAAACTAAAAACCAATAGAAGCACTATATTTCCAAGCAAAGTTATCCCATACATTGGGCAGGCTATAGGGCCCGTAACGGTAGAACACGCCTAAACCCAACTTGGCCATAGGGTTGGCCAGGAGCCCGTTGATGACGATGCCGCTCTCGAAATAACCTTTTTCCATGGTCTTGAAGTTCTTGTCGGGATAGGCCTCGGCGCGACGCATGTCGCCCCAGCCGATGTTGGTGACGATCGAGAGCTCGGGCTTGAACACAGGTGAGTTGGTCTTCCAAAGCATACCGCTGAAGTTATGGCTCAGATAGAGGGCAACGAAGCGGTCGCAGAAGAACTCATCCAGGCGCATCGTGCTGAAACTCCCCGGGGAGTACATGCCGAAGCGCTCGTAGGTGCCCAAGATGTTGAACGTCTCCATGACAGGACAGGTCTCGGTAGCATAACCGGCTTGCAAAATGACCTTGGCGACACCGAGATAGGGGGTGTAGAAATTCTTCGACGCCTCAAACTTGAAACGGTCGTATTCATACTCGCCACCCAACACGTTGGGGAAGGCATGTTGGTAAGACACCCAAACGATGGGGTAGAGCGTGCCCAAGGAGCGGATGCCTTGTGGGGTGCTGAGGAACTTCTCTTTATAGGCAAATCTGAGTTTAAGCTCAGCGACGGTGAAACGGCCTTCGGTCTGCACATCGGAAGGGTTGAGGTAGAATTGCTTTGTATAGTGTTTGTGGCTCCTGCTGAGGCTGAGATAGGCCTTGAAATGATGAGCAAAGCGGGTTGAATAGCTCAGGTCGAAGCGGTCGCGCCGCGTGCGGATGTTTTCGTAGAAGGTGTATTTGTAGTTGTCGGTGGAAAAGACAGATCCGTTGTCCAACTCGAGCATGCCGCCAAATTCACCCATAGGTTCCGACCTGTGGCTGTATTGGAAGGCAAGTTCCATCTGGCGCTGACGGTTGAGTTTCAGCTTCATGCTACCGCCGTAGTCCCAGCTTTTGATGCGTGTCCAATAGCCGAATGAGCCATTGATGCTGAACCAGCGTGAGAGTCGGTCGTTAGTGTTGCCCCCTAAACCCAGATACACACCTCTGGTACTTGAAATGTTGATGATGTGATCGATGTCAAGGTTGAACCATCCGATGGGAAGGGCGGATTCGGTCATCAACTTTTCAGTCACGCCAAGGACGCGGTCGAAGATGTCGGTGCCTTGGGTGAGGGAGTCGACGAGGATGTAGGTGGCTTTCACCCGTTCCGTCAGTGAGTCGATGCGGTGCGCGTCCCAGAAAGTCTCATCGCGGAAAGCAGCGTCGGGGTCCACTTTGACTTCGATGTCGGAGAATTGTCGTTTACTGATGTCAGGATTGATTTCAATGTCGTTCAAATAGCTCTTTCCGATGGCAGCCATAGGGAAGGAGGCATCGTCCATGCTGACCACCATGCTAGGGAATATCAGGTTGAGGTTCAGTTGCTTAGGAAACCATTGTCCTTCCACTTTTTGGTACAGCTGTTGGATGTCGGCCTTGAAGAGCCCGTCTTGTACGTCGGGGGAGGCTTTCACGCTTTGTAAGGCCCAGCCGTCGCTGTTGACGGTCATCGTGCCACGAAGACCATTAAAAGAGCTGCCGCGCATAGGGTGAAACGAAATCACATAGAGCGAGTCTCCTTGCCCGATGGGGTTGACCGATTCCAAGGTGAAGAAATAGCGTGTCTTGCTCCCGCGGCTGATGGGGTTGACGTAGTCGGTGCCTGTGATGCTGACGGTTTCGTCGTAGAAACTGACGCTTTGCATGCTGCTGACCATATACATGAAAGTGGGTTCTTTCATGCCTGCAATCTTGGTGCCCAGCACGTGTTGCAGCTTGCGGTCGGGCGCCATGAACATCACTTCCGAGGCCGTCTCCATCACCATCAGGTCACTCTTCTTCATGATGCTGTCGAAGTAGTGCAGGTCGGCCATCTGCATGGCCGTGTCGTTGGCCACGGCCTGGCCGAAGCTACTGCTGTCGACGGTGATGACCATCTTGTCGTAGATGTGGTAGCTATAAGACTCGAGCGAGTTGGGATTGTTGGCCTTGCGATGGGCCATCAGGCTGTCGATGATGCGGTGGGCGGGGTTTTCGCCGGCTTCGACGGTGACCTCGCCCAATTCAAAAGTCTTGGGTGTGAGTGCGACATTGCACTTGTTTTGGCCGGCTTGCAAGTTGATGTCTTTGGGCTCGTAGCCGATGGACGAGAACTTCACCTTCGTGATGGGCTCATTGGCTGTGATGCTATATCGGCCGTCGATGTCGCTGATGACGCCTTGTTGCCCGTCGTTGATGACCACGTTGACGAAGGCCAGGGGCTGGCGATTGCGTTCGTCGGTGATTTTGCCGCTCAAAGTATGCGATTGGCCGAAAAGCGTTTCGGCTGAGAAGAGAATAATAGCGAGGAGAAGGAGAGGAAGGACCTTTATGCAGAAGGAAGGCTTCATTCTTTTGTCTCAATTAGATAGATGACTTCGTTGTCGCGCTTCATCAAATACTGTTCGCGGGCCACCTTTTCCATGGTGGTGGTGTCGGTTTGCAAGGCCTCAAGATAAGCCTTGCTTTCCGGGACTAGCTTTTCGTAGTATTCGATCTGCTGTTTCTTGTCTTTCAACGAACGGCTCAGTTTGAATTGGTCGAAGAGGTTGAACTGGTCGATGAAAAGGATGACGATCAGAAACAGCAATGTGGCGTACACGTAGCGGTTGTTGAGTTTGCGTATGACTTCCCTAAAGGTCATAAGGTCTTTGTGTTTTTCAGTGTGCAAAGGTAATATATTTCGATAAATGCGATGAGCTTTTTTCTTATTTTTGCGCTCACAAATCCAATAAAGTTATCAACAATAATTCAAAACCCCTTTAATCATGAAAAAAGCTATCGCAACGACAAAGGCTCCTGGAGCCATTGGTCCTTACAGTCAGGCTGTTGAAGCCAACGGAATGGTGTTTATCTCGGGTCAGCTGCCCATCAATCCTGCCACGGGCGAGATGCCTGAAGGCGTTAGTGCCCAGACCGAGCAGAGCATGAAAAACCTTGAGGCCATCCTCAACGAGGCAGGTTGCACCTTCGACAATGTGGTGAAGTCGACTTGCTATTTGGCCGACATGAGCTATTTTGGTGAGATGAACGCTGTGTACGCCAAGTATTTCACGGGCGACTGCCCCGCTCGCGCCGCTTTCGCCGTGAAAGAGCTGCCCAAGAAGGCTTTGGTCGAAATCGAAATGATTGCCGCAAAATGAAAATCGTCTTTTTAGAGCCGCTGGGCTTGAAGGTCGCTCAGATTGAAGCTGCCTGTGAAGGCCTGAAAAAAGCAGGCCATGAGGTCGTCATCTATCCTGACCGCAACGAGAATCCCGATGAGTTGAAACGCCGCGCCGAGGGTGCGGAGGTTGTCATCGAGAGCAACATTCCATTGCGCAAGGATTTCTTGGATGCTTGCCCCAACGTGAAGATGCTATCCATTGCCTTCACGGGCCTGGATCACATCGACATGGAAGAATGCCAAAAGCGTGGCATCATCGTGAAGAACGCGGCAGGCTACAGTACCGAGGCAGTGGCTGAACTGGCCATCGCCATGATGGTTGACGTGTATCGTAAAGTGCTCGAAAACGATGCGATTACGCGCCAATGCAACTGTAAAGGCATCATGCCTGGACGTGAAATCGGTGGCAAGACCCTCGGCGTCATCGGCATGGGCAATATCGGCCAACGTGTGGCTAAGTTGGCTAATGCTTTCGGCTGCAAGGTGTTGGCATGGAACCGCACGCCCAGGCAGATCGAGGGTGTGACTTTCGTGGACAAGGAGACTTTGTTGAGGGAATCTGACATCGTCACTCTGCACATCGCTTTGAATGCCGACACCCGTGATTTCATCACCGAGAAGGACTTCGCCTTGATGAAGCCGAGTGCCATATTGATTAATACGGCACGTGGTCCCGTCGTGAACGAACTGGCTTTGGCTGATGCCTTGAAACAAGGAAAAATCGCTGGTGCGGCTACGGATGTCTACGGCACGGAACCGCCTTTGAAGCCTGAGAACACCTTGTTTGCTGCGCCTAATCTCATCATGTTGCCGCATATCGGCTTTGCCACCGAAGAGGCCTTTGTCCTTCGGCTGGGCATCGTGGTCGAGAATGTGATGCGGTGGATAAACAAAGAATGATGCAAATTTGCGTCATTCTTCGTTTTTTTTCATGTCGATTTTCGGTTTGAAGATCTTGTCTTGTGTGACAAAGGCCTCCTTAAATCGTGGTTTGATTTGTCGCAGGCATTTCTCGGCTTCCACGCGGTTGCGGAAGTCGCCGGCGCGCAGGCGGAAGTGCGGCTCCACGTAGGTCAGATAGATAGGAATGTCGGGGAAGGCCCGCTCAAACTGGGCTTTCACTGCCTTGGCGTGGTCAAGGGCCTCGTTGCCGATTTCCATGAAAATGTGGATGCGGTAGCCGTAATACGAGCTGTCGACCTTATATAGCGAACGTTGCTTGGCGATGAGGCTTTCGATGCGACTGTCCTGGTCAACATGCAGTGAGCCACGACTTTGCGCAAAGCCAAAAGTGACCGACGCCATGAATATGATCAAACAAAGGATGCGTTTCATAACTTAAGAGTTGAGACTGCAAAGATACATTTTTTTGATGACATGCAAATATCCGATGAAAGTTGTATCTTTGCACACAAAATTGAATGATGAATAGCAATTTAGACGCCAACGCTTCCCATCTCTCCAAGGCCGAGAAAGACCTCGAAAACGCCTTGCGTCCTGATATGTTCGACAGTTTTGCCGGACAGAAGCAGGTCGTCGACAACCTTCGCGTTTTCGTAAAGGCTGCCGCCCAGCGTGGCGAAGCCCTCGACCATACTTTGTTGTACGGCCCTCCGGGTCTGGGCAAGACCACCTTATCGTATATCATCGCCCATGAGTTGGGTGTCGGCATGAAGATGACCTCGGGACCTGTTCTCGACAAGCCGGGCAACCTTGCGGGTCTGCTTACCAGCCTTGAGCCTAACGACGTGCTGTTCATTGATGAGATCCACCGCCTCAGTCCTGTGGTGGAAGAGTATCTCTATTCCGCCATGGAGGACTTCCGCATCGATATTATGATTGAGACGGGCCCGAGCGCACGCAGCATTCAAATCACGCTGAATCCTTTCACCTTGATTGGCGCTACTACTCGTAGCGGCATGCTGACGGCACCCTTGCGTGAGCGTTTCGGCATCAAGCAACGTTTGGAGTATTATGACGCAAAGACTTTGTCGAAGATCGTGAAGCGCTCTGCGGGTATCCTCAACGTCCCCATCGACGACACGGCAGCCTTCGAGATTGCGCGTCGTAGCCGTGGCACACCGCGTATTGCTAACATGTTGTTGCGCCGCGTTCGCGACTTTGCCCAAATCCAAGGCGACGGTACCATCACCTTGGACATCGCGAAAATCGGCTTGAAGGCCCTTAATGTGGATGAGCACGGCCTCGACGATATGGACAACAGGATTCTCACCACCATCATCGACAAGTTCAAGGGTGGTCCCGTGGGTGTTAACACTATTGCCACTGCAGTGGGCGAGGACCCAGGTACCATTGAAGAGGTCTGTGAGCCGTTCCTTATCCAAGAAGGCTTCATTATGCGCACGCCTCGTGGACGAGAGTGTACTGATTTGGCGTATAAGCATTTGGGGAAGACTCGGATTAAGCCTACGGGGAAGATGAGTTTGTTTGATTAAGATTTTCTTCTTCAGGTTTGTAACCAATTCGTTTGCGTGGTTGGGCTTTTGTTTCTCTTAATTTATCAAGGGCATCGTTGAGGGCTTCTATTTGTATGGCTATTTCCAAGTTGGTCTGTTCTTGCTGCTCATTGATGTCGTTCTGGTCGTGCAAGATTTCTTCGATATAGGCGTTTAACTGATCCATCTTGTGTGAGAGCTGTTCATATCGCAGTTCAGACACCTGCATGGCGGCGACGGCTTGTCTCACACCAACAAAAGCTCTCATAATATTAATGTTTACTTGAATGGCAATTTTACTGCGCAGTAATCCTGAGAGCATAGCCACACCTTCTTCTGTGAATGCAAAGGGTGCGTATTTGCTGTGCTGTCCTCGTCCTGTTTTTAAGATGCCATTTTGGCACCTTAGAGAGGAGACTTCTTCGGGCGTCAACTCAAACAAGAAGTCCTTTGGGAAACGGTCAATATTACGGCGTACCTGTCGTTTGAGTTGCGCCACTTCAACCTCGTACATATCAGCAAGGTCACTATCCAACATTACCTTTTGGCCACGAATCTCATAGATTACATTCTTGATGTTGTCGATGTTCGCTTTTTGCATATCAAATTGAATGCTTTTGATTGGTTTGGTTGTTTCCATACTAATACTTTTGTGATTTTACGCTGCAAAATAACGTTGCTTGGCAAGAATGAGCCGTTGATAAAACGTTTGTAGTCGATTACAGTCGTTTGTAGTCGTTTGCTGTCGGATAAATCATTGGTTTTTAGTTGTTTGATTACGATACCTCAATTGTATTAAACGCAACAGTTTTATTGAAAAGTTGAAAAAATACTATAGTTAGCATAAGTATTCAGGTATTTTCCTTATTTTTGCCATTGGATTTGGTTCGCCAAGTCTGTTTTATAGAAGCGTTATGCTTGTCTTGTAGGTGAAAACGTAGGAACTTTTCATTGAGAATACAAGAGATGGCATGATGGTTCCGCGCTTTTAGCGTGGGCTGTTATACATGCTCGTATTCTCGGGTTTCCTACGACCTTCATCTGCAGCGTGGCATAGTCAGTTCCACGCTTCTTTTGTATCAACAAATCTGGGGAATAAAGGATTCTCCTATGCTTTGGGGACTGAGAGCTGTAATAAAACAAGATGAAAAGATTACTACTAATGCTATTGTTAGTTGCTTCAACTACTGTTTTCGCGCAAAAAGAGGTTACGAAGTTTCTCGGTATTCCTGTTGATGGTTATAAGTCAGAAATGATACAAAAATTGAAGGCAAAAGGTTACAAGTACAATAGTACGACAGATTACTTGGAAGGAGAATTTAATGGTCGAGATGTTGAAATTGCTGTTGTGACAAATAACAACAAGGTGTATCGTATTTTTGTGGCAGATAAATATTCAGTGGATGAAAGTCAAATAAAGATTAGGTATAACAATTTATGCCAACAATTCAGCAATAATGCTAAGTATCTAACACTTAAGAATAATAGTATACCAGAGAGTGAAGATATTTCGTATGAAATGTTGGTAAATAAAAAGCCATATCAAGCTGCATTCTATCAGGTGCTTTCAGATGAAGATACAGATGAGGATATTTTAAATAGGCAAGTTTGGTTTGATATATTTGAACAATATGGAAAATACAAGATATTGATGTTTTATGACAATGTATACAATCAGGCGAATGGAGATGATTTATAGTCCTATATTCAGCTCTTTTATCAAAAACCCATTAATATTAGCAAGACTGTGCTTTTTTTGCTTTTAATACCTCTGGGAATCAAAAATAATACCTATCTTTGCGGTATAATTAAACAAACTGATTATGCCAGAATTATTTAGACAGTATGGTTTTATTTTTATGTTCTTTTCCCATGAACATGAGCCAATCCATGTGCATGTGAGAGGCCACAATGGCGATGCCAAATTTGTTTGGGATGGAGAAGGCTTTGTGTTGGAGAGTTCAAACAACATCAAAGCTAACGACTTGAAACGTATTGAGCGTGCCATTCATGAAAACGCCGACATTATCATCAATCGTTGGTATGAAATCTTTAAACCAGAAGACGATGAAGATCAATAAAATATGGTTTGAGGGCGAGTGGCTCTATGGCCATGGCGATGATGGAAAGACCTATCGCCAGTCGCTACTTTGGTATAAAGATTTGTTGAAGGCTTCTGATTCGGAACGTGAAGAATATGAAATCAGCACGATCGGCATCCATTGGCGAAATTTGGATGTGGATGTCAGTTTTGAGAGTTTTACTTACGATGAGGCGGAACCTTCTGAGTTGCAACGCTTTTTCTTGACCCATCCGGAAATCAATGTTGGACAGTTTGCATTGAAGGCGGGTATTAATGCTGGATTGCTTCGTAACTATATCAATGGCTTTAAAAAGCCTTCCCAAGAACGAGAGCAACAGATTTTGCAACAAATCCATCAATTAGGTCAAGAATTTGCGGCTGTTACATTCTAAAAAACTGTATTTTTGCAGTTTCTTTCAAAAACAGCAAAAAACACCTCGTTGTATGGACTATAACTTTACCGAAATCGAGAAAAAGTGGCAGCAGTATTGGCGCGACAACAAAATCTATAAGGTTGATATTGACCACAGTAAGCCGAAATTCTATGTCTTGGATATGTTCCCGTATCCTTCGGGAGCTGGCTTGCACGTGGGACATCCGCTGGGCTTGCAAGATATAAAAGGCTGAAAGGCTTCAATGTGTTGCATCCGATGGGCTACGACGCCTACGGTCTGCCCGCTGAGCAATATGCCATCCAAACCGGTACACACCCCGCCGTGACGACCGAGAAGAACATCAACCGCTACCGCGAACAAATGGACAAGATCGGCTTCTGCTACGATTGGGACCGCGAGGTGCGCACCTGCGAGCCTGGCTACTACAAATGGACGCAATGGACCTTCCTTCAATTGTTTAACTCGTTCTACTGCAACGGCTGCCAAAAGGCCCAGCCCATCAGCAAGCTGATTGCTCGTTTCGAGGAGAAAGGTACCGAAGGCCTCAATGTGGCCGAGAGCAAGCCGTTGAGCTTCACCGCCGCCGAGTGGAAGGCAATGAGCGAGAAGCAGCAACAAGAGGTACTGATGAACTACCGTCTTGCCTATCAAGCCGAGGCCATGGTGAACTGGTGCCCGGGCCTGGGTACGGTGCTCGCCAACGATGAGGTGGCCGACGGCCTCTCGGTGCGTGGCGGTTTCCCTGTAGAGCGCAAGTCGATGAAACAATGGCAACTGCGCATCACCGCCTACGCCGACCGCCTGCTTCAAGGCCTCGAGACCGTGGACTGGAGCGAGTCGGTGAAGGACCTGCAGCGCAACTGGATAGGCAAATCCATGGGCGCTTCCGTTATCTTCAAGGTAGATGGTAAAGATATAGATTTAGAGGTGTTTACGACGCGTGCGGATACCTTGTTTGGCACCACCTTCATGGTGCTGGCTCCCGAGCATGAGCTGGTGAGCGAAATCACCACGCCTGAGCAACGCGCCGAGGTGGAGGAATACATCACCCGCACCAAGAATCGCAGCGAGCGTGAGCGTATGGCTGAGGTACGTAAAGTGAGCGGCGCCTTCACGGGTGCCTACGGCATCAACCCCATCACGGGTGCCAAACTGCCGATTTGGATTGCTGACTACGTGCTGATGGGTTACGGTACGGGTGCCATCATGGCCGTGCCTGCCCACGACAGCCGTGACTTCGCCTTTGCCCGTCATTTCAACCTGCCTATCATCCAAGTGGTGAAGAAGCTTGGTACAGAGGCCACTGATCCTTCCACTTGGGAGGAGAGCTTCGATGCCAAGGACGGCGAACTGGTCAACTCTGGCTTCCTCAACGGCCTGACGGTGAAGAAAGCCATTGAGCGCATGATTGAAGAACTGGAGAAACTCGGCGTCGGCACGGGCAAGACCAACTACCGTCTGCGCGATGCCATCTTTAGCCGCCAGCGCTATTGGGGTGAGCCTTTCCCGATCTACTACAAGGACGGCATGCCTTACGCCATGGACGAGTCGAAACTGCCGCTTGAGTTGCCTGCCATCAGTGAATACAAACCCACCGAGACGGGTGAGCCGCCTTTGGCCCGCGCCAAGAACTGGGTCACGGAGGAAGGCTATCCCATCGAGACCAACACCATGCCGGGCTTTGCTGGTTCCAGCGGTTACTATTTCCGCTATGAGGACCCGCATAACGACAAGGAATACTTCAGCCGCGAAGCCAACGACTATTGGCAGAACGTCGACCTCTATATCGGTGGCGCTGAACATGCCACTGGCCACTTGATTTACAGCCGCTTCTGGTGCAAGTTCTTGTTTGATATTGGTTTGTCATGCAAAGATGAACCTTTCCAAAGGATGATTAACCAAGGTATGATCCAAGGCCGTTCGAGTTTTGCCTATCGCGCCAACATGGAGAAGATGTGTGAATATGGCGTGTGGCGTCTTATCAAGGACAACAAGTTGGGCGTGAAGTTCGAAAAGGACTTCAAGGATGGCCGCCGTCGTTTCGACTTCTTCTGCCCCGAGAAAGGTATCTTGATTGAGATTAACCGTATGGGCAACCTCGAAAAGGTGGCCGAGCCTTGGCAGGATTATGCTGCCGAGAAAGGTTACAAGCTGTTGCTTGTCCCTATTATCGATGTGGTGAACGACTACAAGAATGGCACCGACTTTGTCGAGCAACGCATCAAGGACCTTATCGCAGGGAAGGATGTTCCCGCATTTGTCGAGGGCGAGGCTTATGATGGCACTCCTATCTTCATCTCGAAGAATCTGGAAGGCCGTGAGCAGTTCAGTGACCCGATCCATGTGGACATCAACATGGTGCGCAACGACATCCTTGATGTGGAGGCATTCCGCCTGTGGCGCGATGACCTGAAAGAGGCCCAGTTCATCTTCGAGAAGGACAAGGATGGCAACGATATCTTTGTCTGTGGCAACGAGATCGAGAAGATGTCGAAGTCGAAGTACAATGTACAGAATCCCGACGACCTCGTGGAGAAATACGGTGCCGACACGCTCCGTCTCTATGAGATGTTCTTAGGACCTTTGGAGCAATCCAAGCCTTGGGACACGCAGGGCATCGAAGGCACCTTCCGTTTTGTGCGCAAGTTCTGGAGGCTGTTCCACAACGAGAACAACGAGTTCTGCGTCAGCGACGAGCCTGCTACTGCACCCGAGTTGAAGAGCTTGCATAAGCTTATCAAGAAGGAAGAGGACGGCATCGAGAGCATCTCGTTCAACACGGTCGTTTCGGCCTTCATGATTTGCGTCAACGAGCTGGCCGACATGAAGTGCAACAAGCGTGAGATCCTTGAGCCTCTGACGGTGATGATTTCGCCTTACGCACCACATATCGCCGAGGAGTTGTGGCACCTGCTGGGTCATGAGACTTCTGTGGTGAACGCCGCGTTCCCCGTCTATGATGAAAGCAAGACGGTGGAAAACAGCTTCAACTACCCCATCAGCTTCAACGGTAAGATGCGTTTCAATATGGAACTGCCTGTCACGATGAATGCCGACGAGGTGCAAGCCGCCGTGCTTGCCGCCCCCGAAGCCGCCAAATGGATTGAAGGCAAGCAGGTGCGCAAGGTCATCTACGTGCCGAAGAAGATTGTCAATATCGTGGTGGGATAATTATTTCTGCCGCATTTCAAACACCACCGCATGCGGCATCTCGAACGAGTTCGGGAAGTCGATGCGGTAGCGACCATCAGCCTCTCTGCAAAGGGAGGCTTTCTTTTTGCAGCCCAAGACTTTGATTTTTCCGGTTTTGAGCTTCATGCCTTTGCCATCGAACCAATAGGTGTCGGGAACGGGACTTTCCTGCTCGTCCAAGAGGAAGATGCCATAGACTTTGTCCCCTTTTTGCGTGAAGCGGAACTTGCCGTAGGTGAAGGGATAGATGGGTCGCGTGCCATAGATGGCCTCACCGTTCACCTGCATCCATTCTCCGATTTCCTTCATACGGAGCAGGGCGGTGTCGGGCAAGTTGCCATCGGCATCGGGACCCACATTGAGGAGGAAGTTGCCGCCTTTGGCAACGATGTCACACAAGAGATGGATGAGTTTGTTGGTGCTTTTATAGGTGTCGGTGGAGACATACGACCACGAGTTGCCCATCGACATGCAGGTCTCCCAGGGATAGGGAAGGAGCGAGTCGGGCACTTGTTGCTCTGGGGTCTGGTAGTTCTCGTATTTTCCACCTACTGAGCGGTCGACGATGATAAGGTCGGGATTGTTCTCGCGGGCGATGGAGGCCACCGTGGGCATGTCGATGTCTTGGATGTAGCCTTGGCAGCCGAGCCATGGTCGCGTTTCGTCGTTCACGCTCCATTCGGGGCGTACCCAGCCGCCATCGAGCCACAGGATATCGATGTCGCCGTAGTTATGGGTGAGTTCACGTATCTGTCTGTGGGTGAATTGTTTGTATTTCTCGAAACGCTCGGGCATGACGGTCGGGTCGTAGTTGACGTTGCGGTCGGGGGTGGCCCATTCGTGTGCCCAGTAGTCGTCGCAGTGCCAGTCGGGCTTGGAGAAGTAGAGGCCCGTCCAGAAGCCTTTGTCGCGGAAGGCTTTCACCACCTCGCCTGTGATGTCGGCTTTAGGGTTCTTGGAGAACGGACAGCTCGGGTCGACGGTGGAGTAGGAGGTCTCCTTGGTGTCGAATAGGCAGAAGCCGTCGTGGTGCTTTGTGGTGAAGACGACATACTTCATTCCTGCGTTTTGGGCGGCCTCGGCCCATTTTTCAGGGTGGAAATTCTTGGGGTTGAATGTTTTGTTAAGGTTTTGATAATCAGTCTTATATTGATAGTAGTCAGCGCCATTGCGGTTGATCCAAGGCTCGTTGCAGATGGACCACGACTCCACCACTTCCCATTGGGCGTACATGCCCCAATGCATCATGAAGCCGAACTTCAAGTCCTGCCATTGGCTGATGCGGTTCGTGATAACGGGGTCGGTTTCGGGGTCTTGGTCGGATTGGGCGAAGGCGGTTGTACAGAGGATGCCTATTAATAAAAGAAGGATGACTTTTTTGTTCATGGAATGCGGTTTTTATGGCGCCAAAGATACGAAAAAACCACGATTCGCAGGGCGACCCTGCAAGTCGTGGTTGAGGTTCTATGTGATGCAGGAGATTATTCCTGTTCCATCATGGCTCTGACTTCCTTGGCTTTCACGGTGTAGATGTTGCCATCGGCATCGCAGAAGCAGAAGGAACCGTTGTGACGGCAGCGCATGGTCAGCAGGCGTTGCATGGAGAGGTCGAGGCCGCTCATCAATTTCTTGGTGAAGGACGAAACTTCATTCTTCTTGGCATTCACTGTTACTGTTGTCATATTGTCTGATCTTTTTGAATTTTTCTTCGTTATAAAACTTGATGGATTTGATACTTCCTTCGGCGATGACTTCGGAGGGCATGATACTGTTGTCGATGAACAGAAAGTAGTCAACGACAGGGCAATAGAGATGGAAAAGGTTCTTGATGCCCGCTTTGTAGCGCCTGCGGATGATGCTGTCGTCCACATGATGGCCGCCGTGTTGGACACGTTCTGCCACGCGCTTGATGGCCAGGTCGGGGCTTTGCAGCCAGAAATAGATGAGGCTGGCTTTGTAGCCTTCCTGACGGGCTTTGTTGATAAGGGCGTGGTAGGATTTTGCAGCCAAGGTGGTCTCGATGGCAAAGTCTTCTTTGTCAGCGATGAGTTTCTTGATGCGCGACAACATCAGGCGGCCAGCGGCGACCTTGGCGCCGTCGGGATTGAGCGGTGACAGACCTTTGGCGATCTCGTCGCAGTTGACGAACTCCTTGCACTGCAGCGTTTCGGGCAAAACAGTCAAGGAGGCTGTGGTCTTTCCAGCTCCGTTGCAACCTGATATGATATAAATGTTCGGCATCAAATAAAGGTTCTGCTCGTTTATGTGAAGGCATATTTCGTGCCAAATCACGCTGCAAAGATACAAAAAATGTGAATGTGTCAACACTTTTCCACACTTTTCCACGACTTTTTTCGTGGATTTCCGGTTAATCGGCTGAAAATCAAAGATAATCCAATTCAATAATTGTTGTGCTGATTTCACCAAAAATTCGTACTTTTACCGCCTCAAATGGATACAATGAAAAAACGATATCTCATCGGGCTGCTTCTTCTGGCTTTGGTGGTGTGTTGCTGCCAAAAGCCCGTGGAATACCCCATCGAGCCGAAGATTGCATACGAGGGTTTCACCTATCTGATGAATCCCGACAGCACGTTCAGCGGTGAGGGCGTCATCTCGTTCTCTTACACTGATGGCGACGGCGACTTGGGCCTCGACGATGCCGACACACTTCCTCCTTTTGGGTTCAATGACGCATATTATTATAATATGGTGGTCGATTACCTGAAATGCGTCAACGGAGAGTTTGTGAAGACACCGCTGCTGAGTTGGAACGCGCAGACGCAGAGTTACGACACAGTCAGTTTCAACGCCCGCTTCAAGAGGCTCCGCGATTCAGAGGAACCGAAGGCCATCAGCGGCACGATGGACTACAAACTCACGGTGCAGAATCCCTTCTCGCCCAACGACACGGTCAAGTTCGAGATCCGCATCTTCGACCGAGCCCTGCATGAAAGCAATGTGATACAGACCGACCCCATCTTTACCAATCCTACACTGAAAAAATAACTACAGCAATATGAAAAGGCTTTTCTTATCCCTAGCATTATTACTGGCTTTTGCCACCGTGCAAGCGCAAACCGCTGGCGAAGGCATTGACGTGACGCACTACGCCATCCACCTCAACGAGGTGAACTTTGCCAACCGTACCCTGCAAGGCGAGACCTTTGTTGACTTTACGGCCACGGCCAATGTGCAACAAATCGTCCTTGAATTGAAAACCTTGGACGTGACTTCTGTGACGGCCACGGACGTCACGGTTTCGGACTTTTCGCAAACTGGTGACTTTTTGGTCATCAACTTGACTGCGCCTATGGCAGCAGGTGCCTCGGCCACTTTGGATATCGTCTATGGCGGCAACACCTTCAGCGAGACCTGGGGCGGTGTGGAATGGTGGGGTACGGACTACGTCTACAACCTCGGCGTGGGCTTCGACAGCCAGCCGCACAATTTGGGTAAGACCTGGTTCCCCTGTGTTGACAACTTTACTGACAAGGCTACATACAATGTGTTTGTCACCACCACCAACGACAAGAAGGCCATCTGCGGTGGCGAGTTGGTGGGGGCTGTTGACAATGGCAACGGCACCTCCACTTGGCATTGGATCACGCCTCAGGAGATTGCCACTTATCACATCTCGTTTGCCGTGGGCGATTACGAAGTGTGGGAAGACGGCTATGATGGCATCGAGCATTACATCCCGATCACGGTGTATGCCAAACCCAACCAAATGAACAATGTGCCTGGAACATTTGTCCACATCAAGGAGATCATTTCATTCTTTGAGGAGAACTTGGGCCCTTATCCTTTCAACCGTATCGGCTATGTCAGCACAGGTAAGGGATGCATGGAACATACCGATAACATCGCCTTTGCAGCCAGTATTATCAACGGCAATACCACGGGCGAAGAATATGTGGCCCACGAGTTGTCGCACATGTGGTCGGGTAACTTGGTGACTTGTGAAGAGGCGGGCGATATGTGGCTCAACGAAGGCTTCGCCCAGTTCTGGGGCGCTTTCTACGAATCGGGCGTTTATGGTGAGCAGACCTTCCAGAATACGATTTCAGCCAAGGTCAGTGATATCACATCGTGGTGCAATAGCCCTGCCAACTGGATGCCGCTCAACAATATGCCTTTGAACATGACTTACGACAGCGATGCCGTCTATGAACGTGGCGCTGTCATTGTCAACACAATGATGAACTACATGGGTCGCGAGAACTTCCTCGCCGCCATGCGCCAGTATTTTCAGCAATATGCCTATCGGACGGCCACCTCTGAGCAGTTATGCGAAGCCTTGACCCAATACTCGGGCATCGACATGCATGGCTTCTTCGACACATACGTCTATTCGAGCGGCATGCCCAATATGTATGCATCTATTTTGTCTGTTGAACCGGTGGGCAACCAATATGAGGTGAGGCTTGACTTGCATTATCAGCATATTGGTGACACCCATGTCGGGCAGAACAACGTTTGCGAGTTGACCTTCATCGGACCTGAATTCCAGTGGGTTACCGAAAAGGTAAACTGGGATAACCAACATGGTGATGCAGCAATCGTACTCGACTTTGAGCCTGTTTGTATGGTCAGCGACATCAACAACAACTGGTTGGATGGCAAGCTGCAAAAGAGCCTCATGCTGAAGTCGTCGGCACAACAAGCCTTTAGTTATTTCAGATGCGAGGCCACCGCTTTGACTGATTCGGTTTTTGTCGCCGTTGAGAACAACTTGGTGGGTCCCTACGACGACCCGTTGATTCCGAATCTGACGCTCTCAACCAAACGCTTTTTGGTTATCAATCGCTACGATTTTGGTGATGCCGAGGTGAAAGGTATGTTCGACTATTCGAAAAGCCAGGATGGCGACATCATCCAATCCGAGAACGATTCGGCCACCTTGCTTTATCGCAAGAATGCTTCCGAGGCTTGGCACGAGATAGCGTATACCCTCTATAATGGTTCCAACTGGAGGCAAGGTCGCTTTGTGGTCGACAACTTCGAGCCTGGCGAATACACCATCGCCGTGTGGGACAAGGCAGCCCTCAGCACCGAAGAATATGTCGAACCCGATAGACAGATGCAGCTATTTCCCAACCCGGCCAAAGGTCAAGTGCGGATGAGTTGGAACGGTATTTGCGATGGAGCCATCCGTATTGTCGGCATGGACGGCAAGGAACAAAAGAGTGTCGTATTCACGCAGACCGACAGCCTTGAGCTTTCAACTGCCGACATGGCCAAAGGCTGTTATACCGTCATGCGTCTCAACAAGGATGGCATGGTTTTGGAAACAAGGAAATTAATCGTTAAATGAGTAATAAAATGAAGAATATCAAGTATTTATTGGTTTTATTCATACTGAGTCTGCTTTTCGTTTCATGCGAAAAGCAACCACAAAAAGAATGGACCAAACTGTATGGCTATACCGCCGAGGAAATCGCCGGAACCTATGCCTTTTCAAATATTTCGGATGCATTTGAAAGCTTGACTGAAAATGCCTATTGCCATGTCTGTGAAGATGCCAAAATCGACATCACGGCAGGGTCGGCTAACACCATCGAGTTTCATGTGAATTGTCCGAGTGATGAGTTCAACCGCACGTTTGAGGGCCGTCCCCGTGCAACCGACGATGACTATTTGATCAACCTGACGTATCCTGCGATAAGTTCACACCCGTCGTATGAACTGACGGCTTATGTCTATAAGAATAATCAGGGTGATATCCGTATTCACGGTTTTGCAAGGCACGTCATCTATGAAACGGTCTATAACCCTTCGACTGAACAAAACGATTATGTTCCCAAGTCGAGAATCAACTATTATTTCGATGTCATTAAAAACTAAATACTTAAAACTATGAAAAAAGGATTCTTTACTTTGGCTATCCTCGTGATGGCATTTGGAAATGTTGGTTTTGCCCAACACAAAGCGAATCTGAAAACAGATGCTACGGCTAATGTGCTCAAGCACTATGGTGTTCGCGACGAAACAACTTTAGTGCCGGAGATTGCCACTTGGGAAACTACCTATGGCGAGAAGTATCGCACTGTCTACACTTACGATGAGTATGATTATTATCTCATTGAAGAGTACACAAAAATAGACGAAGGCTACGGCTGGATGGACTATTACATGATTAACTATGAGTACGACTTCTATGGCAATTTGCTTGAGGCGGTGGCCATGTCGGCATACGAAACCGGTGTGATGGAAAACGAGGCTCGCGCTTCCTATACTTACGATGGCGATCAATTAAGCGAAGTCATTTATCAAGAATGGGATGACGGAACTTGGGAGAACGAAACGAAAGAGGTCTATAACTATAATGGTGATGTGACCACAGTCCTTTATTGGGATTGGAACGGTTCCAATTGGACTTCCGACGAGCTATACACCTACACCCGCGATGGCAATACCATCGAACTTGTCATTCAATACATGCAAGGTGGTGCTTGGCAAAACGATGAGAAAGAGATTATCACCCTAGATTTTGATGAGAGAGTTACTGAAATCCTCGATCAAGACTGGGTTGGTTCTTCATGGGTCAACGATGACTTGACAACCTACAATTATGAAGGTGATGTATTTCCCACCAAGACCGTGAAGGAATGGAACGGCTCGGATTGGGAGAATCATCTGAAGTTTGAATACGCTTATGACGGCAATGGTAACGCAGTGAGTGGTCTTTGCCTTGGTTTTGGAGGTTATGACTGGGTGTCAGAAGATGGCGATATTGAGATGGTATTTGGTAATGGCGAAAAGAGTAACGAATACTACGGCTTATGGGTTGAAGTGGCCTATGTCGATCTGACAAATGTGGATGAAAACGTTTCTGCTGCTAGCTTCAAAGTGTATCCTGTGCCTGCTGAAAACGAAATCCAGATTCAGGCCGAAGGTTTCCAAAAGGCTGAAATCTATAGTGTTACCGGTCAGAAGATGATGGAAAGCACCATGGACAAAATGAATGTCAGTTCGTTGAGCCAAGGCGTTTATCTGTTGAAGGTTTACGACCAATCAGGAAATAGCGAAACACAAAGAATTGTAGTGAAATAAGTCGTGAAATAAGATGTGAAATAAAAAAGGAGGCAACGCCTCCTTTTTTTATTCTATTTCTTCAAGGTAATCCTAAAGGTTGTCCCTTCGCCCACAATGGAGGATTTCACGAAGATTTTGCCCTTGTGGTAGTCCTCGATGATGCGCTTGGCCAACGAGAGGCCGAGACCCCAGCCGCGTTTCTTGCTCGTAAAACCAGGGTTAAACACCTGCTTGATTTGCGACTTCGGGATGCCTTTGCCCGTGTCGCTCAAATCGAGGTGGATGTGGTCGCCGTCATCGATGAGGTCGAGGGTGATTTTGCCGTGGTCGCCCATGGCGTCGACGGAGTTTTTGGTCAGGTTTTCGAGCACCCAGCGGAACAACGAGGGTATTAATGGCATAATCAGCTCGCCTTCGGGTAGGTTGATTTCGAATTCGAACTTCTTGGAGAACCGCTTCTGCAGGTAATCCATCGTGTCGCGGATGAGGTAGTTGATGTCGGTGGGCTCGGGAGTAGGCACGGAACCGATTTTTGAGAAGCGGTCGGCGACGATTTGCAGGCGTTCGATGTCTTTTTCCATCTCATGGGTGCCTACGAAAGGCTCGTCCTGCATCTTCAAGAGTTCAATCCAACCCATCAGCGAGGAGAGCGGCGTGCCCAACTGGTGCGCTGTCTCCTTGGCCATGCCGGCCCACACTTGGTTTTGTTCTGAGCGGCGGGCGTAGCTGAAGAGTAGGTAGGCAATCAACAGGAAGAGTGCGAATACAATAAACTGGATGACAGGGTAGTAGCGCATCTGTTGCACCAGGTCGGTGGTGCGGTAGAAGATGGCGGCTTTGCCTTTGTTCATGAACTCGATTTGCAGCGGGTCGTTTTCGTTGCGCATGATTTCCAGCTGCTGCCTCACGTAGTTGCTGTCCTGCATCATGAGGGAGTCGAGGTTGCCGAAGCTGAGGATGGTGTCCTGGGCTTCGTTGGTGACGATGACGGGCACACCCATTGAGTTGAGCGTGATTTCTTCCATGAAATGGTCCGACATGTCCTCCAAAACGGCCTTCAGGTCGGTGTAGATCCTCGATTCGTTATAATACAGGTATTGGACGAAGCCATAGCCTGGGTCGATTTTGATGGGCGGGAACTTTGAGTAGGCACGTTTCATCTCGTCATCGAAGATGGTCTTCCCCTCTTGGTCAGGGGGCAGGTTGTTTGACGAGACGATGTTGTCTTTCCCGTCGGTGAGCACCAGTGGGATGCTGATGTTGTTGCGAATGATGTCGACGTAAGTGGCGGTGTTCTCGTTGGATGAAATATCCATGACGCGTCGGTAGGCGTTGGCCAACAGGTCGACGCGCAGTTGTTCTTGCTCATTCACTTTGTTGAAGAACTCCTCTGTCGATTTCATCATCACAGCGTGCTGCTCCATGGCGGCCGCCCACATCTTCACCTGCTTGATTTCCTGTTCGGCAATGGATTTCACTAAGTGGTTGGTGTACCACAACGACGCGCCGATAATGAGCAGGGCTACAACAGCCAAGGCCCATTTCCAGTGCTTTTTGTTGGTATAGAGGTTCGTTTTCACAAAGATAAAAACGATATTGTTTCCAAAATAGTATGTAAGGCCAATAGTTCGGCCAGAGATGGGTGGGTCCCTTCGTCAAATCTTCTTTCTCATTCGTCCCACGGGGATGCCCAGCTGTTCCCTGTATTTTGCCACGGTCCTGCGAGCAATGGGATAGCCTTTCTCTTTCAGTACGAACATCAGTTGCTCATCGGTCATGGGGTTGGCCTTGTCCTCGTTTTCGACGGCATCTTTCAGGATTTTCTTGATTTCTCGGGTCGAGACTTCTTCGCCCTCCTGGTTGGTGATGCCTTCGCTGAAGAAGAATTTCAGCAAATGGGTGCCGTATGGCGTCTGCACGTATTTGCTGTTGGCGACGCGCGAGATGGTGGAGATGTCGAGTCCTACCTTGTCGGCCACATCTTTCAGGATCATGGGCTTGAGTTGGGTCTCGTCGCCTGTGAGGAAGTAATCCTTTTGAATGTCGACGATGGCCTTCATCGTGATGTAGAGCGTGTTCTGCCTTTGGTTGATGGCGTCGATGAACCACTTGGCGGAGTCAATCTTCTGCTTCACGAACTGCACGGCCTCTTGTTTGCTACGGTTATCCTTGCTGTTGGAGAACTCTTCCAGCATCTTCAGGTACGACTTGCTGATGCGCAGTTCGGGAGCATTGCGGCCGTCCAATGAGAGTTCCACCTTGCCGTCTCTGACAAAGACGAAGAAGTCGGGCGTGATGTAGTGGATGTTCTTGGTGCTTGAGCTGGAAGCATCGGCGGGTTTTGGGTTGAGCTTGAGAATCTCGTCCAAGGCGGCTTTCAGGTCGCGGTTGCTGACTTCAAGCTTCTTGGCGATTTTGTCGTAATGCTTCTTGGTGAATTCCTCGAAGAAGTCCTTGACAATCGTTATGGAGAGGTTATAGTCTTTGTGGAAGGGGTTGTCTTCCTGGAGGCGTTGCAGCTGGATGAGCAAGCATTCCTGCAAGTCGCGGGCGGCGATGCCGGGCGGGTCGAGCTGTTGCACGATGCGGAGCACCTCGGTCACCTCTTCCTCCGTCGTGGAGACGTTCATCGTGAAGAGCATGTCGTCGACGATGTTGGCGACAGGACGGTTGAGGTAGCCGTTGTCGTCGAGATTGCCGATGATGTATTGCCCGATCTCGAGTTGCTTCTCGGTCAGGTCGTGATAGGCGAGTTGTTGGTTCAGGTAGTCCTGGAAGGTCTCCTCGTTGGCAATGGGAGCTTCGTAGTCGTCATCATCGCCGCTGTAGTTGTTGGCTTGCAGCTTATAGGAGTAGTCTTCGAGGTCTTCTTCCGAGAGGTAGTCGTTGATGTCGAACTCGTCGTCCTTGCTGAAGTTGACTTCATCGTCGTTGTAGTCGTCGTTCTCGCCGTTGTCGTTCTCGTCGGTGGGCTCGTCAACGGTTGGCTCGTTGTCGTCATAGTCGTTGTCGCGCACGTCTTCGAGGGCGGGGTTGATCTCCATCTCCTCTTTGATGCGTTGCTCGAGTTCGATTAATGGCAGTTGCAACAGCTTCATCAGCTGGATCTGCTGCGGCGAAAGCTTCAGTTCCTGCCGCTGGGTTTGAGTCAATCGTTGGTTAGGCATCTCTTTATTGAATTATGAGTGCGGAATGCTGAATGCGGAATGCAGGTCTTTGCCTTCAATTCATCATTCAGCATTCATCATTCAGCATTAATACAAGCAGTTCTTAGGTGTACGTGGGAACGGGATGACGTCACGGATGTTGGTCATGCCGGTGATGAAGAGTAGCAGACGCTCGAAGCCCAAGCCGTAGCCGGAATGCGGCACCGAGCCGAAGCGGCGGCTGTCGAGGTACCAGTCCATGGAGGCCTCTGGGATGCCGACTTCGTGCATGCGGTCGAGGATCTTGTTGATATCGGTCTCACGCTCCGAGCCACCGATGATCTCGCCGATGCCAGGGAAGAGCACGTCCATAGCGCGGACGGTCTTGCCGTCTTCGTTCTGCTTCATGTAAAAAGCTTTGATCTCCTTCGGATAATCGGTCAGGATGACGGGCTTCTTGAAGTGCTTCTCGACGAGGTAACGCTCGTGCTCCGACTGCAGGTCGACGCCCCAGCCGTCAACGGGATATTGGAACTTACCCTTCTTGTTGTAGTTGGAGTTGCGCAGGATATCGATGGCCTCGGTGTAGGTGAGGCGCACGAACTCGTGTTCGAGCACGAAGTGCAACTTGCTGATGAGCTCCATCGACTTGTCTTCTTCCTTCTTGCCCTTCTCTTCGTCCTGAAGGCGCTTGCTGAGGAACTGGAGGTCGTCCATGTTGTTGTCCAAAGCATATTGGATCAGGTATTTCAGCATCTCCTCGGCGAGGTCCATGTTGTCGTTGATGTCGTAGAAGGCCATCTCGGGCTCGATCATCCAGAACTCGGCCAGGTGACGTGTGGTGTTGGAGTTCTCGGCACGGAAGGTCGGACCGAAAGTGTAGATCTTGCCCAAAGCCGTGGCAGCCAACTCGCCTTCGAGCTGTCCCGAAACGGTGAGGTTGGTCGACCTGCCGAAGAAGTCCTGCTTATAGTCGACATTGCCTTGCTCGTCGCGAGGCGGGTTGTTGAGGTCGAGGGTGGTCACTTGGAACATCTCGCCTGCGCCTTCAGCGTCGGAGGCAGTGATTAATGGCGTGTGGATATTATAGAAGCCTCGCTCGGTGAAAAACTTGTGGATGGCGAACACCATGGCATGGCGCAGACGCATGACGGCGCCGAAGGTGTTGGTGCGGAAACGCAGGTGGGCGATGTCGCGCAGGAACTCCAACGAGTGTTTCTTGGGTTGCAGCGGGTATTCGTCGGGGTTGGCGGGACCGAACAGTCCGATCTCCTTCACGGAGAGCTCCACGGCCTGGCCACTACCCATCGAGGCGACGAGGACGCCCTTGGCCCAAAGCGATGCGCCGGCGTGCATCAAGGCCAGTTTTTCTTCAGGGATGACGTTCAGGTCGACGACCAGTTGAAGGTTGTTGATGGTGGAGCCATCGTTAAGGGCGATGAAGGCCACGTTCTTGCTGCCGCGCTTGTTGCGCACCCAACCCATAACAGTAATCTCATTGTCAGAGGCTTGCATCTGCAAGGCTTGCTTGATTTCTACTCTTTTCATTTTATGTTGATATTCTCTTTAAAAGCGTAACTAATTCAACTGCAAAGTAACAAAAAAAAACGTCACGGTCAGTCAAAATTGCTGTATATTTGCAAAACCTACAACGTACATTGTTCTTATGGCAAACACTTACACACAATTGTACACCCATATTGTTTTCCACACGAAAAGCACGGGTATTGTTATGCGCGATGAGGATTTAAATCGTGTGTTTGAATATATAGGTGGCATTATCCGCAGTGAAGGTTCTATACCGTTTGCTGTTGGTGGTGTTGCCGACCATATTCATATTTTGATGACGTTGCCGAAGACTGTCACCATGTCGGATTTTGTTCGTGTCATCAAGGCGAAAAGCAGTAAGTGGTTGAAAACAGTGGATGCGTATTATGAGCCATTCCAATGGCAGGAGGGTTATGGCGCTTTCAGTGTCAGCCCTTCGGTGATGGCTAGGACGACAAAATACATTTTCGGTCAGGCGGAGCATCATAAGACAAAGACGTATCATGATGAATATTGTGAAACGCTGAAAGCGTATGGAATCGAGTATGATGAACGATATGCATTTAGGGATTGACGAGGCGGATTCCTGTCACCCCTCTGGGGTTCCGGCAGAGCCGGCGGTTTGTGGTCAGCAGGAGTTGCACAACCTGCTTAATGTCCTGCGTCCCTACGGGACTGCGCGGAACCCCGTAGGGGTGACGGACATTAAGCAGGCGGATTCATCCCCTGCTCTCACAAACAGCATCATCGCCGGGCCGTGTAGCGTCGAAAGCGAAGACCAGATCCTCGCTACGGCGCAGGCCTTGGCCGAGATCCCCGAGGTGAAGATGCTGCGCGGCGGCATCTGGAAGCCGCGCACCCGCCCCGATGCCTTCGAGGGCAGGGGAGAGCAGGGTCTCGTCTGGCTCCTCGAAGCGAAACGTGCGACGGGCTTGCCAACAGCCACGGAGGTGGCCACGCCCCAGCATGTCGAGTTGGCGTTGAAATACGACGTCGATGCATTGTGGATAGGTGCCCGCACTGTGGTCAATCCCTTCTCGGTGCAGCAGTTGGCTGATGCCTTGAAGGGTGTCGACATCCCCGTGTTCATCAAAAACCCAGTTTCTCCCGACCTGAACCTTTGGATGGGCGCTTTCGAGCGTTTCCAAAAGGTGGGTCTGACGCGGTTGGCGGCCATTCATCGTGGCTTCTCATATTATAAGGAGTCGCCCTATCGCAATTACCCCATGTGGGAGATTCCCATCGAGCTCACCCAACGTCTGAACGTGCCGCTTATCACCGATGTGAGCCACATCTGTGGCAACCGCGAGTTGCTGCAGGCTACGGCACAGAAGGCCTTGGACCTTGCTTCTGACGGATTAATGTTGGAGTGTCATATTAATCCCGATGCAGCTCTGACTGATGCCAAGCAACAGATCACGCCTGAAGCGTTGAAGACGTTGCTGTCCAGCTTGACCTTCCGTTCGAAGCAATCCTTTAACGTGGAGCGCGACCTCGCCGGTTTGCGTGGCGAGATCGACGACATCGACAGCGAGCTGTTGCAGCTGTTGGCGCGTCGCATGGAGGTGAGTGCGAAGATAGGGGAGTACAAGAAACGCAACAACGTCACCGTGGTGCAGATGGATCGTTGGAAGAAGATTCTTGCAGACCATGTGGCCACAGGTGCCGACATGGGTTTGTCGCCCATATTAATTAATAAGGTGTTTGAGGCCATTCATCAGGCTTCCATTGAGCGACAGGGGCGCATCATGGAAAACGATGAGGATTCCCATTAATTGTAAATCGTCAGTTTGTTCCCGTCAAAGGAGGTATGATACTGGATTAAGTTGTAAACCGGTGTGCCGTCGGTGGGGAAGTTGGGAACCATATCGGGTTCGCGGATGATGATTTGTCCGTTCAGGATGTTGTAATAGGCGTTGTTGCAGCGGTCGACGACAAAGGGAAATTCCACGACCATTCTGGTGGTGTTGCCATGGCTGTCGGTGCAAGCGTCGGGTTCGTTAGGCGGCATGCGGTCGTAGGCAGCGAAGGTGTCGTCAAGATTGTCGGCGTCGGGCCTGTGGAAAACGATGATGCCACGGCTTGTGCTTTCCATCTCGGAAGTGATGTATTCCCAACCGCCAATGGTATGTAGATTCTGATACTGCATCTGGTTGGGGTAAATCGTGATAGGATAGGGCAGAACCGGCCTGTGGGGGTTCTCCGAATATTTCGTGCAGCCATGCAGCAAGGGCAGGAGTGCTATTAATATTAATAGGTGTAGTCTCGTGTTTTTCATAACAGCAAAGAAACGCTTTTTTTCTCAAAATAGTACCGAAATGGTGGAAAAATGTTACATTTGCAACCAAAATAGTGTGTTATGAAGAAGCGAATCAGCATTGTAGCCTGCCTATTGGCCTTGCTTTTGCTGTTTGGCTCTTGCGCCTCATCGCGGTCGCGCGCCATGCGGAGGGCGGAGCGTCAATTGGAGCAGCAGGAGCGGCAGTCGAAGAAGCAGTATGACAAAGCCAAAACCACCCATTACAAGCGTCAAGCCAAAAAAACCAAGCGTATGATGCAGAAAGACAAGCGTCATGCGGAGCGTATGCGTCGTCGACAGCGCAGCAACCCGTTCTTTTCGTCCTGAAATGTACGGGAAAACGGTATAGAAGCTAAAAAACGCGATTGAAGCGGGAAAAAATCTTATTGAAGCGTATTTTCTCAAATGACTGAAAATCAAAAATATAAACAATCGAAGCGAAAATTCGCAAAGAAAAAAATACAAAAAACGAATATTTTTCTTGCGTACTTTCAAATAAGGTTGTAATTTTGACGACTTTTAATGCACTCTTATGCACCAAACAAAGTAGTATTACATAAAATTACAAGGTATGTTTAAAAATTTACTAATGACCCTTGCCATCGTCCTGGCCACCTGCACGATGACCATGGCACAAGCGCAAGGAAGACTCAAGGGTAAGATTACCGATGACACAGGAGAAACGGTACCATTTGCAAACGTCATTGTTGAAAAAGGCGGAACACAAGTGGGAGGTACCTCCTCTGACTTTGACGGTAATTATGACATCAACCCGATTCCTCCGGGAACGTATGACCTGAAGGCGAGCTGTATCGGCTACAACCCCTTCGTTGTGAAGAACATCGTCATTCCGGCCAACAAGATCACCTTCTACGACATCAAGATGGCCAGTGGAGCAATCAACATTGGCGAAGTCACGGTTGTCGACTACGAAATTCCTTTGATTTCAAAGGATAACACTACGCAAGGTGCCTCCATCACCTCCGAGGAAATCGCCAAGTTGCCGGTGCGTTCGGCAGAAGGCGTTGCCGCCAGTGTCGGTGGCGTGTTCTCCGCTGACGGTGAGGTCGGTTCCATCCGTGGTTCGCGTGAAGGCGCCGTCTACTACATCGACGGTGTGAAAGTCATCGGTAGCACCAGCGTCCCCCAAAGCGCCATCGACCAGGTCGACGTTATCTTGGGTGGTACGCCTGCTATGTACGGTGACGCCATGGGCGGTATCATCAACATGACCACCAAGGGCCCCAGCCGTACTTGGGGTGGCGGTATCGAAGCCGAGTATTCGGTTGACGGTTACGGCCACGGCCGCTTGGGTGGTAGCTTGCAAGGACCGCTTATCAAGAGCAAGAAGGACGACAAGGAAGCCCTCCTCGGTTTCTTCCTCGCTTTTGATATCACGCACAACAAGTATGGCTATAGTTCCGCTACGGGTTACTATCGTGCCACTGACGAGTACATGGACAAGATCAGGACCAATCCTTTGACGATCGGCATCGGTACAAACGCTACCGCTGCTTACACGCATAAGGATGACCTGTACCACACTCGTTTCCTCAACAACTCGACCAACCAGAGCATTAACCTGACGGGTAAGATCGACGTTCGTACGGGTAAGACCACCAACCTTACCATCGGTGGTTCGATGGTGATGAGCGGTGGCCACTATCCCAGCGGTCGTAGCCAGTATTACTTCAATACTGACAAGAACTATCTGTCGAAGTCGGGCACCTATCGTGGTTATGTCCGCTTCACCCAGCGTTTCCAGAGCGATCCCAACAGCACTTCGTTGGTCTCCAATGTGTACTACAGCATTCAGGCCGACTACTCGCGCTATAAAGGCGAATCGGGCGACCCCCAGCTGTGGAACAACATCTTCGCTTACGGCAACTTGGGTAAGTTCACCACCTACAGGGCTCCCAACTACCACTTCCAGACGACGGCTGTCGACTCGGTTCTGGTCAATGGCGAATACAAAAACCTCAGCAACGTCTTCGTGTTGGATAACTACTACGACACCTTGGTGACGTTCAGGCCCTCCAACTTCAACCCTGATCTGGCTACCTACGCCAACAACTATTTCGAACTGTATAAGGATTATGGTGCTGTGGGTTACTACAACAACCTTTCCAACATCATTCTGAACAACGGTCTGATCAACGGTATGTCACCGAACTATGTGTACGGCTTGTATGCAGTGCCTGGCACCATCCAAGATTCCTACAACAAGTTCGTGAACGACCAGATTGCCGTGAACGTCAACGGTTCGTTGACCCTCGGTAGAGGCGACAACTCTCACGATATTAAGTTGGGCTTCCAATACGAGCAACAGAACAACGCTCAGATGTCGTACAGCGCCAACTATTGGACGCTGATGCGTGACATGACCAACTTCCACATCAGAGAGCTCGATATGTCGGCACCTTATGCCAACGCCTACGACGGCCATGCCGACACGGTGTTGTATCACAGACTGTATGACGATCAGAGCCAATACACCTTCGACGCCCGCCTGCGTCAAGCCATGGGCTTGCCTGTCAACGGCACGGAGTGGATCCTGATTGATACTTATGATTTCGACAACAACACGATTAAATATTACGATGAAAACGGTAAGATGAGAACCGGTAAGGTTGAAGGTGGCCTCGACATGAGCATGTTCGGCGCCGACGAGTTGACCCGTGACGGTAACTTCTCGGTTTACTACTATGGTTACAGCTACGACGGCCATACCAAGTATGCCTTGACCGAGCGTCCTTCACTCTCCGACTTCTTCAACCATCAAGACGGTGAAGGCGTCTTTGACCGCCCGATTGGTGCCCAACAGCCCATCTACATGGCCGGTTACCTGCAAGACAAGTTCGCCTTCAAAGACCTGATCTTCAACATCGGTGTGCGTGTCGACCGTTTCGATGCCAACCAGAACGTGCTGAAAGACCCGTATGTGCTGTATGACTTCAATACTGTTGGAAACGTCAAGAGCGCTATTAGCAGCCACAATATTAATGGTGGTGATTTCCATTTCGTTGGTGACGCCTCCAAGATTGATATCCCGGACAACATCGGTGACAATTTTGTTCCTTACGTGAATAAGATCTCTGAGATCACTGAGATTGTCGGTTACCGTGATGGTAACACTTGGTACAATGCAGAAGGTGTTGAAATCTCCAACCCCGAAGTGCTCGATATGGGTACGGGTGTGACGCCTTGGATCAAGTATAAATATGTGGATATGGACAAGCGTAAGGTCGACATGGAATCCTTCAAGGACTACGATCCTGCTTGGAGCATCATGCCTCGTATCTCCTTCTCCTTCCCGATTTCCGACGAAGCTTTGTTCTTCGCTCACTACGATGTGTTGACGCAGCGTCCTACCAGTGCCTACTACTGCAGCCCGCTGTACTACTACCGCTTCACCGACCTCTCGGGTACGGTTGCCAACCCCAACCTGAAGCCTTCGCAGACCATCGAGTATGAACTCGGTTTCACTCAGAAGGTGACCAACACCTCGTCCATGACGATTTCGGCTTACTACCATGAGTTGCGTAACATGATTCAGATGTACCGTTTCAACGGTGCCTTCCCCAAGGCTTACAACTCCTACAGCAACCTCGACTTCGGTACTGTCAAGGGTGTGACCGCCAGCTACGACATGCGTCGTACGAAGAACGCCCGTATCCGTGCCAGCTACACTTTGCAGTATGCCGACATGACTGGTTCTTCGACCTCCACCGCTGCAGCTTTGATTGCTGCTGGTGTGCCTAACCTGAGATCCACCTTCCCGACCAACGCCGACCGTCGTCACAGCTTCAACCTGACCCTCGACTATCGTTATTCAGAAGGTAAGGAGTATGATGGTCCTACGATCAAGGGTCACCAAATCCTTTCCAACACCGGTTTCGCCCTGCAAGTCAACGGTGGTTCGGGTACCCCCTTCACCGCTGCTCGTAACGTGTCGTCACCGATCTCTGGTGGTAACAGCCTGCTGCAAGGTACCTACAACGGTTCGCGTATCCCCGCTTCGTTCCGTTTCGACCTCCGCGTCGACAAGGACTTCACCTTCACCATGGGTGGAAAGAAGGAAGGCTCGAAGGGTCGCGATGCTTTCGTGAACGTGTATCTGCAAGTGCTGAACCTGCTCAACTCAAAGAACATCGTTGGTGTGTATAACGCTACCGGTAACCCCGACGACGACGGTTACCTCTCAGCACCTCAATGGCAAAATGAAATCAACGCTCAGATTGACCCGCAGGCCTACATCCAAATGTATGAACTGTATGTCAACAATGGCGGCTTCTACTCTATGCCTCGTCACATCAGACTCGGTTTGAGCTTCAATTTCTAATAGGAGAGAATATTCATAACGAAAAATTACAAGTATTATGAAGAATATATTTCGATTTTTGTTAGCGACCCTGCTCATTGCGGGCGCTGTGACTCCAGGAAAGGCTGAGATGTACAAGTTTGAGCAGAATGGCAGCAAAGGCCAGCGTGCCCAAACCGCTGCTGGTTGTACGCCTTCGTCTGCTTTCGAGTGGCTTGACATCAACAACGTCAGAACCCGTATCAACGCGGGTGGTGACATGTGGTGGGACCTTCCCTCTGGAACCGGTTCCAAGTACTTTATCCCTGCCAACGGTTCGGCTACCTCGTTGTTCGCCGGCTCCCTGTGGATCGCTGGTGTCGACGTCAACAACCAGTTGAAGTGCGCCGCCCTGCGTTTCCGTCAGGTTGGTAACGACTATTTCACTGGCCCTCTGACCGTTGACGGCAAGGCTTCTATCACCCCCGAAACCTGCGCCAAGTGGGATAAGATCTACAAGATTACCCGTGCCGAGGTTGACGAGTTCCTCGCCGCCTTCGACCCCAACACTGGCAAATTGGCTGACGACTATCAGATGCCTACCATCATCGAGAAATGGCCTGCCACCCGTAGCGGTGAAGACCCGGATGGTATTGCCTACTATCTGGCTCCGTTCTATGATGCCGATGGCGACGGTCAGTATGACCCCAATAGCGGTGACTATCCGTACTACGACATCTCCAACGAACTCTGCCATACCAAGATCCCGACCATGGAAGAAGAAATCCACGGCACCATGCACGGTTCCATCTTGGCCGACCAGGTGCTGAAGGGTGACCAAACCCTGTGGTGGATCTTCAACGATAAGGGTGCTGCCCACACTGAGTCGGGCGGTCAGGCTATCGGTATCGAAGTACGTGCCCAAGCTTTCGCTTTCGCCACGAACGACGAAATCAACAACATGACTTTCTATAGCTACGAAATCATCAACCGTTCCACCTACACCTTGACGGGCACTTACTTCTCGCCTTGGACCGACGTTGACCTCGGTTATGGTTGGGACGACTATGTAGGTTGCGACGTTGGTCGTGGTCTCGGTTACGGTTACAATGGTACCTATATCGATGGTAGTGGTGAACCTGAAGCCTACGGTGCACAGCCTCCGGCGTTGGGTATCGACTTCTTCCAAGGCCCCTACATGGACCCCGATGGTATCGATAACCCCAAATACCAGTATCAAATCACGGCTACCTTCGATCATATCGATCCTGTCACCAACGACTCCATTTTCAACTATGATACCACCGACTTCGTCCAAATGGTTGACGAAAGCATCAACGGTGTGAACTTCGGAAACGGTATCATCGACGACGAACGTTTCGGTATGCGCCGTTTCGTGTATCACAACAACAGCTCCGCTGATAACGGTGACCCGACCACGGCTCCCCAATATTACAACTACCTGCGTGGTATCTGGAAGAACGGTGCCAAGATGCGTTACGGTGGCGATGCCTTCTCGAGCAACGACGTTGTCGGTCCCGAGTGCGACTTCATGTTCCCTGGCGATTCCGACCCGTGGAACTGGGGTACCGGTGGCAATTATCCTAACGGTGGCTTCAACACGAACGGTAAGTACTGGTCAGAAGAGCAGTGCGGCAATGCACCTAACGACCGTCGTTTCATGCAATCCGCTGGTCCCTTCACCCTGGAACCCGGTGCTGTGAACTACATCACCTTCGGTGTGCCGTGGGCACGTGCTACCTCTGGCGGTGCTTGGGCTTCGGTTGAACTGCTGCGTGTGGTCGACGACAAGTGCCAAGCTTTGTTCGACAACTGCTTCAAGGTCATCGACGGTCCTAGCGCTCCCGATCTGACCATCCGCGAGCTTGACCAAAAGCTCATCATCTATCTGTCAAATGGTACGCTCTCCAACAACTACAAGGAAGGTTATGTTGAACTTGACCCCGAAATTCCGACCAGCAGAACTGATAACATGTTGGTGAAGAAAGACACCACTTGGTATATCAGCAACGAAGGCGACAGCATTTATCAAGTTGAAGAGGAATATAAGGATTCCATCTTTATCTACGACAGATACTATCGTTTCGAAGGTTACAAGGTGTATCAGCTGGCCAACGCCGAAGTGGGTGCTGACGAGTTGAACAACAACGACAAGGCCCGTCTGGTGTTCCAGTGCGACGTGCGTAACAACGTCGGTCGTCTGCTCAACTACGAGTTCGACGAGTCGTTGCAAGCCAACGTGCCGAGCCTGAAGGTGAATGGCGGTGACGCCGGTATCACCCACAGCTTCGTGGTCACCGAGGACGAGTTCTCGACGAGCGACAACCCGACCCTGATCAACCACACACCTTATTATTATATGGCTGTGGCTTATGCCTACAACAACTACCTGACCTATAACCAGGACGACGCTCTCGGTCTGCAAGGTCAGAAGAAGCCTTACCTCGAAGGTAGAAAGAACATCCAGGTCTATACCGCTGTTCCTCATAAGATCATCAATGGTACTGTGCTGCGTGCCCAATATGGCGACAGCCCGGCTATCACCCGTATCGTTGGTTCCGGTAACGGCTACAACGAACTTGAAATGACTGAGGAATCGGTTAATGAGATCCTGTTCGATGCCAATGGCAACGTGAAGATGGCTTCTGAGACCAATCGCTTTGGTAGCCCTGACTATCCTGCCTGCTACCATCCCACCTACGAGGCTGGTTATGGCCCCATCAGCGTGAAGATCATCGACCCGCTGAATGTGAAGTCGCACAAATACGAACTGGTGTTTAACGATTTCTTTAAGCAATATACGCACAACATCACCAACAACCCCGACATCAGAGGTGACTCAGCCGCTCGTATGGTTAACAGCTGGTACTTGGTTGACCTCGACGATGGCGAAACCATCCAGGGCGACACGACTACGATTTACGAAAACGAACAATTGTTCATCGAGCGTGGTATTTCCATCAGCCTCGCGCAGGTCTATAAGTTTGGTCGTATCTTGATTGGTGAATACTATCACGATGAGACTGCCAACGGCGGTACCAAGTGGCATGACTACGAGACCGTGGTGGCCACCAACAATGGTGTCATCGGTTCTTCGGTCGAATACACCGACCCGGACAACCAGTGGATGAGCTTTATCCGCGACATCGACGTGCCCAGCTCGTTCCTCAACTGGATCCGTTCTGGTACGTATCTTGACAAAGACAACTCCGCCAACAACGACTACTCCATGTCTTCGGGCTCGAACGATACTGGTGGTAGCAAGCCTTGGGACCCGAGCGAGAACTGGGAAAAGATCGCCAACCGTTCATGGTGCGTCCCGTTGCTCTCCTCCAACTGGAAGCAGGGTGACGACAGGAACCCCGGCCCCGTTTATAACGGCTCGCGCGTTGACACCTTGTTCACCTTAACCAATAGCATCGACATCGTCTTTACTGCCGACAGAAGCAAGTGGAGCCGCTGCCCCGTCATCGAGATGGGTATGGACAAGAGCTTGAACGAAGGTGGTGCTGACCGCTTCTTCATGCGCCGTCACGCTTCCGTCAACCAAGATGGTAAGACTTGTGAGGAACTCGGTATTGAACCCAATCCTGCCGATCCTAACAACCCGGCTTACATTGGTGAAACCGGTATGAGCTGGTTCCCGGGCTATGTCATCGATGTTGAGAACGGTATCCGTTTGAATGTGGCCTTCGGTGAGGACTCCTACCTCGAAGATATGAATGGTCGCGACATGCTCTTCAACCCTGCCAAGGTGCAAAAAGCCACTGCCGAAGACGCTTCGGGTCTGATGCAAGAGTATGATCCTGCCATCTTCCGTGGCTCCGACAACGATCCCGTGTTTGGTGGTAAGCACTTCGTCTATGTCTGGCGTATGGACTCCATCCCGATGCCTAACTCGGCTCCTTGGAAACAAGTGAAGAACTATGGTTACGATGGTGGTCAGCTGCTGTTCAATTCGTTTGACTTCATCCAGAATATGACGAACAACAGTTTGATCCAGAACATGAATAAGAACCTGTACAAGCTGGTCATGTGGATTGGTATGCCGGTGGGTGTTGAAGGCATGGAATGGTTGCCCGAGGGCAATGAATGCCGTGTCCGTATCCGTCTGGCCAAGCCTTATGGTACTGGCTATGGCTTCCCGCTGCAGCAGGAGAATCCTGATCTGATGATCAACAACATGAATCCGAAGTACACCTTCTCGATTGACGGTTGGGATCCTGTCCAGAACGACGAGGCTAAGGCTGATGAAGACCTGAACCTCATCACTGTGGTGCCGAACCCCTACTACGCCTACGACACGTACGAGGGCAACTCGCTGACCAACAAGGTGAAGATCACCAACCTGCCTAACAAGTGTATCGTTTCGATCTACACCTTGAGCGGCACGAAGGTGCGTCAGTTCCGCAAGGACACGGATGAAACAACGAGTATTGAATGGGACCTCACGAACTTTGCCAATACGCCTGTGGCCTCTGGCTTCTACCTGATCCACATCAAGGATCTGACCAGCGGTGGCGAGCGTACCATCAAGTTCTTCGGTGCCATGCGTCAAGTTGACCTGAACACATTCTAAAATGTAATTGCTAACCGTAAATAACTTATCATCATGAAGAAATCATTTAGATATATCGTCTTGAGCCTTATCATCCTTATGGGATTAAGTGCTCCTCAAGCATTTGCAGGAAACAAAGACCGTTCAGGCCAAGCTGGCGCTCCCGAGCTGTTAATTAACCCTTGGGCCGCATCGTCGGGCTGGGGCAATGCAGGCATGTCGTTCGTTCATGGCGTCGAAGCCATCTACGGCAACGTGGCCGGCATCAGCTCGTGCCGCACCCTGGATGTGAACTTTACCCACACCAGCTGGCTGGTTGGTGTGGGTAACGACACCCGCATCTCCTCGTTCGGCTTCTTGGCCCGCGTGGGCGAGTCGAGCGTGTTGGGATTGTCGTTCATGTCGTTCAGCATCGGCGAAATTCCGATTACCACTGTGGGTAACCCCGACCCCCATACTCTGGGTACCTACAAGCCTAACCTGATGAACATCAACTTGTCGTTCGCCAAGGCTTTCTCCAACAGCATCAGCGGTGGCGCCAACCTGAAGATCATCAGCGAGTCCATCAAGGATATGGGCGGTGTCGGTGTCGCTCTTGATGCCGGTATCCAGTATGTCACTGGTCCTTTCGACAACGTCCACTTCGGTATCACCCTGAAGAACATTGGACCCACCATGAAGTTCTCTGGTGACGGTATCTCGCTCCGCGTGTTCATGGACCATGGCAACCAACAGTTCACGATGGTGCAGCGCGTCGACGACTTCGAATTGCCCACCCAGTTGAGCATCGCTGCCGCCTACGACTTCCTGTTTGCCGAAACCAACAGGATCACCTTGGCCGGTAACTTTATCTCCAACTCCTTCACCAACGACCAATTCATTGTCGGTCTGGAGTATGGCTGGAAAGAGATGTTCCTGATCCGCGCCGGTTACACCTACGAAAACGGCATCTGGTCGAAGGAAGGCGTCCTTTACGACGATGGCTGCATGAACCTCAACCGTGGCCTCAGCGCTGGTCTGTCCATCGATGTGCCGGTCTCGAAGAAGGAAGACGCCATGCGTTTCGCTCTGGATTATTCCTACAGAGACACCTACACCTACGGTGGTACCCACAGCGTGGGTTTGAGAATTATTTTCTAAAACTGGTATCAGTTCGGAAATAATTCGTATCTTTGCAGTCGCAAACCAAAAGAAGACCCTTATTTCGGTAAGGGTCTCTTTTTTGCAACCTGTTACGAATTAAAAACAAAACATTAACCATGTCAGAAATCAAATACTTTACCCCAGAAGGGTTACAGAAACTCAAGGACGAACTCGATGACTTGATCCTTCACGAACGTCCGCGCATCGTGCAAGCCATCCAGGAAGCACGCGACAAAGGCGACCTCTCTGAGAATGCCGAATACGATGCTGCCAAAGAGGCCCAAGGCCTGCTTGAAGCCAAAATCGCCGAACTGCAAGACCTCATCTTCAACGCCCGTATCCTCGACGAATCGAAGATGGACAACTCGAAGGTGCTGCTCTATTCGACGGTGAAGATCAAAAACACCAAATCGGGCATGATGATGACTTACGCCATCGTGCCTGAGAAGGAAGCCAACTTCAAGGAAGGCAAGCTCTCCATCAACTCGCCCATCGGTCAAGGCCTGCTGGGCAAGCAGGTGGGCGAAGTGGCTGAGATTCAAGTGCCCGCCGGTAAGGTGCAGTTTGAAATCATAGAAATCACTCGTTAAAACCCAAGTATCATGGCTACCATCTTCTCGAGAATTATCCAAGGCGAAATCCCTTGCTATAAGATTGCCGAAGACGAGCAGTTCTTTGCTTTCATGGACATCAACCCCGTGGCAGTGGGTCACACTTTAGTGGTGCCCAAACACGAGGATGACTACATCTTCAACCTCGATGACAACGAACTCGGTGCCATGATGGTCTTTGCCAAGAAAGTGGCCAAGGCCATCGAGAAGGCTGTGCCTTGCAAACGCATCGGCGTGGCCGTCATCGGCTTGGAGGTGCCACATGCCCACATCCACCTCATCCCCATCACCCAAGAGGGCGACATGGACTTCAAGAAGGAACATGTCCACATGAGCGACGAGGAGTTCCGCGAGGTGCAGCAACGCATCGTGGCCAACCTGTAAGGTGATTCGACATTTCTGATTTGTAGAGACGGTGCATGCACCGTCTCTACATTTTTTATTACCTTTGCGCCAAATAACAACGCGATGAAAAGAATCACCTTATTAATCCTGACGCTTTGCCTGACAGCAAGCCTCTTTGCCCAGGATTTCGACCTGCCTTGCGGCAACCTCAACTACAAGCCCCAGGTGCAGACCGTGCTGTTCTATGCCGACGACAACCAGCTGAACGACCCCATCATCCCGCTTGAGGATATGATAGGCCGGCTCACTCTTTCGTTCGACGTCATCGATGGGGAGGGTGAGGTGCTCAACTACACCTTCATCCATTGCAGCCACGACTGGCAGCCTACCGACATCCAACGCATACAGTATGCCTCGGGATACGATTCGGACCGTTTGGACAACTACGCCTTTTCGCGCAACACCTTAATCGATTACGTCAACTACCAACTCCAGTTTCCGACCGAGGACATGATGCCGATCGTCTCGGGCAATTACCTGCTCGTGGTATATGGCGACGACATGAACGACCTCTATTTCACCCGCCGTTTCATGGTGGTCGACGAGAAGGCCCATGTGGGTGTCACCGTGCCGCGCTATCCTGACGACCTTGAACTCACCGATACACACCAGCAGCTCAACGTCAAGGTGAACCTGAACAACTACCTGACGGGCAACACACAGCTATACAGCTTTCTGACCATCCGTCAGAACGGACGTTGGGACAATGCCGCCGAAGGATTGAATCCCACCTACATCTATCCCGACTACATCTCCTTCGAGCATCATCCACAAACCGTGTTTGAGGCAACCAATCAGTACAGACGCTTCAATACAAGCAACTTCTATTTCCAGTCGGAGAACCTTGCCCATATCCGTCAGACCGACGAGAGTTATGAGATCGACATCGCCACTTGCGAGTCGCGGGCAAGGTTGGCCTACACCTCCTACGAGGACATCCATGGAGAGAAGTTCATTTACGTTGAAAACGAAAATCTCGACAACAATACCGAAGCCGACTATTGTCGTGTCAACTTCTTCTATAAGTGTGAGGCGCCGTTGACCCACGAGGACTTGTACATCATGGGCGCTCTCAACGACTGGTGCTTCAACGAGAGCAATAAGATGACCTACGACTACCGCTTGCATGGCTACACCTGCTCGATGGTGCTCAAACAAGGCTACTACAACTTCATGTTTGTCACCGTCGACCGCAACACCTATGAGGTCACTACCGAACTGACAGCGGGCAACCACTGGGAGACCAACAACGTCTACAAGCTGTATTTCTACTTCTACAACGCCCTCAAGGGGTATGATGAACTGGTCGGCTATACCACGGTGAATTCGCATTAATCTTGTCGTCGCTTCGCGTCATTGCGAGGCACGAAGCAAATCGCAGATTCGACGAAGTCAATCTAGACATGAATCCTTCTTCATCCGATAGAATCACCCTTTTTGCTGAGGTGTTGCTGCCGATTCCGGTGCCCGGCACCTTCACTTATCGTGTGCCGTATGCACTGAACGATCAGGTACGAGTGGGCCAACGGGCAGTGGTGCAGTTTGGCAAGAGCAAGATCCTGTCGGGACTCATCGTGGGATTGACCGAACAAGTGCCCTCGGTGGAAGTCAAGTTCCTTACCGACCTGCTCGACGATCAGCCGATGGTCAACGAGAAGCAGCTGAAGTTTTGGGACTGGGTGAAGACCTATTACATGTGCCATCCAGGAGAGGTGATGCAGGCTGCACTGCCTTCTGCCTTGAAGCTGAGCAGCGAGACCACCGTTGCCCTCTCGCCAGACTATGAACTCGACTCCGTGGCTTTGAACGACTTCGAATACCTCATCGTGGAAGCCTTGCAAATCAAGCCGAAAATCACCATCAGCGAGGTGAGTAAGATCATTGGTTTCAAGAAAGTGATGCCCCTCGTTCACAGCATGATGGAGAAAGGCATCCTCGTGATGGAGGAGGAGCTGAACGAGAAATACAAGGCCAAATACGAGCGTTTTGTGCGGCTTGCGGCTGAATACCGCGAGGAGGCCAAAATCCATGAGTTGATGGACAACCTCACCAAGCGTGCCTACAAACAGTTGGAGGTGCTCTTGGCTTTCATCACCCTCGGTGGCGATGCCGACAACGACGTCATGGCCAAGACCTTGCTGCAAAAGGCCAATGCCAACTCCACCATACTGAAAAACATGGCCGAAAAGGGCATTTTCGAGGTCTACGAGCGCAAGGTCAGCCGACTCAGGGAATTCAAGGTGCAGACCGACGTGGACAGCATACAGCTTACTGAAGCACAGCAGAAAGCATACGATGGCATCAAGGCTGGATTTGGCGAAAACAAGCCCGTCTTGCTGCACGGCGTGACTTCTTCAGGTAAGACCGAGATTTACATCAAGCTCATCAAGGAAGCCGTTGACCGCGGCAAGCAAGTGTTGTATCTCTTGCCCGAGATCGCCCTAACGGCTCAAATCATCAATCGCCTGAAAGCCTATTTCGGCGACAAGTTGGGCGTGTACCATTCGCGTTACGGCAACAACGAGAGGGTAGAGGTGTGGGAACAGGTGCGCGACTTTGGTCAGACGCAGTCCCCGAAACATCAAATCATTATCGGTTCGCGCTCGGCTATCTTCTTGCCTTATTCCGACATCGGCCTTATCATCGTCGACGAGGAACACGACAGTAGCTTCAAGCAGATCGACCCAGCGCCGCGCTACAACGCCCGTGATGCCGCCATCGTGCTGGCCGCCATGCACAAGGCCAACGTTCTCTTGGGCTCGGCCACGCCTTCGTATGAGAGCTATTACAACGCCTTGAACGGCCGTTTCCATCTGGTGGAAATTACCGAGCGCTATGGCGGCGTGCAGATGCCTGAGATCATCCTCAGCGACATGCGGGTGGAACGTCGGCGCAAGACCATGAAGGCCGACTTTGGCAGCACCCTTTTGGATGCCATGAAAGAGACTTTGGACGAGCACAACCAGACCATTCTGTTCCAAAACCGACGCGGCTTCTCGCTGCGCTTGGAGTGCGAGGACTGCCACCATGTGCCGCAGTGCATCAATTGCGATGTGAGCCTCATCTACCATAAGAGCCAAAACGTGTTGCGCTGCCACTATTGTGGCTACACGGCCAGCGTGCCGAGCGAGTGCCCTGTCTGTCACAGCCCTAACATTCGCATGCATGGCTTTGGGACAGAAAAGATTGAGGAGGATTTGAGTCTCGTCATGCCCGAAGCCAAGGTGGCCCGCCTCGACCTCGACACCACCCGCTCGAAGAACGACTACCAGAGCATCTTGGAGCGCTTCCAGGACAAGGAAACCAACATTCTTGTGGGCACACAGATGGTCACCAAAGGCTTGGACTTCGACTCGGTGAAGGTGGTGGGCATCCTCAATGCCGACAACATGCTCTCGTTCCCCGACTTCCGCGCCCACGAGCGCAGCTTCCAGCTGATGGCGCAGGTAGCGGGTAGGGCAGGGCGCAAGGGCAAGCAAGGCAAAGTCATCATCCAGACATACGAACCAGCGCATCCTGTGTTGCAAGATGTGTTGCGCAACGACTTCCGTGGGCTTTATGACAAGCAGATGGTCATCCGTCGCCAGTTCGGTTATCCGCCCTTCTACCGTCTCATTCTCATTCGACTGAAACATAAGGACTACCAGAAACTCAACCCCGCCGCGGCGGAGCTGGCTAGGATGCTTCGACCCATCTTCAAGCAGGATCTGCTTGGGCCGGAATACCCTGTGGTTTCAAGAGTCAAGAATCTGTATATCAAGCAGATGATGGTGAAGTTTAGGCGGGATTACAACACCCAGAAAGTGAAGGAATTGATTGCCCAGCAGATTCGTTTGTTTCAGCAGAATTCCGAATACAAATCCGTCCAGGTTCAGATTGACGTGGATCCGATGTAAGGTTGTTGCTCCAGCAGCCATGTCATGCCAACGCTGGCTTGTGCGTCTGCGGGCATCTATGGCTGCGTCGTATCGGTCACCAGAACTGAAGATGCTCATTTTCTGCAACAATTTTGACGCTGTATTGCCCAAAAAGACCTATTTTTGCAACTTTCTAAAAACGAGCAAACAATTCCCTTCTATGAAAAGACAACTCCTTGTAATACTGGCACTTCTGTTCAGTCTTCCATATACCTACGCCATTACTGTTAAAGGCCGCGTTATCGACAATTCGACGGGCCATCCCATGGAATACGCCACGGTGCGCGCTTGCACCTTGCCCGACAAGACCTTCGTGTCGGGCTGCGTCACCGACCCTTCGGGACATTTCACCATGGAACTCGAGAAAGGCCGCTATGAGCTTGAGGTGCAGTATATGGGATTCATCACTTCCTATAAAACCGTCAACCTCGACGGCTCAAAGAGCACGGTCGATGTAGGCAAGATCAATCTCTCGCCCGACAGCCGCATGCTGAACGAAGTGAATGTGGTGGCCGAAAAAAGCACCTACGAAATGACCTTGGACAAGCATGTGTTCAATGTGGGTAAGGATGTGGCCAACACTGCCGGCAACGCCATCGAGGTGCTGGAGAACATCCCCGCCGTGTCTGTCGATGTGGAAGGCAATGTCAGTCTACGTGGCGACGATGGCGTGCGTATCCTCATCGACGGCAAGGAGTCGGGCCTCTCGGGCATGAGCACCCAAGATGCCTTGCGTACTTTGCAAGGCGACATGATCGAACGCATCGAGGTTATCACCAACCCTTCGGTGCGCTATGATGCCGAAGGCTCGGCAGGCATCATCAACATTATCTTGAAGAAGGACAAGCGCCAAGGCTTCAACGGCGCGGTCAACATCAGAGGAGGTTATCCTTGGATGTACGGCGCCAGCCTTTCGGGCAACTACCGCTTGAAACGTTGGAATTTCTTCGGCAGCTATGGCTTCAACAACCGTCGAAATATTGGCGGCGGTGTCAATAAGACCAAGCGCTTCAGTGATATCATTGAAGGCGACACACTCTTCACCCAACTCACCGATCAGACCACTGAACGCAGGATGAATCGTATGGGTCACAACGTTCGCGTGGGTGCCGATTACTATATCACGGACCATGACATCGTGAGTGCCGCATTCGTCTACCGTTATGGCAAGCTGGAGACGCATCCCGTGGTGCGTTATTCCGATGAGTATCCGCTTTGGGACTCCGCTTCGTATGATGTGCGTGCCGAGGACTATTGGGAGTACGACCCGATGTATGAGGTCACCCTTGACTACGACAAGACCTTTGAACGCAAAGGCCGCAGCCTGAAGACCAACATGCGTTTCTTCACCAATACCGAGAATGCGGGCTCCGACATCAACGAGTCGCTCTATCCTAATGCGGATGCGCAGCAGGCACTGTGGACCATCTATCAGAAGACAGGCAACGACCAACGTATGCGCAACCTGCAGGCCAGCATCGACTATGTGCATCCCTTCCTCACCAAGGCGCAGTGGGAGATTGGCGCGAAATACACCAACCGTAACATCTTGAGCAATGACAGCGTTTGGCAGAAGAATGACGGCCTTTGGGAGCCATTATCCAACTATTGCTACGACTATGAATACAGTGAGCAGGTGGCTGCTTTGTACACCAGCCTTGGCAACGAATGGGGCCGTTGGTCGGGACAGGTGGGTATGCGTGCCGAGATGACCGACATCTTGACCAACCTGAAAGGCTATGCCCACGACGGCAACGACTCCATCAACGGAGGCAAGCCTTACTTTGACTTCTTCCCGAGTGCTCACATCAACTATTCGGTGAACGAATTCAACCAGTTCCAGGTGAGCTACACGCGTCGTATTCGCCGTCCGGGTTTCTGGCAGATGAGCCCCTTCCGTTCATATAACGACAACCGCAACATCCGCCTTGGCAACCCCGCCTTGACGCCCACTTATATGGACAGCTACGAACTCGGTTACATCCACTTCTGGGACAAGGCCAGCTTCAACTTCACGACTTATTACCGCCACGGCACGAATATGATCCGCCACTATACATACGAGGACGATGGCGTGTTCTACAGCATGCCCATCAACTTCGGTAAGGCCGACGACTTCGGTGTGGAGATGGTGGCCCAAGGCCAGATGACCAAGTGGTGGAACCTTAACGGTAACGTCAACTTCTTCCGCTCCCAATTCAACGGCACCATCAACGACAAGGTCTATGACGATGCCACTTGGATGCTCTTTGGCCGTGCCGTGTCGAAGTTCAAGGTAAGTGACTGGTTCGACCTGCAACTGACCGCCCACATCATGGGACCGCACAAGGAACCCTTGGGCATGCACAAGGGCAACTGGTGGATGGACCTTGCTGTGAGCAAGGAAATCTTCAATGGCAACGGCACCATCACCTTCAACGTGCGCGACCTCTTCAACTCTCGCAGCTGGGGCGGCGAGTCGTGGGGCGACGGTTTCTGGCAGTACAACACCAGCACGTGGAACCGTCGTTCGTTCTCGCTCAACTTCAACTACCGCATCAACCAGCAGAACATCAAACGCAACCGTCCTGGAGGCGATGAAGGTGGTGATGAAGGCGGTGGCGAGGAACAGCAGATGGAAGATGCATATTAATTTTTGGATTTATATGGGACTTCATGACAAAGAATCCCGATAAAAATTCTATCTTTGCCGCATCGTTTTATGCATAAAACCTTGCGCTTATGATATGCTTTTTCCAATCTGGTAATCAGCGAGTTATCGCTGTTGATTCCAAATCAGAGCTTTCTGAGGAAACCATTTCCAAACTCACTTGGCTTTTCGGTAACGCCGAAAAAATCGAAAAAGACACGGTGAAAGGCCACTTTGTCGGCCCGCGTCGTGAGATGATTACGCCATGGAGTACCAATGCCGTCGAGATCACCCAAAATATGGGCATCAAGGGCATCGTCCGCATCGAGGAGTTCCAAAAGGTGGAGTCGAAGAAGGCTCCTTACGACCCGATGCTGCAAAACCGCTACGAGAACCTCGACCAGAAGGTGTTCTCCGTCGACCGCAAGCCTGAGCCGCTGAAATATATCGACGACATCGAGGCTTACAACCAACAGGAAGGCCTGGCGCTGAGCAGCGAGGAGATGGACTACCTGAAAGGCATATCTGCAAAGATTGGGCGCAAACTGACTGACAGTGAGGTGTATGGCTTTGCGCAGGTCAACTCCGAACACTGCCGCCACAAGATCTTCAACGGCACCTTCGTGATCGATGGCAAACCGATGCCCAACACGCTCTTTGCCCTCATCAAGAAGACCTCGAAGATGAACCCCAACCGCCTCGTGTCGGCCTACAAGGACAACGTGGCCTTCATCCTCGGCCCCAAGGTGGAGCAGTTCGCTCCCGCCGAGCCCAACAAGCCCTCGGCCTTCCAAATCAAGCCCATCGAGACGGTGATTTCGCTGAAAGCCGAGACGCACAACTTCCCGACCACCGTGGAGCCTTTCAACGGCGCAGCCACAGGCAGCGGCGGCGAGATCCGCGACCGTCTGGCCGGCGGTCAAGGCAGCCTGCCCTTGGCAGGTACTGCCGTCTACATGACTTCCTATCCCCGCACGGAGCAAGGCCGTGAGTGGGAGAAGGACATCGAGCCGCGCCAATGGCTCTATCAGACGCCCGAAGAGATCCTCATCAAGGCCTCCAACGGTGCGTCCGACTTCGGCAACAAGTTCGGCCAGCCGCTCATCAACGGCAGCTTGCTGACCTTTGAGCATAGCGAAAAGGAAACCCTGGGCTACGACAAGGTCATCATGCTGGCGGGCGGCATCGGCTTCGCCAAGGTGAAGGATGCCAAGAAGCTGGAACCCGAAGAGGGCGACGTCATCATCGTGCTTGGCGGCGACAACTACCGCATCGGTATGGGTGGCGGCGCCGTGTCGAGCGTCGACACGGGCCAATACAGCAACGCCATCGAGTTGAACGCCGTGCAGCGTGCCAACCCCGAGATGCAGAAGCGTGTGAGCAACGTCATCCGCGCCATGGCCGAGAGCGACCACAACCCCATCCGCAGCATCCACGACCACGGTGCAGGCGGCCACCTCAACTGCCTCAGCGAACTCATCGAGGACGCGGGCGGCGTGGTGTACGTCGACAACCTGCCCGTTGGCGACCCGACCCTGTCCGACAAGGAGATCATCGGCAACGAGTCGCAGGAGCGCATGGGTCTCTTGGTCAACAAGAAGGACAAGGACATCATCAAGGAGACTGCTGAGCGTGAGCGCGCCCCGTATTACGAGGTGGGTGAGGTGACGGGCGACGAGCGCCTGCGTTTCGTCCGCAAGAAAGGCAAGGCACCCATCGACTTGGCCATCTCCGACTTCTTCGGCAGCGCCCCCAAGACGATCCTGCACGACAAGACGAAGCCCTATCATTTCAAGAAGATCAGCTATACCAAGCGTGACATACACAAATACCTCAACAACGTGCTGCAAATGGAAGCCGTGGCCTGCAAAGACTGGCTCACCAACAAGGTGGACCGCTCCGTGACGGGTCGCGTGGCACAGCAGCAGTGCGTGGGTGAGGTGCAGCTGCCGCTGAGCAACCTCGGCATCAGTGCGTTGGACTATAACGGCAAGCGTGGCATCGCCACGGCTTTGGGTCACGCCCCGATTGCGGGCCTCATCGACCCGGCCGCTGCTTCGCGTCTCTCGGTCTCCGAGGCTTTGACCAACATCCTCTGGGCTCCCATCGAAGGCAACCTCGAAGGGGTGTCGCTGAGCGCCAACTGGATGTGGCCCGCCAAGCAGGACGGTGAGACCGCCCGTCTCTACGAGGCCGTGAAGGCTTTGAGCGACTACTGCGTGGCTTTGGGCATCAACGTGCCGACGGGTAAGGACAGCCTCTCCATGACGCAGAAATACCCCAATGGCGAGAAAGTCGTCGCCCCCGGAACGGTCATCGTCTCCGCAGCCGGCGAGGTGTCGAACATCCGTCAGGTGGTGCGTCCCGTGATGAAGGCCGACGAGAACACCGAGCTCCTTTACATCGACTTCTCGAAAGACGGCTTCGAGTTGGGCGGCAGCAGCTTTGCCCAAAGCATCGGCGCCATCGGTCAGGCCGTGCCCGACGTGAAGAGTGTCAACTACTTCAAGAAGTGCTTCAACGCCATCCAGAAGCTCATCGAGAGCAACCTCATCCTGGCCGGTCACGACGTGTCGGCGGGTGGTTTGATCACCACCTTGTTGGAGATGAACTTCGCCAACACGACCTACGGCATGAACCTCGACCTCAGCGCCTTCGACAAGGACGACCTGATGGCCGTGCTCTTCTGCGAGAAGCCTTCGGTGGTTATCCAAGTCTCCAACGACGGTATCGCCAACCGCATGTTGCGCGAGCTGGGCATCACCTTCAAGATGATCGGTAAGCCTCAGGCCAAGCGTCAGGTCAACATCCTGCATGCCGACCACAACTACATCTTCGACATCGATGAGTTGCGCGACACTTGGTACAAGTCATCGTACCTGCTCGACCGCAAGCAAAGCGGTCCGCGTAAGGCCATGGAGCGTTTCATGAACTACAAGAAACAGTATCTGCATTATAGCTTTGGCCGTAACTTCACTGGCACGGCCGCCAGCCTCGGCATCGACATGCATCGCCGCAAGCCCACGGGCATCAACGCGGCCATCATCCGCGAGAAGGGCTGCCAGTGCGACCGTGAGATGGCCTACGCCCTTTATCTCGCCGGTTTCGACGTGCGCGACGTCACCATGACCGACCTCGCCACGGGCCGCGAAGACCTCAAGGACGTCAACATGATTGCCTTCATCGGCGGCTTCTCTAACTCCGACGTGCTGGGTTCGGCCAAAGGCTGGGCAGGCGCCTTCCTCTACAACAAGAAGGCCAAGAAAGCCCTCGACGACTTCTACGCCCGTGAGGACACCCTCAGCCTCGGTGTATGCAACGGCTGCCAGCTGATGATGGAACTCGGCCTGCTCTATCCCGACCACGAGGAGCACCCTGTGATGAAGCACAACGACTCGCACAAGTTCGAGTCGGGCTTCCTCAACGTGGAGATCGCCCAAAACGAGAGCGTCATGCTCAAGTCGCTGTCGGGCCGCCGCCTCGGCGTGTGGATTGCCCACGGCGAGGGCCGTTTCTACTTCCCCTGCTACCGCGACCAATACAAGATCGTGATGACATACGGCCAGGACGAATACCCCGGCAACCCGAATGGCAGTGACTGGTCGACGGCTGCGGTGTGCTCCAACGACGGCCGCCATCTCGCCATGATGCCGCACCTCGAGCGTGCCTTCCTGCCTTGGCAGTGGGCCTTCTATCCCGAAGAGCGCAAAAACGACGAAGTCTCACCTTGGATGGAGGCTTTCGTCAATGCAAGGAAGTGGGTGGAGGAAAATAGGAAGTAAGTTACTAACACTAAATAAAGAAAGGAAAACACTATGAAAAAACTATCATTGGCATTATTGGCTATTTTGGCCTTTACTTTCGTGGGATGCAATGGCTGGCTGGATATTCCCGACCCAGAGCCGGAACCGGATCCAGAGCCGGAACCCGTTGAAGAGGCCCTGATTACGCTTGAGGAAACCTCGGCCACCCTGAGCCGTGGTGATACCTACCAGATTAATGCCGAATGCGAGAACCCCATCACTTATTCAAGCGATAACGAGTTCTGCGCATCGGTGTCGGAAGAAGGTCTGGTGACCGCGAATTATGTGGGCACCGCTGTCATCACCTTGGAGTCGGAGTCCGACACGAAGACGTTTGAGGTGACGGTTGAAGGACAAAGCAATCTTTATCCCGAACCCGAAATCGAAATTGGCGAAACGAAAGAGGCTATCATTGAGCGTTTTGGAGCCCCGGGCGCCGAAACTGAAGAGGCCATCGGATATGCCAACTATTCTGAAAACACCACCATGCTGATGGTGATGTTTGACGAAGACAACCTTGTGACGAGCTATTCCGTCATCATGGACGTCAGCCTCGAAGAGGAGCTGGATACTTTCCTCTCGGAGCGTTACATGTTCGTTCAGGAAGAGGAAGGCATCAAGGTCTACATCAACGCGCTGACTGTTGACGAGGCCACGCTGCTCGTCGGCTCGCAAAACTACCAAGGCGAGTTCTTGATGGCTATGTATTTCACCAATGACGAAGGTGGAAACGAAGGCGGCGACGGCGAAGAAAAGTCCGACGTCGTCAAGGCTTTGTTGAAACAGCTGGTGAAGTAAAGTAAAACAAACAATGAATCAGAACCGACGGGGCGAGAGCCCTGTCGGTTTTTATGCAGATGGCAAAAATCAACAAAACCAACGCCTGCCGCATCCTCGACCAAAAGAAGATTGCGTATGAGCTGATTCCTTACGAGGTGGATGAAAACGACCTCGGGGCGCAGCATATCGCCGACCAATTGGGCGAGGACATCGACCAGGTGTTCAAGACATTGGTGCTGAAAGGCGACAAGATCGGACATTTCGTCTGCGTCATTCCGGGTAACGACGAGCTCGACCTGAAGAAGACCGCCAAGGCTACGGGCAACAAGAGCTGCGACCTCATCCCGATGAAGGAGCTGTTGCCCCTGACGGGCTACATCCGCGGCGGCTGCTCGCCCATAGGCATGAAGAAGCAGTTCCCCACCTTCATCCACGAGACCAGCGAGTTGTTCGACTACATCTACGTCAGCGCGGGTGTGCGTGGCTTGCAGTTCAAGCTCGACCCGCAGGATTTGATTCGGGTGGTGGACATGACCGTCGCCGACTTGACCCTTTTTGAAATCGGCCCCAAATGAGTTACACCATCCGCAAATCCACCTTGGCCGACCTGCCGGTCATCCTCAACCTTCGCGACCAGGCGCGCGAGATCATGCGCAGCTATGGCAATACCTTCCAGTGGCCCGACGGCTATCCGCGCGATGACATGTTCCGAAGTGACATCGAAGTGGGTGGCAGCCACGTGATGATAGACGAAAGGGGAGAGGTGGTCGGCACCTTTGCCTTGCTGCCCAGCCCCGAGGTGACCTATAACGTCATTTACGACGGCCAATGGCTTGACGATGAGCCTTATCACGTCATCCACCGCATCGCCAGCACCCCCGATTCACATGGCGTTTTGGACGCCGTCTTGGACTATTGCGAAAGCCAAGTCGGCAACATCCGCATCGACACGCACGAGGCCAATATCATCATGCGCAAGGGCCTGGAAAAGCATGGGTATCAGTATTGTGGCATCATCTATCTCCTTGATGGTAATGAGCGTCTGGCTTTCCAGAAAGTTATGCATTAATGGAAATTATTTTGTAGTTTTGCAATCAAAAAAGAGATGATATGGAGACATTGCAAGAAAAAGAGGTTCAAGGTCGCGATTTATTAATTGCATTGCGAAACAAGGTGCTGGCTCTTGTTTCGCAATCGGAAAGCGAAGAGTTGCTTGCCGAGGCTATGGCTATTCTTAGTGGCAGGTCGTTGCCTTGTGCATACTCCCATGAACAGATGCTAAGCGTGCTTCGTGAGGCTGAAGCAGATTACCAAAACGGAGACTATGTAAGTCATTCAGCCATTTGCGAACGTTATGGAGTGTGAAATACATTGGTTGAGGCGCGCTTCAAACGAACTCGATGAGATATTTCAGTTTTACAGCGAGTTTGCAAGTCCGCAAGTAGCCAGGCGTAGAATTGAAAAGATAATTCATGCCATTGGTAATCTTCATACTATGCCTTTCTTAGGCGTGCAAGACGAAGACTTTACCGAGATTAGGGCTTATCGCTATTTGGTAGTGCTGACCTATAAAGTGTATTACTTTATTGAAGATGATCATGTCTACATCGCCTCCATCTGGGATTGTAGACAGGGTGGGAAAGCATTCTAATCAATATTCTCAATAATTTTATCCTCTTCCGCCAAATCAGGCACCAGCCGCTGGATGGGCTTGAAGCGGTAGAAGAAGCGGATGGCGATGACGCGCACGACGGTGTAGGCCGGGATGGCCACCAGCATGCCGACGATGCCTCCGATATGACCCGCCATGAGCAGCACGATGAAGATCTCCAAAGGATGCGCCTTGATGCTCGTCGAGTAGATGAGCGGCTGGTAGATGAAGTTGTCGATGAGCTGCGCCGCCAGCATGATGGCCAAGATGATCAGCGCAAACACCCAGATGTTGACATCCAGACCTGCACCCGTGCCAAGCTTCAACACGATGCCGAACACGATGCCGATGACGTCGCCGATGAGCGGTCCGACGTAAGGGATCACGTTGAGCAGGCCCGCGATGAAGCCGACGCCGATGGCATAGCTGAAGTCGAAACGGGCGATGAGCCACAGGCCAAGGAAGTCGACCAAGGCGACGCCCAGCATCTCGATGACCAGACCCACGAAATAACGCGACAGCAGCTGCTTGATCTCGCTCAAGGTCTTGCGCAGGGTCAGCTCGTGCCTGTCGGGGACGAGGGCGCAGAGGATCCTCTCAAACAAGCCGTCCTCCTTAATGAAGAAGAAGGCGATGAACACCACCGAAAACACGGCCACGACGATGTCGATGACCAGCGACGCCACCGAGCCCACCAGGCCGCTCACTTGGCTGAAGCTCACCAGCTCCTTGAGTTTGCCCAACACCACGGCGGTGATGTCGAAGTCGGCACCCACGTCGGGAAACAAACCGATGATCCATTCGTTCACCTTCTCGATGGGGTTGGAGCTGAATTGCGCACTGTCGCTGATGGCCGAGGCGTCGCGCACGATGTTGGAGACCAAGGGGACGATCTGCGTGAAGAGCAAGACCAGCAAGGCCAGGATCAGCACGATGGTGAAGATGGCCAAGAGCCAGTTGGGCGCGCTCTTCCCCTTGATGCGGATCTTTTTCAAGAGTTGCATGAAGGGCCGTCCTATCATGGAGACCACAAAGGCCACGATAATGTAGATGAGCACGTTTTTGAAGTACCAACATAAAGCCAAGACGATAGCCAAGCCCCCCAGTTTGATGAGGTAACCCGCTAATTTATCGGTGTTTCGCTCGTTTTCCATGACGCTCTTTTTGTTTTGAGATGACAAAAGTAGTATTTTTTCACGCCTTATAGACGATTTTTTATAATTTTGCGTTCTCCTTTTAAACATTCTCAACTTACATAAAATCCTCATCCTAATGAAACGTACATATCTTCTTCCGTTTTTGCTGTTATTCCCCTTCGTCCAAATGTTTGCGCAGGTTCAGCCTACGTCGCCCAACCCCGACTCGCTTGAAACGAGCGACCAGCGCATCTACGACCTCAACTCGGGCAAAGCCGTGGTGGAGGAGTCGACGGTGATGGAGATGCTCGATTTGGTGAGCACGCTCACGACCACCAAGGACGTCTACCTGGAAATCGACAAGGACGTGTGGAACAAATACGGTTTCAAGGAAGGTGAGGTGCCGGTCTACGACGACAGCGTCTACGTGAAACGCATCCAGACCCTGGCCTACGAGACCACGGTCCCGCTGACGTACAACGCCCACGTCAAGTCGTTCATCGACCTTTACGCCAACCGCCGCCGTCAGCAGACGAGCCGCATGTTGGGCCTTTCCTACGTCTATTTCCCCATGTTTGAGGAATACCTCTCGCGCTACAACCTCCCCTTGGAGCTCAAATACCTGGCCATGGTGGAGTCGGCCCTCAACCCCACGGCAGGCTCGCCTGCAGGCGCCAAGGGCTTGTGGCAGTTCATGCGCGGCACGGGTTCCGAATACGGACTGAGGGTGAGCTCGCTCGTCGACGACCGCTTCGACCCCGAGAAGGAGACCGAAGCCGCCTGCCAATACCTCAAGAGCCTCTACGCCCGCTATGAGGACTGGTTCCTCGTGCTGGCCGCCTACAACTCGGGCCCGGGCACCGTCAACAAGGCCATCATCCGCGCTGGCGTGAAAAACTATTGGGCCATCTGGCCTTACCTGCCCGCCGAGACCCGTGGCTACGTGCCGGCTTTCATCGCGGTGGTCTATGTCATGAACTACGCCGCCGAGCATAACCTCTATCCCATGAACCCCGGCCTGCTGCTCCATGGCACCGACACCGTCATGGTGCGCGAGCGCGTGGGCTTCGACCAGATCAACGAAGTCGTTGGCGTTCCGATGACCGACTTGGTCTTCTTCAACCCGCAATACACCAAGCGCATCATCCCCGGCACGAAGGAGTATCCCTACTCGCTGCGCATGCCCACCAAGTACACCCTGCGTTTCGCCCAGCTCGAGGACAGCATCTACGCCTACACGAGCCACAGCCAAAAGGTCCAGGAGGTCATCGAGGAGAAGGTCGAGGCGGTGAGCGACAGCTTCGTCCACGTGGTGAAGAAAGGCGAGAGCCTCGGCAGCATCGCCAGGAAATACCACGTCACCGTGGCCAAGCTCAAGAAGTGGAACCACCTCAAGCGTGAGACCATCCACGTCGGCCAACGCCTCACCATCTACCGCTCGGGCGGACCCGTGGTGAGCCAGTCGACCAGCACCAACAGCAGCAAGGCCTCGAGCAGCAAGAGCTCAGGCAGCAAGTCGTCGGGCACGGTCAAGACCCACACTGTGAAGAAAGGGGAGACCCTCAGCTCCATCTCGAGGAAATACGGCTGCACCGTCAACCAACTCAAGAAGTGGAACGGCCTCAAGAGCAATACCGTCAAAGTCGGTCAGAAGCTTAAGATCAAGAAATAAAAAAAACCTAATACCATGAAAACGTTACTCAAAACCGCCGTCGTCCTCCTGCTCGCCCTCCTGATGGTGTCGTGTGCCGAAGAAACCAAGGCGCGCCGCAAGGACCGCTCGGTGGGTGGCACGTCGGAGATCCTGGTCGTCACCCAGAACCCCCAGCAGTGGGATGGCACCATCGGCGACTCGCTGCGTCATTTCTTCCTGAGGGAGCAATACGGACTGCCCCAGCCGGAGTCGCATTTCACCCTGGCCCACATCAACGCGGAGGCTTTCTCCGACATGTTCAAGAAGCACAAGTGCATCATCGAGGTGGAGATCAACCCCGCCTTGCAGGAGGCCGTGACCAAGACCACCGAGGACTTCTGGGCCGCGCCGCAGCGTTGTGTCAAGATCAGTGCGCCCGACATCGACTCGTGGGTGGCCCTGTTCGACAAGCAGAAGGAGATCTACCAGCAGTGGTTCGACAAGGTGGAGCGCGAGCGCATCCTCACCGTGTTTCGTCCCTCCAAGGACCAAGCCATAGCCGACGCCATCGCCCAGAAGTTCGGCTTCGGCCTCGACGTGCCGCAGGGCTTCTACATCGCCAAGAGCGAGAAGGACTTCATGTGGCTGCGCAAGGAGCTGGAGCGTTCGAGCGCCGACCTCGTCATCTACCAGACGCCCTATCGCGACACCTTGCAGTTTGAGGACAAGGCCTTGGTCTCGATGCGCGACCTGATGATGGGCCAATACATCCCGGGTCCCTCCGAGGGTTCCTACATGGGCACCGAGATGGAGTTTGTGCCGCCCAGGGTGAGCACCGCCGTCGACTTCCCCGGTGGCTACGCCAAGGAGATGCGCGGCATGTGGAAGGTCTACAACAACTACATGGGCGGTCCCTTCGTGTCGTACACCTTCGCCGACAACCGCACCGGCCAGCTCGTCACCATCGAAGGCTTCTACTACGAGCCCAACCAAAAGAAACGCACCGCGTTGCTCCAGCTGGAAAGCATTGCTTACAGCCTGAAGTTTGTGGAGCAACCTGAAGAGAATCCTGAAGAGAAGTAAGATTCCCGTCGTCGCTTCGCGTCATCGCGAGGAGACACGACGAAGCAAATCGAAGATTCGACGGAGTCAATCTAGTGATGAGACTGTGGGTAATGGTACTGTCTTCCTTAATGGTTGCCTCCCTAGATTGCTTCGTTCCTCGCAATGACGGGATGATCCGCTGTCGTCGCTTTGCGTCATTGCGAGGAGGCACGACGAAGCAATCTAGTGATGAGACTATAATAAGTAGTACAAATCTTCCCACCGAGGATTCATCCCCTCAATCAAGGCAAGTTTTGCTGCTCTTGAACCACCTTTGATTTGTTTCTCTCTTTCGATTGCTTCTTTGACGGAAACGTATTCTTCGTAATACCCCAGTTTGTCAACATCGTATTTTGCCGAGAAACTATTAGGATGGAGTTTCGTTTTGTGTTCATACACGCGCCGTTTCAAATCTGATGTCACACCAGTATAAAGGGTGCCGTTTCTTCGGCTGAACAATATGTAGACGTATCCTTTCTTTTCCATTAGAATAGGGATTTTTCGTTGGCAAAGGTAATTATCTTTTATGAAGGTTGCCTCCCTAGATTGCTTCGTTCCTCGCAATGACGGGAGTCACTCCTTCCTATAAGTAACCACGACCTCCCCCGCCGGTGACCCCACGCGCGTGACGATCCTCCCATCACTCCATGTCCCGAACGGCGTGCCGTCGACGAGCATCGTGCCGTCGCTGCGCAGGCTGAGGCGGCCTTTCCGTGTCTCTTCCAAGCCCTTGAAGACCAAGGTGGAGTCGGTGCTGATGCTGAGCGTGTTCTGACGTTCCATCTCGCCGATCTGTTTCACCAGTGCGGGCGTGCTATGTTGTTCGTCGAACTGCACATTCACCTTGTCGACGGTCCAGGTGCCGAAGAGCGGGTCGGTGTCGTGCCGGCAGGCGCCCATCAAAGCCATGACGCCCAAAAGGAAAAGAATTCTACATTTCATGACGCAAAAATAGTTAAATTAGTTGAGTTGCGAGACATGAAAATAAGTTGTATCTTTGCAAAAACAAATCATACAATGTGTAAACCTTACGATCAAGATCATTCAAATCCCACGATGGCATCTGAGTCGGCCGTAGCTTTGGAGCCTGCCACCAGCAGCGTCACCGAAGCCGTTTTGGCTGAAGAATGCCTCTCTTTGGAAGAGTCCAAGAAGCTTGTCGTCGATATGGTTCATCGTCATTATCATCCTTGAGTTACGTTACACCCTCCCAACTCTAAACTCCCAACTTCCCACTCTCCACTGACTCTAAACTCTACACTCTAAACTCTAAACTAATTATCAATTATCAATTATCAATTCTCAATTATTCCTAACTTTGCAGTCTCAACAAACCCACCATGCCCGCCCTACAATGGTTCCATACCGAGGAGCGCGAGGGGAGGACCTACGTCTTCGACCCGTTGCGCCGCCGTGAGGTCGCCCTCACCCCCGAGGAGGAGGTGCGGCAGCAGGTGTTGTATCTCCTGGTGGAGGGTCTGAAGGTGCCGGCAGGGCTTGTGGCGGTGGAGTATTCGTTGAAGGTGAACGGCATGGACAGGCGTGCCGACGTGGTGGTCTTCGGCAAGGAGGGTAGGCCCCTGATGGTGGTGGAGTGCAAGGCTCCGGCGGTGGCGCTCACCGAGGCCGTCTTGGACCAGGCCGTGCGTTATCATTCCGTTTTGGGTCCCCGTTACATCCTCCTCACCAACGGCGGCAGCACCTATTGTTTCAAGGCCGAAGGCCAAGCCCTCCGTTCCCTGGACCACCTCCCCGATTTTTCCGAGATGACCAACCAAGTTTGAAAAAATGTGTATCTTTGCAATCAGAAATAGTTAGCGCCATGTGCAGTTACAATATCTCATTGAACGATGAATTGGTGGAGAAAGTCCGTCCATCTTTCGCTGACGACAAGGCTTTGGAGCAATGGCTGAAGCAACAGCTGGAAGCCATGTTGCTCAATTATTGCACCCTGATGGAAAAGCGGGCCAAGGCACGCAAAGCCATCGAATCCATGCGGCAGCAAAGTGAGCGAAATGGCAATTCCGAATTGACCCTCGACGAGATCAACGAGGAGATACATCAAGCCAGGATTGAACGTAAAAACGCCTCGGTCTGATGAAGAATTTCTTTGCCGTGTTCGATACCAATGTTTTGGTCTCGTCGCTGATGTCAAGAAGGGAAGACTCTCCGACGGTCGTGCTATTGGATTATGTCTTGGATGGTGATATTGTGTTGCTCTACAACGACGAAATACTGCAGGAATACACGGAGGTGCTACATCGCGACAAGTTTGAGTTTAGTGAGGAGCGTATCGAAGCCGTGATGGCGATGGTTGCAACGGGTTTACGTTTGGAACGGACGCCTAGTGGCGAGGTTTTCCCTGATGCCGATGATGCAGTGTTTTATGAAGTGGCGTTGTCGAAGGAAGACTCGTATTTGGTCACTGGAAATCAACGTCATTTCCCTAAATCACCGATTGTGGTGACGCCAGCGGAGATGTTAGAGATTGTAAGGAATTCCAAGTCAATTAACGTTTAAACAGCAACATTAATTACCGTCAATTTACCGTCAATTTACCGCCAATTACACGACCAATTTACCGCCAATTACACGACCAATTACACGGCCAATTACATGGCAATTAACGTTTAAACAACAACATTAATTCCCGTTAATTGACCGTTAATGCTTCGTTAATTGACCGTTAATTATACGACCAATTACACGGCCAATTACATGGCAATTAACGTTTTAATAACGACCACGGATTCCCCGGATTCCCACGGAGTTTCCCCCTAGTCAAAGATGAGTTGCAGCATCACCGTCACCCAGTAATCCTTCTCAACGGCCTGTTCAGGCAAGCCCATCATGTTCTTGCACTGCGTCAACACCGCTTGCTTCTGTGCATCAGAGAGTTGTGTGTAATTGTTCATAGATTTCTGTTATTAGGTTCCTGATCCACAAAGGCATCAGCTTCATGTCATGCGTCGAAAACGGCTCCGGGTGCTGTTCCAGCACCTTCTTCAGTTGAATCCTGTGCTCCTCCGTCACATTCTTTTCGCCCATATCCCTCAATGCCGTGGTAATCAGCATGGCTAGTTTGTCGTTAAACGACAGCTTCTTCGGCGACACATGGCGGAAAAGGATACCCCGTCCGTTCTTGATGTTCACCTTACGGTTGCTTCCATCTGTCAGATACACCACATTCATCGGCACTTGCGTCGACAACCCCAACATGTTCTGTGCCAATGCACCCGCTGGAAATATCCTCACCTTGTCGCGCTTGGCGATGACCTTTGCGATGTCCTCGTATGAAGGATATAGCACGCCCAATCCCAAATCCTTGTCGATTTTGGGATAACAATAGATACCGTGACACACATGCAGCAGCACCCCTTTCCGTGCCATACGGCTCAGAGCTTTCTGCACGGCGTCAGGGTCTCCGTAATGAGCGTATTCTTCCGTCGAAAACACCGAACCC